>DASXNR010000528.1:0-9785 GCA_036494925.1 Acetobacteraceae bacterium
CTGCCAGTGTTGCTGCCGAACGCCTGCGCCGACACATAATAGGTGCCGGTCGCCGTCGGAGTGTAGCTGATGAACGAGTTGAAGCCGGCGCCCGAGTCGTCGTCGGTCGCGACCTGCCCGCTTGTGCTGTTGAGCAGGCGAAGGAAGGTGTCGGGCAAAGTGCCCTGCCCGGTGGGGCTGCCCTCATCGTTGAACCAGTAGGTGGTCCCAGCGGTCAGCGTGGTGCGGAACCAGTCGGTGTCGCCGGCGAAGTTGATCACGGCATTGACGCTGCCGCCGGCCGTGAGGGTGCCCGTGGTCGAGGCGTCGCCGCGATAATCGTCCGCCGCGATGCCGATCGCCACTGGTGCCGCGGCTCCGAACCGCACCAGTTCGATGTCGTGGAGCTGGTCGCTGCCGTCCGGTCCGACGACGGTATAATTCGTCCCCGATGTCCATGTCACCGTGTATTGACTTTGCGTACCGCTGAACACGGCGGTGTCGGTGCCTGCACCACCGTACAGGCTGTCATTCCCCGGTCCGCCGCGCAGCACATTGTTCGCGGCGTTGCCGACCAGCGTATCGTTTCCGCTGCCGCCATCCGCATTCTCGATGAGCGAGCGGGCATCGTTGTTGTATTCATTCGCGTTGATGATGTTGCCGGGTGCCAGGTGAACGCCTGGTGCGCCTGAATCAAGATTGGCAAGCTGCGTCGACGAGAAGTTGGACCAGTCACCTGGCTGCAGATCGATCGAGAGGCTCGTCGTATAATTCGACAGATCGTAGGTATCGATGCCGTTGCCGTCCCAGATCGCCTCGTAAACGGTATCGGTCGAGGATGCCCCTTGACCTATGCCGTTGATGAATTCCTGGCCGGTGGTCGGACTCCAGGTATAAACCGTGTTGCTGGAGTTGCTGTTGAAGTTGGCGCCGTACAGATACTGTAGCGCAGAAATGTCATCAGTCATATATGTCTGATTGCCGCTGCCGTCACTGTTGCTATAGTAAAGAGGCCCTCCGATGTAGGGATGGTAGTCCATGATCGACCATTCCGTGGAGTCATGGCTGGACGGCAGCACACCGTGCGTACCGTCGTCGTCCTGACCATGTTTGAGCCCCACCGCGTGGCCGATTTCATGCAGGATCGTATCAAAAGCGTAGCCGGCCCTGGTCGGGATGTCGTTCCGGATATTGCCGTAAAAGACGTCGCCACCGGTGTCGCTCGCCGCAGGATAATAGGCATACGACGTCGCGGGATACGACGAGTCGGCAAGGCGAATCATCGCATGCGTGGTGCTGGTCTCGGTGATCTGCGTGAACGTCAGAGGTGTATACTGCGAGATCAAAGAAAAGGCGTACTCCGCCACGGCCTGCTGCGCGGCACTGAGCGTCTGAAAGCCATTGGCCGGCGCCGGATCGGAATATCCTGATCCGTAGAACGAGGCGGAGGTCGGAAAACTGTATGTGACGTTGGTAACGTTCCACGCGCTTCCGGACAGGATGCCGTTGATGTCCTGGTTGACGAAATTGCCAGTCGTACCGACCGAAGTCGTATCAGGAATACCGGTCCGCACTGGTGTGGCCGAGCCGAAGTCGGCGCGGCCCGGCACGGACGACGACTCGGACGAGCCGGTCTGAGCAGCACTTGACGCTGGAAGGCCCGGCTGCCGGTAGACGAGATTGCTGATCAGAGCGGAACCGTCATCCCGCGGCAGGAACTGCGCCATATCGCCGGTGCCGGAGCTATTGGCATCGCTGAATCCGTAACGAGAGATCAACCGTGCGATCATTAAAAGCCTCCGATGGATTTTGTCTCGCGCCCTTGGCGCGGGATGCAGACGGGCTGTTCATACAACGCGCGGTCGTAATAGTGCCCAACCCGTACCATCGAGCGTGTGCATTGGTTCACATATCGCGTTACTTTTTTGGGGTGTCGAAAGTAATGACAAAAGACTTATTTAGCATTTGGCAATAACGGTCATGTTGCCGGCAACGGACCGCGTAAGTACTTTATGGAACCCGGCAGTGGTGGCCCGGGCCGCTCAGCGGTGAACCAGAGCCAGCACGATCTCGATCGCGATCAGCACGACGATCACTGCCTCCATCAGCGCCGCCCTCGCGGCCGATGCCTCCTGATAGAGCGCGGTATAGCTGTCGCGGATGATTGCCAGTTTGCGGTCCACCGCGGCGCCGACAGTGGGCACCCGGAACAGCTCGACCGCGGCAGCATAGACCCGCGCCAGATACACGTCCTCGGTCACCTGCAGGGCGTTGTCCACCTTCTCGGTCAGCTCCGTCACCTCGGCGACCAGCGTGGTCAGCCGACGCGCCAGGTCGGCAAAGCGCCACGACGCAAACAGCGACACCGCACGCTGCGTCCGCTCGATCAGGTCGTACATCCGAGGCAACTCGGCATCCAGCAGTTCGTCGTAGTAGCGCATTTCCAGCAGCTGCGCGTTGGCTACCTCCAGCACATCGACGACATCCGAATCACCGCGCGGCTCGTAGATGAACGCACGATCCCAGGTGAGCACCACCAGATCGTCGGTGTAGTAGGAAAAGCGTTGGCGCAGCAGGTCCTGGCGTGACGCGACCGAGAGGGTTCGCTGTTCGCCCGACAGCAGCGCAACCAGGTCGACGCGCTCCTGGAGCTGTTCCGCCGTCAGCGCCTCGCTGAACGCCTCGACGGTACCGATCAAATAGTCCTCCTCGACGGTCGAGCTCGCCGGCCGGATCAACGCGCTGGCGAAAATGCTGCGGACCTGGGTCAGCAGATTGGTCCAGGTCGCGGTATCGGCGCCGACGCACCGGTCCGTCGCGTCAAGCAGGCGCGCATACTCCGACCAGGGCAATCCGTTGACCGGCACCCGCAGGGCCAGAGTGAGGACACCGAAGTCGTACAGCCGCGCGGTGACCTCGGCCATGAGCGTGGCCGAGGCGAGACGCAGCGGCACCGGTTCGAGCACCAGTTCGACCGGCGGCACGCCGAATGACATCGCCTTTGCCGGCGTGGCGCTCAGCCGCGCGCGCGTGCTGGCCGACCGTGTCCGTCGCGCCCAGAGCGCTTCCGCTTTCGGCAGATCGATGGCGTAGGCGATGTCGAACAGTCGGTAGGCGACCACCGCGCCTGCCACCACCTGCAACTCGCCCGCGGGCATCTGCCGGTTCAGACCACGCGGATATTTCCGAACTGCCAGGGATCGGTCGTATCCACCTGCTCGGGAAACAGCGCACCGCGATCCTGCAGCGGCGTCCAATCGCCGTAGACGCCCACCAGTTCGCCCAGATAAGGCCGCGCCACCTCCAGCACGCGCTGGTGGTCCAGCTGATCGGCCTCGACGATGCCGGCCAGCGGATGCTCGATCGCCCACACCAGCCCGCCGAGCACTGCCGCGGTCACCTGGAGACTGGTCGCGTTGTTGTACGGAACAATGCGTCGCGTCTCCTCGATGGTCAGACGCGAGCCGTACCAGTAGACGCCGCGCGGATGGCCCATCAGAAGCACGCCGAGCTCGTCCATGCCACGGGCGATCTCATGCATCATCAGCCGCTTCTCGTCCTGCAACCGCCAGTTCTTGCCGGCGAATTCATGCAGCGACAGCACCGCGTCGTCGCACGGGTGATAGGCGTAGTGCACGGTCGGCCGGTAGCGGACCACGCCGTTCTCGCGCACCGTCAGGTAATCAGCGATCGAGATCGATTCATTGTGGGTCACCAGGAACCCGTGGAACGGCCCTTCCAGCGGCGTCCAGCTCCGTACCCGCGTCGCGGCGCCGGGACGCAGCAGATAGATCGCCGCGCCGCTGCCGAACTCGTGCCGGCGGCCATCCTCCGGCAACGCGCGCTCATGCGTGCCCCAGCCAAGCTCGGCCGGCTGGCAGCCCTCGCCGGTGAAGCCGTCGATCGACCAGGTGTTGACGAATTCGCCAGGCCGCTTGGCGACATCGGCCGACTGCGTGTCGCGTTCGGCGATGTGGATCACCTTCACGCCGAGGCGCGCGGCGAGCGCCGCCCACTCCCGCCGCGACGCCGGCACCGCCTGACCGGCGCCGGTGTCGCGCGCGATGTCGAGCAGCGCCTGCTTGACGAAGTGCGAAACCAGGCCGGGGTTGGCGCCGTGCGTCAGCACCGCGGTCGGACGCGCCTGGCCCGGCACCGCGAGCGCCAGCGCGCTCTCGCGCAGCGCGTAGTTGGAACGCTGTGACGGGGTCAGCGACGGATCGGTGTAGCCGCCGGCCCACGGCTCGGTGCAGGTGTCGAGATACAGCGCGCCAAGCTCCTGGCACAGCGCGATCAGCGCGACCGACGAGACGTCCACCGACAGGTTGAGCAGGAAATCGCCGCGTCCCAGCAGCGGCAGCAGCAGGTCGCGGTAGTTGTCGCGGGTCACCGGCGCCACCGTCACCGCCACGCCGCATGCCGCAGCGACGTCGCTGCCACGGGCATCGGCGGTGAGGATATGAATCCGCTGCGCCGGCATGTCGATGTGACGCAGGATCAGGGGCAGAACGCCCTGGCCGATGCTGCCGCAGCCGAGCATCACCAGGCGACCGGCAAACGCGACGTGCTTCATCGAGTGGATTCCTTCCATCAATGCAGGCCTCCGATCATGCCGCCAGCGACATGGTGGCGGATCCGACGTGCGGCGTGGCCAGCAATGGCGCATCGCGCACCTCGACCAGACGCGCGCGATCGAAGCCGTTGAACGCGGTGCGCAGGCACGCGCCGTACGAACCGAGCTGGCCGATCTCAATCCAGTCGCCCTCGGCGACATCGGCGGGCAGCAGGAACGGCCCCCGCATCCGGTCGGCGCTGTCGCAGGTCGGTCCGAACAGCGAGAACGCGGCAGACCGGTCCGACGGTGCCGCGCCATCGGGGCGGATCAGCCGTACCGGATAGCGGAACCCGAGCGCGCCCGCGTCCGACAGGCTGCCGTACACGCCGTCGTTGATATACAGCGCGTCGCCGCGGCGCTGCTGCACCTGCACGACGACGGAGGCGCCGCCGGCCACCAATGCCCGCCCCGGCTCCGCCCACAGCCGCACGTTCGTGAGGCCTTCGCGCTCCACGCCGGCTTCGATCTCGGCGATGAACGCGCCGAGCGGCGGCGGATCGACGTCGGGATAGGACACCGGGAAGCCGCCGCCCACGTCGAGCACATCGACCGCAACGGCGGCGGTGCGGATCACCTCGCCTGCCAGCGCGAGCGCGTTCCGCCAGGCAAGCGGATCCAGACATTGCGAGCCGACATGGAAGGACAGCCCGAGCCGGCCGGTATGCCGCCGCGCCGTGCGCAGCAGGGTGGCCGCATCGTCGGGCGCGGCGCCGAACTTGCCCGACAGATCCAGCACTGCGTCGCCCTTCGGCAGTGCCAGCCGAACGATCAGGCCAAGCTCGCCGGCGACGCCCGTCGCCCTGATCTCGTCGCGGATCTTTGCCAGTTCCTCTTGGGTGTCCAGCACGAAGTCGCGCACGCCGTGCTGAACCCAGGCCTCGCGGATCGCGCCGCGCGCCTTGACCGGATGCATGAAATGGATCGTGGCGTCCGCGAACATCTGCCGGACCAGCCGCACCTCGGCTATCGATGCACAATCGAAATGCTCGACCCCGCCGGCCCGCACCGCACGGATGATGGCCGGCTCGGGATTGCACTTCACGGCGTACATCACATCGCCGGGAAAGGCGTCGACAAAGGCCTGTGTCGCGGCGGTGACGGCGGCGGGTCGCAGGCAGTGCATGGGCTCCTCCGGCCGCTCGCTGGCGACCAGATCGTTGACCTCGGGCAGGACGTCCGAAGCGAAGTCGAATCGGCCATGCAGCGGCGACACGGCCGAACGGGCGCGTACTCGGTTCATCGGGATAATCCTCGCACCGCACACGGACGCGCAAGGGCGCATCCGGCGGCCAAACCAACGGGGGGACAGGCCGCGCAGCGCGACGGCGCTGCGGGGCGACGAACTCAGCCGGTGGTGCGAGTACTTCGCATCGCGGCAGACCGTTCAGCCAACATAGGCGGCTCCCTAACGACCACCGGCCCACTGGCGACCGGCTCGACCGAAAAGGACGCGTTACGTCGTTGCTGTGCTCCCGGATCGATGGGAGCTCGCGGCACGTGCGGATGCGTCAAGGCGTCGCATCGCCCGAAAGCGACACGAACGATGCGATATAGGGGCGAGGCAGGGAAAATCGTTATGTGTTTTCGAAGCCTCAGCCGCCCTCCTGGGACATGGCCGCCAACAAGGCCAGGTATTCCCACGCAACCGTGGCCCCCGCCAGAGCGGTGATCTCGGCCACGTCATAGGCCGGAGCCACCTCCACCACGTCCATGCCGATGAAGCCGACGCCGCGCAGACGGCGCAGGATCGCCTGCGCCTGCCACGACATCAGGCCGCCGATCTCCGGCGTGCCGGTGCCAGGCGCGAACGCGGGATCGAGCGCATCGACGTCGAAGCTCAGATAGGTCGGCGCGTCGGCCACCACGTCGCGGATCTGTTCGGCCGTCGTCTCGGCACCCTGCATGTGCACATCCTGCGCCGTCAGTACCCGGACACCCTGCCCGATGGTCCAATCCCAGACTTCGCGCTGTACCGGCGAGCGAATGCCGACCTGCACCATTCGGTGCGGATCGACCAGGCCTTCCTCGATCGCGTGGTAGAACACCGAACCATGGGCGTAGCGCTGGCCGAAGTTGTCCGGCCAGGTATCGACATGCGCATCGAAGTGCACCAACGCGAGCTTCCGGCCGAGACGGCGCGCGGCAGCACGCAGCAATGGCAGCGTGATGCCATGTTCGCCGCCAAGTGCGACGAGATGGCGAAGTTCCGACGCCTGTTGCTCGATCAGCCGCAGGCTCTGCGGAATGTCGCCGAGTGCAAGCTGGAAGTCCCCGATATCGGCCAGACCGGGCCCGGCCGGTTCGGTCCAGAATTCCGGATGCGCACCATCCACGAGCATGCGGCTGGCGTGACGAATTGCCTGTGGCCCGTCGCGCGCTCCCGCCCGGTTGGTGGTACCGATGTCGTGCGGAATGCCGGCCACGACGAAGTCTGCGTCGCGATCGCTGCGCGAGACACCCAGGAACCCAGGAGGTGTGCTGAAGGTGGGCCGGCCGGCCATGCAGGAGCTCCGTGATTTCGGACCAGGGATGACGGAAGGTTTACATGAAATCACGGCAGCGCGGAGAGCGCGTCGGCTTGCCGCCGAATCGGCGCCTGTCATAAAATCGACATATGGATTTTAGCGAAGAGCGAATGCTGAACGAGCAGGTCCGTCAGTCGCCGTCGGACAGTGCGATGGATGGTTTGGCCCGGCCGAACGGGAAGGACGAGGTCGAGCTGAAATTGCTGGCACCCGCCGGCGTGATGGATCAGCTTCGCAACGCGCCGATCGTCGCGCGCCATGCCCGCAACGCAGGCGTCGCCCGGCGGCTGGACGCAGTCTACTACGATACCCCGGAGCGCATCCTGTTCAGCCACGGCATGTCGCTGCGGGTCAGGCGCCACGGCAGTCGCTATGTGCAGACCGTGAAGCGCGATCCGGTGCAGGGACAGCCCTTCGCCCGCCGGGAATGGGAGATTTCGGTTGACGGTATGGAGCCCGATCTCGCGATTTTGCCGGTGTCCGAGATCGGCGCTCCGCTGGATCGGCTCGCCGCCGATGCGCTCGAACCGGTATTCGCGACCAAGGTGCGCCGGCGGACCCAGCGCCTCGATCTGGCCGGAACTGTCGTCGAGGTTGCCTTCGATGAGGGGTCCATCGAAGCTGGCGAGCGCTGCGAGCCGCTGACCGAAATCGAGCTCGAGGTAAAGTCCGGCGGCCCGCGGGCGCTGTATCAGCTTGGGATCGAGCTGCTTGAGACCGCGCCGCTCAGGATCGGCACGCAGAGCAAGGCGGATCGAGGCTACGGCCTGGCATTCGGTCTGCAGCGGGAGGCAACCAAGGCAACCACCCCCGCCCTCACCGCGGAGCACACGGTCGACGATATCATCGGGATACTGATCGGCGGCTGCCAGCATCAGATGCTGGCAAATCAGGTGGTGGTCGAGAGCGGACGCGACCCTGAAGGCGCGCATCAGATGCGCGTCGCGCTGCGGCGGCTTCGCACCGCATGCGCGATGCTGTGCCGCGAACTGGGCCTGCCGACGCTACGGACCTTCAGTGCCGAAGGGAAATGGCTGGCAACGCTGCTCGGCGCGGCACGGGACTGGGATGTGTTCATCACCGAGACGCTGAGCGGACCCTCGGACGCGCTCAGCGCGGAGGTGGATTTCGACGGCCTGCGCCAGGCCGCGGAACCCCATCGCCGCGCGGCCTACGCAGTGCTGCAGGAGGCGCTCGCGAGCCAGCGCTACAACCGCTTCCAGCTCTCGATGCTGCTTTGGATCGAATCGCGTGGCTGGCGGAATGAACTGGAAGCCGGTTCACTGGCGGTGTTGCTGGAGCCCGCTCCGGCATTCGCCGGTCGGGTCCTGACGCGACTGCGCCACAGGGCCTCGAAGCGGGGCGCGCAGTTCCGGCAGCTGCCTCCCGACGCGCGCCACCAGGTCAGAATAGCCCTCAAGAAGCTGCGCTATGCCATGGAGTTCTTTAATCTGTTGCACAATGACAACGGCGAGGCCAAGGATTTCCGCAGATGCCTCGCGAACCTGCAGGACATGCTCGGCCATGACAACGATGCGACGACGACCCTGCCGTTTCTGCGCGCGCTCGCGCATGATCCGGTGACGCCGGAGGTGCAGCGTACCATCGGCGCGGTGATGGGCTGGCAGGCGCGTGACCGTGCGGCGACGGCAACGATGCTGCGCAAGCAGTGGCGCCGGTTCAAGAGCTTGCCGGCATTCTGGTCGAGGTAAGTATCTGCCACGAATTAAACGAATCAGGTGTAGCCAGGATGGTACCCCCGATTGTCATCCCCGCGAAAGCGGGGATGACGACGAAAATGGCAGGCATTGAGCACCTGACGCAGTTGTTTCGTGGCAGATCCTAACAAAGTGCCGCGCTAACGGCAGGCAATAGGGGGGCCAGGGCCACCGAGGAGCTGGCCCTCGATCGCTCCCTGATGAAGCCTTGCTTGCAGACTATCCAATGCTCCGGCGGGCCGCACGCTCACCTGATTGCCGTGGCAGTAAGGGGTTGCGCCGACGCGGACGAGCGTGCTTTGCAGTCGGCTGGCGCATTCGAAGTGTACGATGCCGATCGTTGCTAGCAAGATCCTGTATCAATACGCGGCTCTGCCGTTCTCGATCACCGCGGAAGGGGAGATCAGGGTCCTGCTCGTGACGACCCGCGGGCGGCGCGAGTGGATCATCCCCAAAGGCTGGCCGATCCGCAATCTGACGGCCGCCGCCACAGCCGCGCGCGAAGCATACGAAGAAGCAGGGCTGGTCGGCACCGTGGTCGGCGACGACCCGATCGGCTGCTACCGTTACGAAAAGCAGAAGACAGTATTCGAGGTGTCGGTGTTTCTGTTCGCGGTTGAGCGACAGTTGCGCAAGTGGCCGGAACGATCGGAGCGAGACACCAGATGGTTCGCGCCCGACAAGGCTTCGAAGCTGGTCAGCTGCGCGGGCCTCGCCGATGTGCTCCTGACGGTGACCCATCAGGTGCTGGTCGGACACGGCTAAATCGCGCGTGCTGCGGTGCAGCACATGCACGCACCGCGTTACCTGATTTTGCCGCGTGCAATGAGCGGTGGACTAGGGTCTGTTGGGATTCAGGATTCCCATACCGGGTGTGTTGTGATTCAAGCTCTGGATGGAACGTCTCATATTGACCGACGCCCAATGGGCGAAGATGGAACCGCACTG
>DASXNR010000529.1:0-3266 GCA_036494925.1 Acetobacteraceae bacterium
GACTTGGACGCTGCAGGTGCGCGGCGGCGTGATGTGGCACAACGGCGAGGAACTGACAGCCGAACATGTGGCTTGGAACATTCGTCGCTGGTCGGACCCCGCGTTGGGTTCATCGAATCTCGGTCTGTCGACCTTTGCGGCTCTGACGGAACTCACCGGCGAGAAGGACTCCAAAGGCCGAGCGCTGCGCAGGCCGCTGAAGAATGGCGTCGAAGTCCTCGACCGCCGTACTCTGCGCCTCAACCTCGCGAAACCGGTTCTATCGGTCGCGGAGGACTGCGGCGAATTTTGTACCTTGGTGGTGCACCCCTCCTTCAAGGCGCCGTTGTCGCGCAATCCGATCGGCACCGGGCCCTATACCCTGGCGGAGCTGCGCGTCGCCGATCGCTGCATCCTCAAGCGCGTCGTCAAGACCACCGACGGCAAGGACTTTCACTACTGGGGGGGCGAGGTATTCCTGGACGAGATCCACTTCTACCATTACGAACAGGAGAACCAGACCGCGGCGCTGGCCTCCGGCAGCGTCGACGCCATCTATGAACTCCCGGTCGAGCAGCTCGAGCTCGCGCGGTCGATCCCTGGCGCGCGGATCCTGTCCGTGGAAACGGCGCAGACCCTGTGCTGCCGCATGCAAGTCGACGTCAAGCCCTTCAACGACATCCGCGTGCGGCGCGCCGTCGTCAAAGCGGCGGACAATGCGGCCATCAAGAGACTGGTGTTCGGGGAACACGGCTTGGTGGCCGGCAACTTTCATGTCGCCCCCGTGCACCCGGAATATTTTCCGCTGCCCCCGGTGGCGCGCGACGTCGCCGGCGCCAGGCGGCTATTGAAGGAAGCCGGATACCCCAATGGCATCGACCTCGACATCGTGGTCGGCAACAACGACGGTCCCTGGCAGCAGGCGGCCTGCGAAGCGCTGCGCGATCAGGTCAAAGAGGCGGGGATCAATCTCGCCGTCACCGTGGTGCCGGCGACCAAGTTCTGGGAGATCTGGACGAAGGTGCCCTTCGGCGCAACCTCCTGGGCACACCGGCCGCTCGGCACCATGGCGCTCGCGCAGGCCTACCGCACGGGAGCATCCTGGAACGAGAGTCACTTTGCCGATCCGGAATTCGACCAGGCACTATCGGACGCCGAGGCAACCCTGGACATCGGCGCGCGCAAAGCCAAGATGCAGAAAGTCGAGAAGATTCTGCAGGACGCGGCCGTGGTGGTTCAGCCCATGTGGCGCCCGGTATTCATTCTTGCTGCGGCCAAGGTGCACGGCTACAAGGCCCATCCGGCCCGACAGATGCAGCTCAACAAGGTTTGGATCAGCTGACCGGGACACCCATGGGCAATCTCATCGTCCGGCGTGTGACCCAGATGCTGCTGATCATGTTGACCGTTTCGCTGCTGCTGTTCGCGATTTTCGACAGCGATCAGTTCCGCGAGAAAGTCGCCGTCGCGGAACTCGGCGGATTCGGCGTGGCGACATTGTCCGCCGGCGATTACCACGAATGGCTCGAAAAGAAAGGACTCAATGAACCATTCCTCGCGCGCTATGGACAGTGGCTGCGAGCGGTTCTGCACGGCGACCTGGGCCAGTCGATCGAGAAAGATGTCGCGGTGTCGACGCTGCTGAAAGAGAGCCTGGCCAACACCGCGATTCTGGCTTTCTTCGTGTTCTTGATCATGATCCCGGTGTCCCTCACCTTGGGCGTGCTCGCCGGCATGAATGTGGGCTCTGCGCTCGACAGGGTCATATCCATCGCGGCCGTCTTTACCACATCGATCCCGCAGATTGCGACGGCCGTGCTGCTCACGGTGATCCTGTCGCTGGGGTTGGGATGGGTGCCCGCCAAGTCGGCCATGACCGAGGGCTGGTCGTTTCGCGCGCTGGTGCTGCCGCTGCTGACGCTGTTGGTCTATGACATCGGTTATCTGGTGAGAATGACGCGTGCCGCCATGGCCGATGTCATGGCATCGCAGTACATCCGCACCGCGGTGTTGAAGGGATTGCCCTATCGGCGCGTCATTTTGCGGCACGCACTCAGGAATGCGCTGATCGTCCCCGTCACGCTCATTTTCCTCGAGCTCAACGGAGTGCTGTCACAGGTCGTCGTGGTCGAGGTGTTCTTTCAGTACGCGGGGTTCGGCCGCATGCTGTTCGATGCCGCCAATTTCGGCGATATCCAGGTGCTGCAGGCGGCGACGCTGGTGGCGGTGGGCGTTGCGGTGGGGTCGCAATTGCTGTCGGACGCAGCCTACGTTTTCCTCAATCCGCGCGTCCGCTTCGCCTAGTGCGCACGTGAACTCGCGCCTGGCGATACTGCTCGCGCTGATCTGGCTGCCCCTGACGGCCTATGTGATGTTCCGCTCCGAACTCGGCGCGCTCGGCAGCTACCTGCTGCTGCCCGCCATCCCCAGCGTGATCGCGCTCTACGTCCTCGCGCTGCGCAGCTGGCGCGAGTCCTGGGTGGCGATGCTGGGCGCCACCTTGGTGTGCTTCTGGCTGCTGATGGCGGTGACGGCGCCCTTTCTGCCCCTCCTCGACCCCAACAAGCCGCTGGTGCCGTTGGTGACGCCGGGCGGGATCAGACATGGGGTGCTGTTTCTCCTGGGTTCGGACCTGCGCGGCCGGGACGTCCTGTCGCGCACCGTGTGGGGCTGTCAACGCGTGCTGGTCTGGGGCATCACGGCCACCTCGGTGGCCTATGTGGTGGGCGCAGGCGCCGGCCTGATCGGCGGCTATCTCGGGGGCTGGTGGGATGAGTTCGTATCCTTCGCGAGCAATGTGCTGCTGTCGTTCCCCGTGATGGTGCTGTACATCCTGGTGTTGAATCTGCTCGGTCAGAGCGGTTTCAACATCATCATCGCGGTCACCTGTTCATCGGCGCCGGTCATCATGCGCATCGTGCGCGGCTTGGCCTTGGACGCGAAGCCGCGCGACTACATACAGGCAGCCCAAACCCGCGGCGAACATCCGCTGTGGATCATGCTGGTGGAACTCTTGCCCAACGTGCGCGGACCCATCATCGTCGACGCCTGCCTGCGGCTCGGCTACACCACCGTCGCCATTACCACGCTGACGTTCTTAGGGTTGGGTCTGCAGCCGCCGGATCCCGATTGGGGGCTGATGATCAAGGAGGCCGCCACCGCCGCGTTGCTGTGGAAATATTCCTACATGTTGATCGTGCCGGCGCTGTCGGTGTCGAGCTTGATCCTGGGATTCAATCTGATTGCCGACGGGATGCGCGAAATGAGCCTGCGCGACTGATGCAAGA
>DASXNR010000530.1:0-27396 GCA_036494925.1 Acetobacteraceae bacterium
TTTCGCCAGAGCGTAAACTGTATTCGTGCCGGCGATGACCTGAAGCAGGTTGATCTGGCTTTGACCGACCATAGGAGGTACGTCGTCGTCGCTGACGAACGGCTGCGTGCTGAGCCATATGTCCCTTTCGGCCATGAGCATCGCGGTCGCCTCATCCATCAGATGCCCGTGCTCGATGCACTGGATCCCCGCATTGATGGCCCGTTGGATCTGAGCGGGCGGGTAGGCGTGCACGGCCACATAGGTATTCCGGTCCGCTGCGGCCTCGACGCCCGCCCGGAACTCAGATTCGCTGAAGGTGAACATGTCCAGCGTGGTGCGCCACGACGCGACGCCTCCGCCGCCGACGAGTTTAATCTGCGAGGCACCCTGGAATAGCTGTTCGCGCACACGCAACCTGAGCTCGTCCGCATTGTCGGCGAGACTGGCGCCGCCTGTCCGCTCCATATAGCTCAACGAGCCGCCAGGACTCCTTGGCAGATCGGAGAGTGGACGCATATCTCCATGGCCGCCGGTGGTCGTGATCATGGCGCCCGACGGATAGATGCGAGGCCCGGACACGAGCCCATCGTCGATCGCCTGCTTCAAGGCAAAAGATGGGCCGCCGAGGTCTCGGACGGTGGTGAATCCCCGCATCAGCGTCCGCTCGGCCTCGGCGCTTGCGGCAAGAAAGATATAGCCGATGTCTGCCGAAAACAGCGTGCTGATCGAAACCGCCGCGAAGATCGTATGCCAATGCGCGTCGATCAGACCCGGCATCAGGACCCGTCCGCCGCAATCGATCGTTTTTGCACCTTCCGGGAGGGTCCCGTCACCGGTGGCGATCCGCTTGATGCGATTGCCCTCGACAAGAAGGCGAAGCCCTCCTCGCAGAACATTGGACTTTCCATCGAACAGCAGAAAATTCCCGAACACGATTGGCGACGTGGAGCCGGGAGGAGCCGCTTGCGCGACGGTCGGCCCGCCAAGCCCGAGCGACGTGAGCGAGGTACCCACCCCGGCAATGAAGCCGCGTCGAGACATTTCCCGTTCTACACGACGAACAGCGGACTGCAGCTGCGGTGTACAACAAAGGCAGGCCGGACCACTGGATAGAGAAACCATCGGATTTGCCCGCACCGACGAGGTTACCGCGGCAACATGCTTGAACCCATCAGGTATTCGTCGATCGCGCGCGCACACTGCCTGCCTTCACGGATCGCCCACACCACCAGCGATTGCCCGCGCCGCATGTCGCCGGCGGCGAATACCTTGTCGACCGAGCTGCGGTAGTCCGTAGTGTTCGCGAGCACATTCCCGCGCGGATCGAGCGCAATACGCGCCTGTTCGAGCATTCCTGCCTTGCGCGGCCCAAGGAACCCCATCGCCAACAGCACCAGATCAGCCTTGAGCTGGAACTGGCTGTCCGGCACGTCCTGCATCGCGAACCGCCCGTCGGCGCCCTTCGCCCACTCGACGCGGACGCACTCCAGCGCCTCGACATTGCCGGATACGCCGACCGCGCTTCTTGTCAGCACCGCCCAATCACGGTCGGCGCCTTCCTCATGTGCATGCGAGGTGCGCAGTTTCAGCGGCCAGTCCGGCCAAGTGAGCGCCTTGTTCTCAAGCTCAGGTGGTCTCGGCAATATCTCCAGTTGCGTGACCGAGGCAGCCCCTTGCCGCACTGATGTGCCGATGCAGTCGGAACCGGTATCGCCACCGCCGATCACCACGACATGCTTGCCACTCGCGGTGATCGTGCCGCGACCCGCGGTGGCGCGCGCCTCGTCATCACCGGCGCCGCGCTTGTTCTGCTGGGTCAGGAAGTCCATCGCAAAATGCACGCCGTCCAGCTCGCGGCCCGGCACTTCGAGATCGCGGGGCCACTCGGCGCCTCCGGTCAGGGCGACGGCATCGAACTCGCGCAGCAGCGCATCCATCGGCAATGTCGTGCCAACCTCGATGCCGGTGCGGAATGCGACACCCTCCGCGCTCATCTGCTCGACGCGGCGATCGACCAGATGTTTCTCCATCTTGAAGTCCGGAATGCCGTAGCGCAGTAGGCCGCCGATACGGTCATTCTTCTCGAATAACGTCACCATGTGGCCGACGCGAGCAAGTTGCTGCGCGCATGCCATGCCCGCCGGCCCGGACCCCACCACAGCGACGCGTTTGCCGGTGCGCTGGGACGGTAAGTGTGGCGTGATCCAGCCTTCCTGCCACGCGCGATCGACGATCGCGCACTCGATCGTCTTGATGGTCACCGGATTGTCGTCGATGTTCAGCGTGCAGGACGCCTCGCACGGCGCGGGGCAGATGCGGCCGGTGAACTCGGGGAAATTGTTGGTGGAATGCAGCGCACGGATCGCCGCTTCCCACTGGTGGCGATAGACCAGGTTGTTCCAGTCGGGTATCAGGTTATTGACCGGACAGCCGTTGTGACAGAACGGGATGCCGCAGTCCATACAGCGCGCTGCCTGCTCCGACAGTTCCGGTTCCGACAGCGGCCTGAGGAATTCGGTCCACGTCCGGCGCCGCACCTCGGGCTTGTCATAGCCGCGGTCGTGCCGCTCGATGTCGAGGAACCCGGTTGGCTTGCCCATCGGAAAATCCTCAGTCGGCGGCAGCGGCTTCCGCCGCCTGGCGTTCGGCACGCAGCTCGACCAGGGCGCGTCGGAAGTCGAGCGGCATCACCTTGATGAAGCACGCCAGCGCGTTATCCCAGTCATCCAGCAGTTCGCGCGCCCGTGCGCTGCCGGTGTACAGCAGGTGCTTCTCCACCAGCACGCGCAGCCGTTCGGCGTCAAAGCGCAGGAGGTCGCCCATGCCACTGTCCTCGACCGACACCGCGCGCTGGCGCGGCCGTTCCGGATCGTCCGCCGCGCTTGGATCGGGTGGCACGACTGGCTCGAGCTCGACGGCGGCCATGTTGCACAGGCTCTCGAAGCGGCGCATCGGATCGTAGACGTAGGCGACGCCGCCCGACATGCCCGCGGCGAAGTTGCGGCCGGTATCACCCAATACGACGACAACGCCTCCAGTCATGTATTCGCAGCCGTGGTCGCCGCAGCCTTCCACCACCGCGAGCGCGCCCGAATTGCGCACAGCGAACCGCTCGCCGGCGACACCCTGGAAATACGCCTCGCCGGCGATCGCGCCGTACAGCACGGTGTTGCCTATGATGATGTTCTCGGTCGGCTCGCGCCTTACCGGCGGATGGCGCACGACGACGCGCCCCCCGGACAAACCCTTGCCCACGTAGTCGTTGGCGTCACCGGTGAGCTCCAGCGTGACGCCGCGCGCCAGGAACGCACCGAAGCTGCCGCCGGCATTCCCGTGCAGACTGATCTGGATGGTGTCCTCGGGCAGCCCGGTGTGGCCGTAGCGCTTCGCTACCTCGCCCGACAGCATAGCGCCCACCGTGCGGTGCACGTTGCGTATGTCGCGCGAGATGCGCACGGGTTCGCCACGTTGGATCGCCGGCGCCGCCAGCTCGATCAGCTCGTTGTCCATCGCACGATCGAGGTGGTGGTTCTGCTGCTCGCAGTTGTAGATTGCGACACCCTCGCGCGCCCGGGCCTGGTACAGGATGCGGCTCAGATCGACGCCCTTCGCTTTCCAGTGTTCGACCGCCGTGCGCATGTCGAGACGGTCGACCTGGCCGACCATCTCGCTGAACGTGCGGAAGCCCAGTTTGGCCATCAGCTCGCGCACCTCTTCGGCGATGAAGAAGAAGAAGTTGATCACGTGCTCGGGCTGGCCGGTGAACTTCTTGCGCAGTACCGGGTCCTGGGTCGCGATGCCCACCGGACAGGTATTCAGGTGACACTTGCGCATCATGATGCAGCCGGCGGCGATCAGCGGCGCGGTGGAGAAGCCGAACTCATCGGCGCCGAGCAGTGCGCCGACCACCACGTCGCGGCCGGTACGCAGCCCGCCATCCACCTGCACCGCGATGCGGCCGCGCAGACCGTTCAGCACCAGCGTCTGCTGCGTCTCGGCCAGTCCGATCTCCCACGGCGAGCCGGCATGCGTGAGCGAGGTCAGCGGCGACGCACCGGTACCGCCTTCGAAGCCGGATATGGTGACGTGATCCGATCTCGCCTTGGCGACACCGGCCGCCACCGTGCCGACACCGACCTCGGACACCAGCTTCACTGAAATCCGCGCTGCCGGATTGGCGTTCTTCAAATCCGCGATGAGCTGTGCGAGGTCCTCGATCGAGTAGATGTCATGGTGCGGCGGCGGCGAAATCAGCCCCACGCCTGGCGTGGAATAGCGGACGCGGGCGATGTTCTTATCCACCTTGCGGCCCGGCAATTGCCCGCCCTCGCCGGGCTTGGCGCCCTGCGCCATCTTGATCTGCAAATCGTCCGCGTTCACCAGGTATTCGATGGTCACGCCGAACCGTCCCGATGCGACCTGCTTGATAGCGGAACGCATTGAATCGCCGTTGGGCAGCGGGCGGTAGCGATCCGACTCTTCGCCGCCCTCGCCGGTGTTCGACTTGCCGCCGATGCGATTCATCGCGATCGCCAGCGTGGTGTGCGCCTCCCGCGAGATTGAACCGAAGCTCATCGCGCCGGTGGCGAACCGCTTCACGATCGACGCTGCCGGCTCCACTTCGTCCAATGGCACCGGCGTATCGGCGAACCTCAGCTCCATCAGACCGCGCAGCGTCAGCAGACGCCGGCTCTGGTCGTTGATGATGTCGGTGAACGCGGTGAACTCCGCGCGCGAGTTGCCGCGTGCCGCATGCTGCAGCTTCGCCACCGAATCAGGTGTCCAGGCGTGATCCTCGCCGCGCAGCCGGAACGCGTAGTCACCACCGGCGTCCAGCATTCCGTCATACAGCGGGTTCTCGCCATAGCCGTTCTGGTGACGCTGGACCGCCTCGCGCGCGATCTCTTCGAAGCCGGCACCTTCGATCGTGCTGGCGGTACCAGTGAAGCATTTCTCCACCAGGTCGGTCGACAGCCCGACGGCGTCGAAGATCTGCGCGCCGCAATAGGACTGATAGGTCGAGATGCCCATCTTGGACATCACCTTCAGAATGCCTTTGCCGACCCCTTTCAGATAGTTCTTCTGCACCTCGTATGGCTTTAGCTTGATGCCGTCCCGCTCGCGGATCTGCTCCAGCGTTTCGAACGCCAGGTACGGGTTGATGGCCTCGGCGCCATAGCCTGCGAGCACACAGAAATGGTGCACCTCGCGCGCCTCGCCGGTTTCGACGACGAGCCCCGTGCTGGTGCGCAGGCCACGCCGGATCAGGTGATGATGCACCGCCGCCGTCGCCAGCAGTGCCGGCATCGGAATCCGCGTGGCGGACACGGCGCGATCCGACAGGATCAGGATGTTGAACCCGTCCAGCACCGCATCGGTCGCCTCGACGCAGAGGCGATCGACCGCGCGCGCCATGCCCGCTGCGCCCTCGGTCGCGGGCCAGGTGACATCGATCGTGCGGGTGCGAAATGCGTCGCCCACCAGCGAGGAGATCGCCCGCACCTTCTCCAGATCCGCATTGGTCAGGATCGGCTGCGCCACCTCCAGCCGATAGTGCGATCCGGCATGATGTCCCAGCAGATTCGGGCGCGGCCCGATCATCGAAACCAGCGACATCACCAGCGCCTCGCGGATCGAATCGATCGGCGGGTTGGTGACCTGCGCGAAGTTCTGTTTGAAGTAGTTGTACAGCAGCTTTGGCTTGCTCGACAGCACGGCGAGCGGCGTGTCGGTGCCCATCGAGCCGACCGGGTCATCGCCCTCCTGCGCCATCGGTTCGAGGAAGAACTGAATATCCTCCTGCGTGTAGCCGAACGCCTGCTGTTGTTGCAGCAGCGCGGTCTGGTCATTCGGCCGCGCCGGCGGCATCTCCGGCATCGGTGCCGGTGTCTCGGACGGTTCCGGCAGCTCCTCGAGCTGCACCTGCGTGGCCTTCAGCCACTCGGCATACGGATGCTCGGTCGCCAGCGTCTGCTTCACCTCGGCATCGTCGATGATACGGCCTTGCTCCAGATCGATCAGCAACATCTTGCCAGGCTGCAGCCGCCACTTGCGGACGATCCGCTCCTCCGGCACCGGCAAAACGCCCGCCTCGGAGGCCATGATCACGTGGTCGTCGTCGGTGATGATGTAGCGGGCCGGCCGCAGTCCGTTGCGATCCAGCGTGGCGCCGATCTGCCGCCCGTCGGTGAAGGCGATCGAGGCAGGGCCGTCCCACGGCTCCATCAGCGCGGCGTAGTACTCATAAAAGGCGCGCCGGTCCGGATCCATCAGCGGATTCTCCGCCCAGGCTTCCGGGATCAACATCATCATTGCATGTGCCAGCGAGTAGCCACCAGCGACCAGGATTTCCAGGGCGTTGTCGATGCAGGCGGTGTCGGATTGTCCGTGCGGAATGAGCGGCCACATCTTGTCGAGGTCCGGCCCGATCAGCTCCGATGCCATCGAACGCCGGCGCGCATACATCCAGTTCACATTGCCGCGAACGGTGTTAATTTCGCCGTTATGCGCCAGAAAGCGATACGGATGTGCCAGTCGCCAGGACGGGAACGTATTGGTGGAGAAACGCTGATGCACCAGCGCCAGCGCCGACTCGGTCAGCCGATTGCGCAGGTCGAGGTAGAACGTGCCGACCTGCGGCGCCAACAGCAGGCCCTTGTAGACCACCGTGCGGGTGGAGAACGACGGCATATAGAGGTCGCTCAGCCCGGGCAGATGCCGCTGATCCGCCAAACCGCGTACATTGTTCAGCGTCTGCTTGCGGATGGTCAAAATCTTGCGCTCGAACGCGTCCTGGTCCTTCACCTTCGGACTGGCCACCACGATCGCCTGGCGAATCACCGGCATCGTCTCGATCACGCGCCTGCCGAGGCCTGCGGTGTCGGTCGGCACCTCGCGCCAGCCGAGCAGGGTCTGGCCCTCGGCCGCGACGTAATGCTCCAGCAATCGGATCGCGAAGTCACGCGCGTTGGGGTCCTGCGGCAAGAAGCACATCGCCACGGCGTAGCGTCCGGGCGGGGGCAGCGTCCGGTCGTGCTCCTCCGCCCAGTCGCGCAGCAGCTGGTCCGGCATCTGGATCAGGCAGCCTGCGCCATCGCCCACCAGGGGGTCGGCCCCGACCGCACCGCGATGGTCCAGGTTGACCAGGATCTGCAGCCCGCGCTGAATAATATCGTGCGACTTTCGGCCCTTGATGTTGACGACGAAGCCCACGCCGCACGAGTCGTGCTCGTTGCGTGGATCATACAGCCCTGGTCCCGCCGGGGAGCCCATCATGGTGCCTTCGATCGCCTCCATTTTCGCGGACATGGCTTCGCCGTCCGGTAGTCGGACGGGTCGCAAGCGCAGACGTTAGCCTCCGCTTTGCTGCGCTGCAACGACCAGGGTCGCACCAGCGACCAGGTCCGCCAAAAAACCAGCGGGTCCGCGCCGTAGGAGCAGGCGATCTGGGCAGCTTTCCCCTGGTTCAGCGCTGAATTGAACCATCGAAGGCGGGGGTTGGGCGATGCCGCAGGTCGTAGGCTAGCCGACGCGGGGACGCCTGCCACGCTGCGCCGCCACCTTCGGACCGCGCCTCTTGGCCGGCGCCCGCGTAGGCGGCGGCGCCGCCCGCTTGCGCCCGAGGCCGATCTTCTTTGCCAGTGACGAACGTACCTTGGCGTAGTTTGGCGCCACCATCGGATAGTCCGCCGGCAGCCCCCATCGCGTGCGATATTGCGCCGGAGTCAGCTTGTACGCCGTCATCAGGTGCCGCTTCAGCATCTTCAGTTGCTTGCCGTCCTCCAGGCAGACAATGAAGTCCTGTTTGACCGACTGCTTGACTGGAACCGCGGGCACCGGCTTGGCGGCTTCCACCGGCGCTTGCCCGACATCCCGCAGCGTCTGATACACCTTTTCGATCAGGCCAGGCAATGCTTCGGCCTGTACTGTATTGTGTTCGACGTGCGCGGCCACGATCTGGGCGGTCAGCCTCAGAACAGCTTCCGACGATCCGGTTTCAGCCATAGCTACAGCCTCTGAATGTGTATCGGCGCATTACTACAGGATTATTAGCAGATTTGCCACATGTTCTATCGCGTGTGCTCTCCTGGCTCATGAGGTATGAGCAAGTATCGCCCAATGATGCCGACCTGGGGTCGGCTCTAATTCGATAAACTGTCGTGCACGCGCATTGCCGACAGCGCGGCGATCTGTATCAATTGCCAGCCATCGCGAATCTACCAAAGGTGAGCCACATGCGTTACCTGTTGCCGCTGGTCGCAAGCCTCACCGTCCTGACCTTATTGCCACCGATTGTGCGGGCCCAGCCGGGCGAGACGCTTCGGATCGGCATGAGCGACGATCCGGATATTCTCGATCCGACCTATTCGCACACCTATGCCGGCACCGTCGTGATGACCGCGCTGTGCGACAAGCTGTTCGACTTCGATGCGAAGCTGAACATCGTGCCGGTGCTGGCCACCGGCTACGAATGGACCGACGGCAACACGTTGCTGATCAGGCTGCGTGCCGGGGTGCAATTTCACAACGGGGAAAAGTTCGACGCCGATGCGGTGAAATACACGCTGGAACGCCACCTCAACGCCAGCGGCAGCTTCCGCCGCAGCGAGATCGGTGCGATGGACCATGTCGAGGTGATCGATCCGCTCACGGTGCGCGTAGTCATGAAGCAGGCGTTCTCGCCGTTCGTCGCCATCCTGACCGATCGCGCGGGCATGATGCTGCCGCCGAAGGCTGCCGAGGCGGGCGGCAAGGAATTCGGCCTGCACCCGGTATGCACTGGGCCGTTCCGCTTCGTCGAGCGCGTGGCGCAGGATCACATCACCCTGGAGCGCTTCCCCGGTTACTGGGACGCGCCGCGCATCCACTACGAGCGCGTCACCTACCGCGTCATTCCCGACAGCAGCATTCGTCTTGCCAATCTGCAGGCGGGCACGCTGGACCTGACGCAGATCGCGGCACTCGACGCGGAGACGGTCAGGCGCGATCCGAAGCTGGCGCTGGTCTCCGTCCCAAGTCTCGGCTACGGCGCACTGACCATCAACACCGGCAATATCCCCAAGGCCGACAACCCGCTCGGTCGCGATGCGCGCGTGCGCCACGCGTTCGAGCTTGCGCTGGATCGCGAAGCGCTGAGCCAGGTGGTCTATGCGGGCACCTTTCAGCCGAACGCGCAGGCGACATCGGCGTTGAGCCCGCTCTATGTCGAGGAGATCGCGCCACCGAAACGCGACGTCGCGCAGGCGCGTGCGCTGCTGAAGGAGGCTGGCGTCAGCACGCCGGTCCCCGTGCCGCTGATCGTGTACAACACGCCGCAGGGCGTGCAGGCCGGCGAAGTGATCCAGTCGATGGCGGCCGAGGCCGGCTTCGCGGTGCAGGTCAACGCGATGGAGTTCGGCACGGCGATCGCGACGGTGCAGCGCGGCGACTATGTGATCACGCTGGGCGGCTGGTCCGGCCTGCTGGACACCGACAGCAACGCCTGGAGCTTCCTGCACACGGGGGGCGCGCTGAATCGGGCCGGCTACGCGAACCCGAAAGTGGACGAACTGCTGGACCGCGCCCGCACGGTGAGCGACCTCAACGAGCGGCGCGCCGCCTACGAAGGCGTCTGGCAGCAGGTGAGCAAGGACCTGCCGATTATTTATCTCTGGACGCCGCGCAACATTGCCGGCCTAAGTAGGAAAGTGGCAGGCTTCACGCTGCTCGCCGATGGACTGCTGCGCCTGCAGGATGTGCGTCCGGCACAATGAGGCAAACGACAGGAGGAGCCGTCATGCAACGTATCGTCGCCCTGGCCTGCACCGCATTGCTTGCGTTCGGCACCGCGCGTGCCGAGACCACGCTGGTGGTGAGTATCGCTGCCGATCCGACCGGGCTCGATCCGGAGGCGGTGCTCAACAACACCTCAGGCTTCGTGATGGCGACGATCTATGACGGCCTGATCCGCTACAAGCCTGGCACGGTCGAGGTGGAGCCCGGGCTGGCGCAGAGCTGGGATGTCTCGGCCGACGGACTGAGCTTCACGTTCCATCTGCGCCAGGGAGTCAAGTACCATGACGGCACGCCGTTCAACGCGCAGGCGCTGATCGCGACGCTGGATCGGCAGCTCAACAAGAACGATCCGAACTACATCGCCAACTCCGGCCCGGTGGAGAACCTGGCCGACTTCACCTATGGCGCGGTCGCCTCGTATCGCGCGATCGACGACAAAACGGTGGAGTTCAAGATGAAGGAGCCATCGGCCGCACTGCTGGCCAGTCTGGCGATGGTGTGGAACGGTGTGGTCAGCCCCACGGCGGCGGCCAAATACGGCAAGGACTTCCGCAACCATCCGGTCGGCAGCGGGCCGTTCATGTTTCGCGAATGGCGGCAGCGCGACGAGGTCGTGCTCGACGCCAATCCCGACTACTGGAAGGGCAAGCCAAAGGTCGATCACCTGGTGTTCAAGGAGTATCCCGATGCGCAGCCCGCGCTGCTGGCGCTGAAGCGTGGCGAGGTGCAGATCATGGGCGACGTGGCAACCCCGGTGATCGCGTCAATCCGAAGCGATCCGAACCTGGTGTTGCTGACTCAGCCGGGTCTCGCGATCAGCGGCATGTCGATGCCGAATGAGGTGCCCCCATTCACCGACAAGCGGGTGCGGCAGGCACTGAACTATGCGGTGGACAAGGATGCGATCGACAAGGCGCTGTACGGCGGACTGGCGAAGCCGATGGTTTCGCCGCTGCCGGAGGCTCAATGGGGTTTCGACAACACGATGACGGGGTACCCGTACGACCCGGCGAAGGCCAAGGAACTGCTGGCGGCGGCCGGTGTGCAGCCCGGGCTGAAAGTGGAACTGCTCGCCTATAGTACGCCGCGCGGCTACAATCCAGCTGGGCCGGATCTGGCGGTGGCGTTGCAGGGCTATTTCCAGAAGGTCGGTATTGAGGCGGATGTGCGCAAGCTCGACATCGGCGCGTTCCTCGCCCAGACGCGGTCGGGGAAGTATCCGGGGATGTTCCTCTCCGGGTTCAGCGGCGACAACGGGGACCCTGACAATTTCATGGACTCGCTGTTCAACTCGGAACGGATACCCGTCGGCGATACCTCGCACTACAGGAACGAGGCGGTACGGAAACTGATGGAGGAGGCCGCGCGCGTGACGGATCCCGAGAAGCGTCTCGCGCTGTACAAGACGATGCAACGGCAGATCATGGATGACGCACCGTGGGTGTTCGTGAATTCGGTGTTGCAGGTGCGTGCCGCTCGGAAAGAGGTGAAGGGGTTCGGGCTCAATCCGACGCAGATGTTCTTCGACATGGACCAGGTGTCGGTGGAGAAGTGACGACCGCCGTCGTGGCCGGCCAGCCACGTCTTTCCTCCGCGGCAAGGCGTGGCTGCCCGGGCCAAGCACCGGCATGACTGAAAGGGAGGCTATCGCACCCGCAGCCGCGGATCGTACTGATCCCTGAGTGCATCGCCCAGCAGATTGAACCCTACCACCACCAGAAAAATCGCCATCCCCGGGAACGTCGCGATCCACCACGCGGTCAGAAAATACCCGTGCCCTTCCGCCAGCAATGCCCCCCAGTCAGGCGACGGCGGCTGTGCGCCGAGGCCGAGGAACGACAGTCCGGCCGTCTCAACCACCACCGCGCCGGATTGCAGCGTGGCCAGCACCAGCACCGGGGTAAAGCTGTTCGGCAAGACATGGCGCACCATCACGCGCAGGCGCCCTGCGCCGATCGAGCGCGCGGCCATGACGAAATCGGCCGACTGCACCGACAGCACCTGGCCACGCATCAGCCTGGCGTATTGCGGTGTATAGATGATGCCGATCGCGATCACCGAGTTGGTCAGACTCGGCCCGAGTACTGCCACGATGATCAGTGCCAGCAGCAGATAGGGAAACGCCAGCAGCACATCGACCACACGCATGATCAGTGCGTCCACCCGTCCGCCGATATAGCCCGCCACCAGCCCGAGCGTGCCGCCCAGCAGCAGCGCCAGGCCGTCCGCCATCACAATCGCCAGCAGCGCCGTGCGGGTGCCGTAGAGGATGCGGCTCAGCGTGTCGCGGCCGTACTGATCGGCGCCGAACCAGTGCAGCGCGGACGGGGGCGACAATGCGCTCGACAGGTCCTGCTCGTACGGGTCGAACGGCGATACCAGCGGCGCGAACACGGTCAGCGCCAGGAACACCACCGCAATCGCCAGACCGAACCGCGCACCGGTGCCATGCAACGCGCGGCGGACCACGCCTGGCGATGCGATGGTGGCGCTCACGACCGGCTGATCCGCGGATCCAGTGCGGCATACAGGATATCGACCGCCAGGTTCACCAGCACGAACACCACTGCGATGAACAGCGCGCCCGCCTGCACCACCGAATAGTCGCGCGACAGAATCGAATCGACCATCAGTCGCCCCAGCCCCGGCAACGAATAGATGGTCTCCGTCAGCACTGCGCCGGACAGCAGCAGTCCAAGCTGCAGGCCGATCACCGTCACGATCGGGATCGCGGCGTTGCGCAGGATGTGGCGCAGGATCACGCGCGAATCGGTCACCCCCTTGGCGCGCGCGGTGCGCACATGATCCGCAGTCGCGGCAGACAGTACCTCCGCGCGGGTGATGCGGGCAATCAAAGCCAGCGGCACGCTCGCCAGCGTCACGGCAGGCAACAGCATGTGCCGCAGACTGGCGCCGATCATCGTCGGGTTGCCCGACAACAGGCTGTCGATCACGCTCATGCCGGTGACGCGCGGCGGGTCGAGCCCAACCGGCATCAGCCCGCCGACCGGCAGCCAGCCCAGACCGGCGGCGAACAGCACCAGCAGCATCAGGCCCAGCCAGAAGATCGGCATCGACACGCCGAACAGGGTCAGCGTCATCACCACCGTATCGAAGCGCGAGCCCTGCCGCACCGCCGCCAGCACGCCGACCGGCACGCCACAGAGACTGGCCAGCAGCAACGACGCCAGCGCAAGCTGCAATGTCACCGGAAACGCGGTCATCACGTCATTCAGCGCCGGCCGGTTGCTTTGGATGGAGCTACCGAGGTCGCCGCGCAATGCGTCGACCATGAAGCGGCCGTACTGCACCCAGACCGGCTGATCCAGCCCGAGCTGTTCGCGCAGCCGTTGCAACTGTTCGTTGGTCGCGTGATCGCCGAGCAGCAGTTGCGCGACGTCGCCCGGCAGCAGATGCATAGTGACGAACACCACGATGCTGACGCCAATCAGCACGAACAGAAGCTGGATCAGACGGGCAGCGACGTACGGGGCCACTCACACCGTCTGCGATGTGCTGTGCCGGATCGAGCCGGTTTCCTGGGCAAGACCAAGCGCCGCACGCAGAGTGTCGGCCAAGGTACGGCCGAGGAACGGCTTCATAAGCACCCAGCGCTCGCCGCTGATCCATTCCGCATCACCGCCGGTAAAGAATACCACCGGTACCGACGGCCGACGTGCGCGCACTTCGCGCGCCAGTTCGGCGCCGTTCATGCCGGGCATGGCGAAATCAACCAGCAGAAGATGGAACTCGACACCGCCGTCCACCAAGCGCAGCGCTGCCTCTCCACTGTCGGCCACGATTGCGGCAAAGCCATTGGCCACCAGCATGGCGGAGATCGTGTCGCGGCATTCCGCTTCGTCATCGACCACTAGTATCGTGCGGTTCGCTGCCGTGTCGAGCCGTGGCTCTACGCGGACCGCGCGTGCCAGATCGGAGGCGCCGTCAGCATCGGTATCCTCGGCGGCGCGCGGCAACAGTACGTTGACGGTGGTGCCCTTGCCGACCACGCTGTCGATTTGCACCCCGCCACCGGACTGGCTGGCTAGGCCATAAACTTGGCTGAGTCCCAACCCGGAACCTTGGCCGGGCGGCTTGGTGGTAAAGAACGGTTCGAACGCGTTGCGTTGGACTTCCTCGCTCATGCCGGTGCCGGTGTCGCTCACCGCCACGACGACGTAGTCGCCCGCCGGCAGATCGCTCGCCGTGCCGGCGTGTGCCAGCGTGATGTTCGCGGTCGCGATCGTCAGCGTGCCGCCATCCGGCATAGCATCGCGCGCGTTGATCGCCAGGTTCAGAATTACGTGCTCGATCTGCACCGGATCGATCAGGGCCGCCCAGAGGCGCTCATCGAGCCTGGTCTCGACCCGGGTCGCGCGCCCGAGCGTGGCACGCAGCAGATCACCCATGCCGCGCACGACCTGGTTCAGATCGACCGGCACCGGCGCCAGTTCCTGCTTGCGCGAGAACGCCAATAGCCGGCGTACCAGATCTGCCCCGCGTCCGGCGGTTTGCAGGATCATGGCGAGCCGGCGCCCATGCGCGGGGTGATCGGCCAGCAGGCTATGCAGGATCTCGGCATTGCCGGTGATCGCGGCCAGCAGGTTGTTGAAGTCGTGCGCAACGCCCGCGGTCAACCGGCCGACCGCCGCCATGGTCTGCGCCTGGCGCAGCCGCTCTTCGGCCTGCCGGCGTGCCGTCACGTCGGTGTACAGCGTGACGAAGCCGCCGCCGGGTAGTGGATTGCGCCTGATTTCGAGCTGCCGCCCGCTCGGCCGAGGCCGCTCGATGGTTCCCATGCTGGCACCGGAACGCAGCAACGCCATGCGTCGGGCAACTTCGATCTCGACATCGACCGCACCGAATTCGCCGCTGGCCACCTGGCCGCGCAGGATTTCCTCCATCGACAAATCGACGCGCAGGATCTCTGCCGGCACGCCGGTGAATTCGGGGAAGCGCTGGTTCCATGCCATCAGTCGAAGATCGCCGTCGACCATCATGATGCCGTCGCTCATGCCGGTCAGCGTCGCCTCGAGAATCGCCCGCTCGCGCGCGAGCGCCTCGTGCCGGCGGCGGCTGGCATCCTGCGCACGCAGCAACAGCACCGCCAGCAGCACGATCAGCAAAGTGATGCCGCCGGTGAACAGCAGCGCGTTCGTCTCCCACTCTGCCGACGCCCGCATCGCCTCGGCGCGATCGATGCCGACCACCACCTTCAGGTCGTAGTCCGGAACGGTTGCGAAGGCATATATGCGGTCAACGTCGTCCAGGCCTGACGCGCGATCCCAACTTCCCTCGGCCGATTGACGCATTGCCGCGAAGAAGCCCGTATCAGCGATTCTCACCACCGTGGAAGCCTGGTCCGGGCCGGCGAGCGTCCAGGCTTCGCCGTCGCGAACGCTGACCACGGCGATCAGGCCGCGGGTACCGAGATCGACCTCGCGATAAAACCGCGTGATTGAGTTGGTGTCGTATGAGGCAGCGATCACGCCGGCAAACCTGCGATCCGGACGGTCCAGCCGACGGGCCAAATTGATCTGCCACAGTTTGGTGACCTGGCCCCGGGTCAGTTCGCCCACGAACATCTTGCCGTTGTCCGCCGTCAGCGAGGCCTGGTAGCGGAAATAATCACGGTTACTGACGTCGGTGCCGATGATCGCCGGACGTGAACTGGACCGAACGACGCCCTGCGCATCGGCGATGAATAGTTGCAGTGACACGTCGGACAGCACAACCACCTGGGCGGAGCGCGCGGCAATATCGAAATGGTCCGGGTCGCGCTCCCATTCGTATTCCAATATGCGCAGCGTCTGATCCAGAGACAGCAGATCGCGGCGCAATTGTTCCTCGAGCGCCAGCGTTTTCGCGAGCACTTCGGCCTGGACGCGCGCCCGTGCCTCGGATCGATGGGCTCGGATGGCGTCGCGCGCACCGATCCAGGCCAGCGCGACCAGCACCAGCGCAGCAACAATAATAACGGCCTGGCCGAAGCGGCGAACGGCATGGCTCTGCGAGGGCACCTTGGTGCGCCCGTCGTCCCCGATATGACGGTGTTGGTCTATGCACCCCTCCTTTCGGTAGCGGCATGCCCCGGCCACACCACTACGTCCGGTCTAGACTTATCCCAATTTCGCGTGAGGCAGGGAAAAAAAGCGCGCGCGGTTGCTTAGTCCGCTCGAACCACGGAACTATCGCCGGCTCGCCGCGATCATGCTACGTCGCCGGACCAGCAATGCCGGAGCTTCCATTGGCAGATCCCAGACAGCCAACCCGATTCGGGCGAATTTACCCGCCGGACGAAGCATGGCTGGCCAAGGCGGCGGTGGAACCGATTCTCGATCCGGAATTGCCCATTATTGATACGCATCATCACCTTTGGCAGCGTCCAGATCATCGTTATCTGTTGCGTGAACTGCTCGCTGATCTGCGTGGCGGACACAATGTGGTCGCCACCGTGTTCCTGCAGTGCCACGCGATGTACCGCAATAGCGGGCCGGAGGAACTGCGCCCGGTCGGCGAAACCGAATTCGTCGCCGGCATCGCCGCGATGAGCGACAGCGGGGGATTTGGACGGACGAAGGTCGCCGCAGGGATCGTGGGATACGCCGACCTGAGGCTGGGCGAGCGGGTCGAGGCGGTGTTGGAGGCACAGATCCGCGCCGGCGGTGGCCGATTCCGCGGCGTGCGCCATTCCGGCAATTGGGACGCGGATCCGGTCATCGGCAACGGTGCGCCAGGGCCCGACGTCTATCGCCGATCCGATTTTCGCCAGGGCCTGGCGCGACTTTCCGCGCTCGGCCTGTCGTTGGATGCCTGGGTGTTTCATTCACAACTGGAGGATGTGATCGACTTGGCGCGTGCCTATCCTTGCGCGAACATCATCATGGGCCATGTCGGTGGAGCGCTGGGCTACGGGCCGTATGCCGGGAGGCGTGACGAGGTCTTCGCGTCGTGGAAGGCATCGGTGACCGAACTGGCGAAGTGCCCGAACGTGACGATGAAACTGGGCGGGATGATGATGCGAGCGGCGCTGTATGACTACAAGGCGGCGGAGCGACCGGCCACGTCGCAAGAACTTGCGGCGATGTGGCGGCCCTATATGGAGACCTGCATCGAGCTGTTCGGGCCGAAGCGCTGCATGTTCGAAAGCAATTTCCCGGTCGAGAAGATGGGAATCGGCTGGGTTGGGCTGTGGAACGCGTTCAAGCGGATCGCTGCCGGCGCGTCGGCTCATGAGAAGCTTGCATTGTTCCACGACACGGCATGCAGGGTCTATCGACTGGGGTGAGGCATACCATGAACAACACCACACACCAGGAGCGGATCCTGGATCAGTTCACCCGTCAGGCGATGCCGTTCAGCACCGCGGATACCATCACCGATGCGAACGCATTGCGGATGATCGTGGAATCCGCCAAGCCGCGGCCGCGTGACACACTGCTGGATGTCGCCTGCGGCGGCGGCATCGTGGTGTCCGCGTTCGCGCCCCACGTGAGGCATGCGACCGGCATCGACATGACGCCGGCGATGCTGGACCGCGCGCGGCAGCTTGCGGCCGAGAAGGGCATCGAGAATGTCACCTGGGAGCGCGGCGATGTCGGTCGGCTGCCATATGCGGACGGCACGTTCGACATCGTGGCGACGCGGTTTTCCTTGCACCATTTCCTCGATCCGTTGGGCGTGCTGCGCGAGATGGTGCGCGTGTGTGCTCCAGGCGGACGGGTCGTCGTGGTCGATATGTACGCGTCGGATGACCCGGCGAAAGCGGCGGAGTGGAACCGTGCGGAGATACTTCGCGATCCGTCGCATGTGCGGTGTCTGACGCTGTCGGAGCTGAAGGCTTTGTTCGGTTCGGTTGGGTTGCCCAAGCCGCAGGCCAGCTTCTATGAACTGCGCGACGAGATCAGGAACCTGTTGGCCCGTTCGTTCCCGAACCCAGGCGATGACATGAAGATCATCGAAATGTTCGCCGCATCAGCAGAGGACGATCGGCTGGGCATCCCGATCCGGCGCGAGGGGGAGAGAATAGAATACGCCTACCGGGTGGCGATTCTGGCGGCGGAGAATCACCCGAGATAGGCCCGCCTTACCCGCTCATCGTCCAGCAGTTCGCGCCCCGGTCCGTCCAGCACGATGCGGCCGCTCTCCAAGACATACCCCCGATCAGCAATCCCCAGCGCCATTGGAGCATTCTGCTCGACCAGCAATATCGTCACGCCTTGCGCATTGATGCGCTGAATCGTCTCGAACACCTGCTCGACCAGCATCGGTGCCAGCCCCATGCTCGGCTCGTCCATCAGCAGCACGCGCGGCCGCGCCATCATGGCGCGTGCGGCAGCCAGCATCTGCTGCTCGCCGCCCGACAGAGTTCCCGCCACCTGCTTGAGCCGCTCGCGCAGACGCGGGAACAGCACCAACATCTGCTCCTTGTCCTCGGCGATCGCACGCCGATCGCGGCGGGTGAACGCACCCATCTCCAGGTTCTCGTTCACCGTCAGGCGGCCGAAAATGCGCCGTCCTTCGGGCACCTGTACCACGCCGATCGCCGCGATGTCGTGCGCGCCAAGTCCCGCGAGCGCGCGGCCGTCGAAGCGGATCGCACCCTGGCGCGGATGCAACAGCCCGCTGATCGCGCGCAGCGTGGTGGATTTGCCGGCGCCATTGCCGCCGACCAGCGTGACGATCTGCCGCTCCTCCACCGCGAGCGAGATACCCTTCAGCGCCTCGATCTTGTCGTAGAAGACGTGGATGCCGTCGACCTCCAGCAGCGCCATCGCCTCACTCCGCCGCCGATTTGGCGGCGGTACCGAGATAGGCCTCGATCACCGCCGGGTCCTGCTGCACGCGCGCCGGTACGTCCTCGGCAATCTTCACGCCATGATCCAGCACCGTGACCCGATCGGACATCGACATCACCACGCGCATCTGGTGCTCGATCAACAGAACGGTGACGCCGACCCGCTCGCGCACCTGCTGGATGAACGTCATCATCTCGGAGGTCTCGTGCGGGTTCATTCCCGCGGTCGGTTCGTCGAGCAGCAACAGCTTCGGCTTGGTGGCGAGCGCGCGGCCGATCTCGAGCCGGCGTTGTTCACCGTAGGCGAGGTTGCGCGCCAGCATGTCGCCGCGACCACGTAGCCCGACGAAGTGCAGCAGACGCAGCGCCTCCTCGTGCGCCCCGCGCTCATCGCGCATGGTGAACGGCGTACGCAGCACCGCACCCCACCAGGTGGAGCGCAGGTGCAGATGCATCCCGACCAGCAGGTTTTCCAGCGCGGTGATGTTGCGGAACAATCGGATGTTCTGATAGGTGCGGCTGATCCCGGCCGCCGCGACACGATCTGGTTTCAGCCCGTCGATGCGCTCACCGGCGAACCACACCTCGCCCGAGGTCGGCTGCAGGTTCTGAGTGATGCAGTTGAAGACCGTGGTCTTGCCGGCACCGTTCGGGCCGATGACGCTGTGGATGCTGTGCTCGGCCACCACGAGATCGAGATCGGCGATCGCCACCAGCCCGCCGAACCGCATCGTGAGGCGATTGCATTGCAGGAGCGGCCCGGTCACCTGCGCCAACCTCCCCCGTCAATATGGAGCATGCCTACCTCGGCTGCACCGGCACCGCGTCGGTGCCCGCGTCCAATGCCAGTGTCTCGTCGGCGGCGTGCAGTTCGCGCTGGCGCACGTCCGATGGCCAAAGCCCCTCGGGCCGCAGCCGCATCATCACGATCAACACCGCGCCATAGAACAGGTAGCGATACTCGCCGAACTCGCGCAGCAGTTCCGGCAGGCCGATCAGCACGATCGAGCCCAGCACCACGCCTGGCAGACTGCCCATGCCACCCACGATGATCAGCGCCAGCACATTGATTGAGATCAGCAACTGGAAGCTCGACGGATAGACCGAGGTGACCATGGTGGCGAAGATCGATCCGGCCAGCCCGGCGAACGCGGCGCCGAGCCCGTAGGCCAACAGCTTCGACCGCACCAGGTTGATGCCGAGTGCCTGCGCCACGTCCTCGTCGTCGCGCAATGCCATCCAGGCGCGGCCGAGGCGGGAATTCTCCAGCCGCCACGCGACGAACGCAGCGACTGCCGAAGCGACCAGGGTCAGGTAGAACAGCGACACCGGACTGCCCAGCACGAAAGTTCCCAGTTGAGGCTTGGGGATTTGCAGAATCCCCTGGGCGCCACCCAGCAACGGTGCGGCGAAGTCGGATTGCACGATGACGCGCACGATCTCTCCCAGCCCCATCGTCGCCACCGCCAGGTAGTCGCCGCGTACGCCGAGCACCGGCAGGCCGAACAGCACGCCCACGCCAACCGCGAGCAGCACCGAGACCGGCATTGCGCCCCAGTAAGGGAGCTGCGCCAGCGCATGCGGGGAGTCGGCGGTAAGCAGCGCGGTCGTATAGGCGCCGACGGCAAAGAAGGCGACGAAGCCAAGGTCCAGCAGACCCGCGAGACCGACCTCCAGGTTCAGGCCCATGCCCATCAGAATGTAGAGCCCGACCAGCATCAGCACCTGGCCGATGTAGGAGCCGGCCAGTGCCGGCAGCAGGACCAGAACCAGCAAAGCGAGGCCGGCCCAGACCAGGCGCTCGCGCCGGTGATCACGGACCTCGATGCGAGCGGCGCGCCGGCGCCCGATCGAGCCGATCACTTCGCTGCACAACCCCACAACGACAAAGATGGCGACGGCGCCTTGCGGACTGAGTCCTTCCCAGGTGTAGATGAATTCGCGGAAGTCGCCGATTGATTCCTCATACTGTTGCAGCATCAGCTGGATCAGTTCCTGGAACACGCCGGCGACGGCTACGGCGATCGCACCGGGAAAAATCGCGCGGCGCACGGCGGCCGGACTGATACGCAACGCCGCGCCGAGCAGGCCTGCAACCGCGCCAGCAGCAATGAGTATTGCAACACCGGCGGCGAGCCCCAGTTCCTGCGTCAGCATGTCATACAGCGCAGGCGATAATGCGATGAAGATCGACTGTAGTGGTACCACCGACAGCACCACGGTCAGCACCGCGATCGGCACGCCGGCGGCGGCGCCGGCAAGCAGACCCTGCAGTGGCCGTCCGGCCATCGCGCCGGCACCGCCGGCGATCACCAGCAGCACGGCCTGACCGAGGCTCAGAGTACCAACGACGATCGACCGCTGATGCAGCATCAGCAGCACGCCGACCACGGCGAGATGCACCGCGCCCGCACCGAACGCCAGGCCGATGAGGATGGCGCGGCGCATCAGGCGCGCTTCCTCGCCATCCGCTCGCCCAGCAGACCCTGAGGACGGAAGATCAGCACCATGATCAGCAGGGTGAAGGCGATCAGGTCGCGCAACTGATAGGGCGCCGGAATGCCGAGGCCGTCGAGGAACAGCGCCGGCCCGACCGATTCCACCATGCCGAGAAAGAACCCACCCAACATCGCGCCGGGTATATTGCCGATGCCGCCCAGCACCGCGGCGCCAAACGCCTTGATGCCGGGAGTGAAACCCATGAAGAAATACACCTGCTTGTAGACAAACGCATAGAATACGCCGGCGATGCCGGCCATCGCGCCGCCGAGCACGAAGGTGAACACCACCACCTTGTTCACGTCGATGCCCATCAGCGCCGCGGCCTCACCGTCCTCGGCCACTGCCCGCATCGCCGTCCCCATGCGGGTGCGCTGCACTATGAGGTATAATCCCGCCATGAACAGCACGGCCAGGATGATCACCAGCACGTCGACGCGCGGTAGATGAAACCCAAACACGTCGAAGCTTGCACGTTCCCAGATCGGCGAGGGGTATGACTTGACGGCCGAACCGAACATGCCGCGGAAGGTCTGTTCCAGGAAGAACGACACACCGATGGCGCAGATCAGCGGTGCCAGACCGACCACGCGACGAAACGGCCGGTAGGCGATGCGCTCGGTCAACAAAGCGACCGAGGTGGATGTGACCACCGACACGATCAGGATCGCGCCCATACCGAGCGCGGGGTGGTTGTCCAGAAAGCCGGACCGGTCCAGCGGCTGGGCGACGAAGTAACCGGCAAAGGCGCCTGACATGACGAAGTCGCCGTGCGCGAAGTTGATCAGTCGCAGGACGCCGTAGACCATCGTGTAGCCAAGGGCGATCTGCGCGTAGATCGCGCCAATGGTCAGGCCGAATACGACGAAGTCGACCCATTGGGCTGCGTCATAACGGTTCTTTACCACGGTGCCGATCGTACCGGCCACAACCACCGCGATCACCAGCAGGCGCAGGGCCCAGAGGACCACATCCACCGCGTTCAGACGCGCCATGGCGACCAACCATGGCGCGCGCGGGGCAAGCGCCTGGCTCACTTACGGCCAGAACTTCTGCCCATCGCCTGCACCGTCACCCGACCCTCCATTGTTGGTGCCCGTAAGGACCCTGTAGCGCTGGTCGCAGCTCGCCTGGTGCGTTGCAGCATGGCAAGTGTGCTGGCTGCACATGGCATAAGTCAACATCTCGCCTGAGTTTATCGAATGTTTCTGTCACTGCCGACGAACGACATCGGAGTGCGGTAAAAAGCGGCCCGCCCGACGCAGGTCGAGCGGGCCACGATCCAGGCGGCGATCGTCGCGAGACGACGCGACGCTTACGGCCAGATCTTCTTCGGGTTCTTGCCCATCGCGAACGTCTTCGCATCGGCCGACACGAACTGGTAGATGGCCGGTTTGAAAGCAGCACATTGGCCGTGCGCGTCGCAGGCGATCGGCCCGCTCAGGCCGTCGAACTTCACCGCGAACACGGCATCCCGCAATGCCTTCCTGCCGATGTAGAGGTTGCCATCCTTGTCGGTCTTCGCGACCTTCTCGATCGCCTTGATGGCCATCTCAGCCGCGTCGTAGGCGTTGGCGTGGTAGCCGGAGATCGGCGCTTCGCCGTATGCCTTCTTGTATTTCTCAAGGAACGCCGGATAGCCCTTACCCATCGTATCCGGTGAAACGTCCGGGTAGCCGACGCGGAAGCCGACCACCGCCGGACCCGCTGCCTCGATGAACTCCGCCGCCGCAAACGAGCCACCGCCGATCAACGTTGTGTGCTCCAGCCCTGAAACCTCCTTCGACTGGCGCAGCAACTGCGCACCTGCGGCGACGAATATTGGCATGTAGATCACGTCCGGCTTCGCGGCGGCGACCTTGGTCAGCACCGGATGCATGTCGACATCGGTCGGCGCGACCGCCTCCTCCGACACGACCTTGCCGCCCATCTTGATGAAGTTCTTTGCGGTGACCGCGACCAACTGCTGGGCATAAGGGCTGCCGTCATGCACGGTGGCGAGCGTACGCGCCTTCAGCACTTCATAGATATACTTCGCGTCCGATGCGCCCTGGTCGATGTCGCTCGCGATCGTCCGGGCGAAACCGTCATAGGCAGGCTTGCGATCCGGCGCGGTGAGTGCGGGTGCCGAACACGCGTTGCAGATATTGGTGATGCCCTGCTGCCACAGGATCGGCGCAGCCGGCGTGGCGGCACTGGAACAGGCTCCGCCAAGCACGACGACGATCTGCGGATTCGATGCCAGCTTGGTTGCCGCCGTCTGACCGCCCTCGGCGTTGCACAGATCGTCCTCGACGGTGAACTTGATCGGATGACCGAGCAGCTTGTTGCCGATATCAGCGAAGGCGATCTCGGCGCCACGCTTGCCGTCGAGGCCGAGTGAGGTGTCGGCGCCGGACAGCACCCAGTAGCCGCCGATCTGGATGGGAGCGCCCTTGGCGATCTTGACCACGCCGAGGTCGTCGGTCACCGGACCGACGGTCGCCGCCGTGGCAGCCTGCGCCATGGCGAGCAGTGCTATGGCGGCACCGGCTTTCACCAGGCCATGACTGAAACTATTGAGGATCGATCGCAAGTCTTCCTCCTCCTTGCTGTGCATACGTACATAGGCGCGGTGACGGCGGATCGTCAAAGACGCGTGACTTTGCGGCTACGTATCACATCAAGTCAACCGGCAGCGGTTTTCGTGGTGTCTCGGTCCTTGTAACCTGGGCCCGGTGACAGCGAGGTCGAGGCAATGACCAGCCAACTGGAACAGGAGGTCGCCGACCTCTGCGCGACCGCCAGGCGCTACGACGATCGGCACCAACGCATCCCGGATCTCACTTGGCCCAATGGGGCACGGATTGCGGTAAACTTCACCGCGGATTTCGACGCCATGCTGCTGCGGCGGCTGCTGAACGAGCCGCCGATGCAGCTTGCCAAGGGCGAGTTCGGCGGGCGCATCGGCATCTGGCGCCTGATCGAGTTGTTCGATTCGCACAGCATCAAGGCGACGATCTTCACGCCGGGCCGGATCTGCGAACTGTACCCTCGGGCATTACGGGCGGCGGTGCAGAGCGGGCACGAGATCGCCGACCATATGTGGGAGCATCACGTGCCGAAGGACCCGGTGCTGGAGCACGACCATCTGTTGAAGACGGCAAACGCCCTGGAGGCGATCGCGGGGCGCCGACCGGTGGGTAGCCGCAGTGAACACACGCTCAGGTTGTTGAAGCAAGAAGGGTTCCTGTACATCTCCCACGAATCCGCGGATCATCGGCCGTATTATCTGAGCGATGCCGAGGCAGGGAGTATGATGCTGAACCTGCCGTTCCACTATGCGATCGACGATGCGATGTTCTACAGCTTCGCATGGCTCGGCAGCGGCAATGCGGCGCAGCGGATCACCGATCCGGATCGAGTGCTCGATCTGTGGTGGTCGGCGTTCTGGCAGCAGTACCGCGCCGGCGGTTATCTCAATATCGTGGTGCATCCGTTCGTGTCGGGTCGCGCGTTGCGCATCGAGATGATGGACCGGCTGATCACGCGGATGAAGACACTGCCCGGCGTGTGGTTCCCGACCTGTGAGGAAGTCGCCCGGCACTGTCTGGAATATTTCCCGCCGCGCACGCCCTCAGCGAGGAGCTGACACGATGCCGTGGAAGCAAGGCTACACGATCTCGGACGAAGTCGGCCTGCGGGATGACGAGGTGCGGTGGCCAGATGGCAACCGGTGTTGCCTCACGGTTGTGGTTGACCTGAGTGTTGCACGCGGTCCGGAGGGGATCAGCGTCGCCGATCTGACGCATCCCGACGCCTACTTCGCCGCGCATGACGGGCTGAATCAGCTCCTCGCCGTGCTGACGCACTTCGGCATCACGGCAACATTTGCGGTACCCGCGGTGATCGCGCAACTGCGCGCCGACCGGATTCGCGCCCTGCTTGCCGATGGGCATGAGATCGCGGCGAACGGCCTGAAGCATGAGGATGTAAGCGGGTTGACAGCAGCGGAAGAAAGAACGCGGCTGAATTTGGCAACCGACCTGCTGACGCGTGCGATCGGGAGCAAACCCGCGGGATGGTTCTGCCTGCCGCGGCAGGACGATCCGTTCGCCGGAGGCACGATCAGCCGGCATACCATGGATCTGCTGATCGACGCCGGCTACGAGTACATGGGCAATGGACTGGCGGATGATGTGCCGCATTACTGGGTGACGAACTTTGCCTCGCGGCGGGCGATACTGGCGCTGCCGTACTACTACCACTTCGATGATCAGTGGTTCCTGCTGTTCCCGCGCAAGGGGACCGGGCTCGAGCACGCCGATGATCTGTTCCGTAACTGGCGCGCGGAGTTCGATGCACAATACAAGCGCGGGCGCCAGTTCAGCATGGTGCTGCATCCCGGTGCGGTCGGATGGTGCAACCGGCTGCAGTTGCTGGAGGATTTTTTTGCGCACATGCGGAGCTATCCGGGCGTGTGGAATCCGACCAGCGCGGCGTGCGCGCAGTACTGGAAGTCCGCCTATCCGGCGGATGATCGTCTGAAGCTTGAGCCGAGCGTCTGGCGTGATTATCCGGGAAGTTTAAGCTGATATGACCCCCATGTGGGCCTCATCAAACAGCGCCATGTCAATGATATCGCCCATGCGGTTGTAGCCTGCGTCGCTTGGATGGAGGTGATCGCCGCAATCGTAGATCGGCGACATGCGTGCAGGATGCTCGGGATCGCGCACGCCTTTGTCGAAGTCGATCACCGCATCGAACGCGCCGCCTTCCCGTATCCAGGCATTGACTGCCTGGCGCACCGCCTCGCGCGCCGGAGTCCAGGCGCCCACCAGGAAGGTCTCGTTTTCGAACGGCATCAGCGTGCCGCCAAAAATCCTGATGCCGCGTGCGTGCGCCCGCTGCACCAGCTGCTTCAGGCCGGCAATCATCTGCTCGGCGGTGACCTCCTCCTCGGGCTTGGCCCAGCGGTTGCGCAGATCGTTGGTTCCCAGCACCACGATCACGTGCGTCACGCCAGGCTGCGCCAACACGTCGCGATCGAAGCGGCGTAGCCCGCTGTCGCCACGGATGTCGTGCAGGATGCGGTTGCCGCCGAGCCCCTGGTTCATCACGCCCATCGCGCGTCCGTCGCGGGCAACCAGTCGTCGCGCAAGCTGATCCGGCCAGCGGCAGAACGCATCGTGGGTGGAGATGTTCGCGTCGGTCAGCGAGTCGCCGAGCGCGACGATGCCGCCGGTCGCTGCCGGCGCCAACACGTCGATGCCGGCGACGAAATACCAGTCGTCGGTTATCCTGCCGACCGGCATGACCGTCTCGGCGGAAAAATCCCCTGGCGGCGAGATATAGTTGGTCTGGCGCGCATAGCGGCCGGTGATGCCGAAGTTCGCCGGCAGGTCTCCGGGCAGAAACAACGTGATCGCAACATCTGCCAGCGGCGCCAGCGCCAGATCGACGGCATCGCTCAGCAGCACAGCACCGGCGGCGATCGCGGCCGCAGTCTCACCGCCGAATGTCAAGGTGCGGTCAGTGCCGGCCACCACTCGGGGGCCAGATTCGCGCAGGCCGACATGCGCCGCACCGATGGTCAGCGGCCGGTTGCCATGTGCATTCGACAGACGCACCCGCAGCGTGTTCCCGCCGATGCTGACACGCGCATTCATCCGTAGCGTTTGATTGCTGAGTGCTGCTCCCTCGGCCGGAGCCGGCGAGGTGGCCCAGGTGCCGACCCAATGCGTGTTATTCGCCATGATGCGACCTCGGCTGGTTGGACGGGCAGATGCAGAAGGCTAAGTTCGACTGTGCCACGTGTGGCAAGGGAGGAACAACGATGCGTCCAAGGCTTGCGGCACTGCTAGTGCTGCTGCTCGCCGACATTGCGCCGGCCCGAGCGGTCGAACCGATCACCATCGGCTTTGCCGAAGCGCTCACCGGCGGGCTTGCCGTGGTCGGAAAGTCAGGCGTGCTTGCAGCGCAGATCTGGGCAGACGAAGTCAACGCCAAGGGCGGTCTGCTGGGGCGGGCGGTGAAACTGGTATTCTACGACAACCAGAGCAATGCCTCGAATGTGCCTGGCATCTACACCAAGCTGCTCGATGTCGATCATGTCGACCTGATCGTGTCGGGCTATTCCACCAACATGGTCGCGCCGGCGATGCCGGTCGCCATGGCACACAACAAGGTGTTCGTCAGCCTGTTCTGCCTGGCGGTGAACAGCGAGTTCCACTATCCGCGCTACTTCTCCATGCTGCCGACGGGACCCGATCCGAAGCACGCCTTCTCGCACGGCTACTTCGACATCGCGATGGCACAGAGCCCGAAACCGCAGACCATCGCCATCGTGGCGGCCGATGCGGAAT
>DASXNR010000531.1:0-4131 GCA_036494925.1 Acetobacteraceae bacterium
ATGCATCAGTCCCGCCCGCAGCACGCCGACCGGATTGGCCCCCTCGGCGACCGCCAACTCCAGTGCCCGATCAGCGCGCACCACATCTCCCTCGGTGGCGGCAAACAGCGCATCATCCAGTGACAGCCCGGCCAGGTCACCGACACACGCCATCGCTGCGTCCAGGTCCACCCGACCGCCAGCGCCGGCATACAGCGCCAGCTTCTCCGCCTCACCTCGGGTGGACACCCGATCGGCGCCCAGCTGGTCGGATACCCAGGCCAGCGCATCGGCATCGATGGCAGCACCGACCTCGGTCAGCACGGTGCGGATCGTGTCGGTCAGCGCGCGGCCTTCCTCCGGGTAGCAGGCGATTGCCGCCGCATCCGGCGCGCCCTCGACCAGCGAACGCAGACGCGAGCGCGTTGCCAGCCCGGCGGCCTCAAGCACAACCAGCGCTGGTGCGGTCCCCTTAAGGATGGCGGCAACCTGCTCAGTCGCGGTGTCGGTGGTCTCGCGCAGCCGCACCACCCGGCGCCCGCCGGTCAATGCCAACGAGCCGGCTTCATCAGTCAGCCGGCGGACATCATCACGCCCTAGCTCGGCCACCAGGAACGGATCGTCCAGCGAGCCGGCAACCGCCCGCACCAGCGCGGTCGCACGGTCTCGGATCATCCCGTGGTCCTCGCCGTACAGCAGCACGACCCGGCAGGTTCCCGGATCGCGCAGGAACGCCGCCGCGCGCTGCGGCGGAACCCTCACCCGTTCGCCGCCGCGTGCTTGCGGAAGTACGCCGCGAGCTGGATGGTTATCTGGTCCGCCAGGGCGTTGGCCAGCCGTCGCGTGATCGCCTCGTTCTCCAGGTCCATCGCGAAATACTGCGTGTCGATGATGTTCAACCCGTCCACTGCCTTGGCGTAGCCGCTGCTCAGCTTCGTGCGGCCAGGGTCCTGGGCAACCAGGGTCCAGTTGGCGTTGCCGATCATGCGGATGCGGGTCACGCTGCTGTCCGGCTGGATCGCGATGCCCTCGCCGGATACCGAGAACCCGACCGTCAGGTCGTATCGATGCGCCACACCACTGCCGTCTCGCTCGAACCGTTCCTGGAGCGCCTGGCGCATCACCTGACCGGGGCGATCGGGGATCAGGTCCACGTAGATGGCCGCCAGCTCACGTTGCGCCACTCCGGCATTGCCCGATGCCGTGGGCATATAGACCGGCTGAAAGCCGCACCCGGACAACACGGCGCCGGCCGCCGCCACAAGGAAATGCCGCCTGCGACACAGAATTCCTGGCGCGCGAAGGCTCATCAGGCCGCCACGAAGTTGATGATCCGGTCGGGCACATAGATCGTCTTCCTGACCGTCCTGCCCTCCAATGCGCGGACCACATTGGGTTCCGACAATGCCGCCGCGGCGTTGGCCTCCTCACCGCAGTTCGGCGGACGCACGATTGTCGCTCGCAACTTGCCCATCACCTGCACCGCGATCGTCACGGTATCCGCGACCAGCAGGTCCGGGTCGGCATCCGGCCAGGGCAGGTCGGCGACCAACGTCGCTGCGCCAGGATGCATACGAAGGTACGCTTCCTCAGCCAGATGCGGCATCATCGGCGCGACCAGCCGAACCAGCATCTCCAGCGCTTCGCGGCGAGCCGCCCCAACTCCGGGCGCTATCCCGGCATCCGCGATCGCGTTCGCCAGCTCGTACAGCCGCGCGACCGCGACGTTGAACGCGAAACTGTCCAGCGCCTCGCTTACCGCGACGATCGTGCGGTGGGTAACGCGGCGCAGGTCGCGGCCGGCATCCGATGCCGCCTCGGTCGGCGCGTCGCCAAACGTCTCGACCAGCCGGAACACCCGCTGGGTGAAGCGGAACGCACCGGCGACGCCGGCCTCGGTCCACTCCATGTCGCGGTCGGGCGGATTGTCCGACAGCACGAACCAGCGCGCGGTGTCGGCACCGTAACGCCCGATGATTGCCTCCGGATCCACCGTGTTGCGCTTCGACTTGCTCATCGCCTCCACGCGGCCGACCACAATCGGCTCGCCGGTGTCGCGATGCACGGCACTGCCATCCGGCTGCTTCGTCACCTCGTCCGGATATAGCCAGGCCCCGTTCGGGCCAGGCGCCGAGCGGTAGCTTTCGTGCGTCACCATGCCCTGGGTGAACAGCCCGGCGAATGGCTCTTCGAAATCAAGATGTACGGTGCGTTTCATCGCCCGGGTGAAGAACCGCGAATAGAGCAGGTGCAGGATCGCATGCTCGATCCCGCCGATATACTGATCGACCGGCATCCAGTGAGCGACCGCCTCGCGCAGCACAGGCAGATCCGCATGCGGGCTGCAGAACCGCGCGAAATACCAGGCGCTGTCGACGAAGACGTCGAACGTGTCGGTCTCCCGTCGCGCCGAGGCACCGCAGCGAGGACAGGCCACGTGCTTCCAGGTCGGATGATGGTCGAGCGGGTTGCCCGGCCGGTCGAACGTCACATCGTCCGGCAGTTTCACCGGCAACTGCTCATCCGGCACCGCCACCACGCCGCAGCCGTCGCAATGGATCACCGGGATCGGACAGCCCCAATAGCGCTGCCGGCTCACGCCCCAGTCACGCAGCCGCCAATTCACCTCGCCACGGCCGACTCCCAGACGTTCCAACTCGGCGATCACCGCACCCTTCGCCGCCTCCACATCGAGGCCGTTCATGAAGTCCGAGTGGAAGATCGTGCCTGGCCCGACATAGGCCTCGTCGCCCACGGTGAACTGCGCCGGATCCTCGCCAGGCGGCAGCACCACCGGCACCACGTCCAACTTATATTTCCGCGCAAAGTCCAGGTCTCGCTGGTCATGGCCCGGGCAGCCGAAGATCGCACCGGTGCCGTATTCCATCAGCACGAAGTTGGCGATCCACACCGGGTAGGTGGTGTCCTTCAGGAACGGGTGCCGCACGCGCAGCCCGGTGTCGTGGCCGCGCTTCTCCGCGGTCTCGATCACCGCCTCGGAGGTGCCCATCCGGCGGCATTCCGCGATGAACTCCGCCGCCTTGGGATCACGCGCCGCCACCGCCGCCGACAGCGGATGCTCGGGCGCCAGCGCGAGGAACGACATTCCGAACAGCGTATCAGGGCGCGTGGTATAGACCTCGACCGCGGCAATCCCGTCGACCGGCGTCGCAAGGGCAAAATCCAGCCGCGCCCCTTCGCTGCGACCGATCCATTTCGCCTGCATCAGCCGCACCCGTTCCGGCCAGCGATCCAGCGTATCGAGCGCGTCGAGCAGTTCCTGCGCGTAGTCGGTGATCTTCAGGAACCACTGGCTGAGCCGCTTCTTCTCCACCAGCGCGCCCGAGCGCCAGCCGCGGCCGTCGATCACCTGCTCGTTGGCCAACACCGTGCCGTCGACCGGGTCCCAGTTGACCCAGCTCTCCTTGCGCTCGACCAGACCGGCGCGCATGAAATCCAGGAACAGCTTCTGCTGATGGCCGTAATAGGCCGGATCGCAGGTCGCGAACTCGCGCTCCCATTCGAGCGACAATCCCATGCGCTGCAACTCGGCGCGCATGGCAGCGATGTTGTCCCAGGTCCACTTCGCCGGGTGAATGCCGCGCTCGCGTGCCGCGTTCTCCGCCGGCAGTCCGAACGCGTCCCAGCCCATCGGGTGCAGCACCGCGAACCCGCGCGCCCGCTTGTAGCGCGCAACCACGTCGCCCAGCGTGTAATTGCGCACATGGCCCATGTGGATCTTCCCGCTGGGATACGGGAACATCTCCAACACATAGTATTTCGGTTTGTTGTCGGTCGGCACGTCCGCCACGCGGAAGCAGCCGCGCTCGGCCCAGGCGCGCTGCCAGCGCGGTTCGGCCTCGCGGAAGTTGTAGCGCGGCGCTTCAGCCGCGACGGTCACGCTCTCGTTCATACCGCAGTTATTTGCTGCCGGCAGCGCCCGCGCAAGAGGCGCGTGAGCCGGCGCGCTTGAGCAAATCGTCCGGCGGCATCTACATTGACGACATGAACCGTCAGCAGCGGCGAGCGGCGGGACGACGGGCACCGGGCCCTCACCGCACTTCAGCCTCCCTGGACGAACTGTTCCGCGCCGCGGTCGCCTGGCATCAGGCTGGCCGGCTGGCCGAGGCGGCAGCGGCGTACCAATCGGTG
>DASXNR010000532.1:0-26430 GCA_036494925.1 Acetobacteraceae bacterium
ACGCGGGCCTCCGGCGTGTCGGGGACGGGAGGCGGCAGCGCGGGACAGAGGGAGTGAACGAGCTGGTAGTAGGTGTCCGCGGGGAGACGGAGGGCGGGGTCGGGCGCGAGATAATCCATCGCTCAAGCATACGGTTAGAATGAATGACTGTCAAGAGTTAATTTATATATCCAAGGAGGCATGGGATCTTGCCGCTCCCAGGGAGCGTCCCCGTCCGTCCGCATCCATAGGTCAAGCGTAACTGATAAGAGTTGTTCTGCTTCCGACTGTCCGACGGTGACTGTTGCTTCATTGGGAAGCTGCCAGCGTGGTCTGGCACCTCGCGAAGGCTAAAGATTTCCGCCTTGGGTCAAGTCGGGGGGTGACCCAAGGCGGTGCGACCGCGTATTAGGACGCGAGGGCTAACGCGGTCGACAGTCCCTCGCCCGGCGGCGCAGGGCAGCGAGGCCTATGAGGCCGCTGCCGAGTAGAAGGATCGAGGCCGGTTCGGGCACGTTGAACTCGTTGAGCGCATTTAACGCCACGTCATCCCCCAAAGTGAAGCCGTCCTGAATGTCGAAGGGCCAATGGATGCCGCCCCACATCCGGCTCATCCCAGTCTCCATCGCAGCCTCCTGGAAGGAGGTGTAGTCGCGCGTAATGTCGCCGAAGGTGGGATTGCCGAGCAGGGCGGCCGAGGAGTTGTCGGTGTCGAAGGTCAGCGAGAAATCGGCGTTGTCGGTGCCGAACATGGCGTCCAGAATCATTGCGCCTGTCTCAGGCACAGCGGCATGGTTGGCGGCATAGCTCGGGAACGGCGGCGCCGCCAGCAGCGGCACCCAGTTCGGATCGATCGTACTGTTGATCGCCGTCACCGGACGCCAGAACGCATAGAACGACTTGGAGTTGAAGGTAGCAATAAAGGAATCCGTCTGCGCGGTGCTCAGCAGAGCAAACGTCAGCGCGTTGTGCAGCAGGCTGTCGTTCCGCGTCGCGGCCACCTGCAGGGCGATGTTGTTCCAGGTCAGAGGCACCCCATTGTCCGAGTCCCAGAACTCTGCAGCCTTGGTCTGGTCGAGCGTGCGTGTGGTGCTGTTGGCGGCGCCGATCGAATGCAATTCAGCGACCGCGGCAGCATAGGCAGGCGAATTCAGTGCGGGCGGCCCCGGTGGAAGGAACTCACTTGGCGAGGTCATGGTGAATGGTGTGACGGACGCCCAGTTGGCCGTGAAATAGGGCAGGTGAAGAGGTGGGGTCGGCTGCCACTGCCCTGGCCCGATGCCGGGCGTGAAGTGCCCGGGCGAACTGGAGCCATCGCTGGCGCGGGCAGCGGCGGCGATGGCCGCCTGGTTCTGCCCGAGGGCAAGGCCATTGGCAGTCGCCTGGTCGTTGGGAAGCAATGCGAGCTGACTGTTGTAGGCTGCGGTGATTTGCGCGGACTGGCCGGCGAAGCGCTGCACGAGGAAGTTGTAGGCGGCGGCATCCGCGGCGGCGGCGGCAGAAGAACCGGGCGTCACCGGGCCAGCCGGATAGAACGATTTGCCTGGTGAGCCGAGTGCCGCGTTGACCGCGTCATAAATTGCCACGTTCATTATCGACAGATCTCGCCCGCTCGCCATCGGCGTCGGCGCAGGAGTCAGCGCCTCCAGCGTCTGTATCTCTTGGTTCCAGAACAGGATCTGGTCCGCGCGGGCATCAACTCCGGCACCCGCAATCAGCGCGATGCTTAGTGTCATGCTGCCGATGCGAGGTCCACCCATGGCCTGCTCCCCTGTGGTTAATGAGTTGCCGATTGGTGAGATCGCTCGCGGACGCAGCGCCGACTTCCGAAGCGCCGAACCAACGGAAATGAAATACGCATCGCGGAAACTGCGCCATGTGGCGGTTCCAAAAAATTCCAAAGATTTTCTTAAGCGAGGTTTTTCCGGGGGTTGTAACCGATTGCGATGATCCGGGAAGGCCCCTATACGGCCTCGGGAAAGGCGTTACACTGTCGGGCAGACGGCCAGCGCCGGGGGGAGCCGCGGTCATGGACGCACTCAGTTCGCCCGAAATCCTGCTATTCGGTCCGTTCCGCTTCGACCGCCGCGGCAGGCTTCTGTTCCGATGCACCGAGGACGGTCGTTACCTGCCGGTCAGCATCGGCTCCCGTGCGCTCGCAGTGCTCGAAGTCCTCACCGAACGGCCAGGCGATCTCGTCTCGAAGGACGAGATCATGGGTGTCGCCTGGGCAGGCCTGACGGTCGAGGAAGGCAACCTTACGGTACAGATCTCGACGCTACGTCGGATCCTCGATGCCGGCTCGAAAAGGGGAAGCTGTATCCAGACCGTGTCTGGGAGAGGATATCGCTTCATCGCGGGGGGCAGGGCAATCACGCCAGAAGCCGCCCGCGCCGAAGGCGCGTCGCGACTCTCGCTCGTCGTGTTGCCGTTCGACGATCTTAGCGGCGATCGAAGCCAGGGCCATCTTGCTGATGCGATCACCGAAGATCTGACCACCGACCTTTCGCGCGCGCCTGGCCTGGTGGTGATCTCGCGCGGGTTGGCATTGACCTACAAGGGGAAGCCCACCGACGCACGACGCCTTGGCGAGGAGCTCGGCGTGCGGTACGCGGTTGAGGGCAGTATCCGCAAGCTCGGCAGCACCGTGCGAGTGAATGTGCAGCTCATTGCCACCGAGACCGGGACGCAACTTTGGGTGGACCGCTTCGACCAGCAACCGAAGGATCTCAGCGCCGGTCAGGAACAGATAGTCCGACGGATCAGAGATACCTTGAATGTGGCCCTGACCGATGTTGCGAGCGCCCGTAGCAAGCCAGCTGCCGAACCGGCGCCGGCGTATCACAGCGCTCTGCCTCAGCTCGCCAATGCACTGATCGGACGCGAGCGCGACGTGGCTGAAATCGAGGCGTTGCTGTCCAGGTATCGTTTGGTGACGTTGGTCGGCACCGCCGGCGTCGGTAAGACCAGCCTGTCGTTACAGGTGGGCGCCGACTTACTGGCGCGCTTCCCGGACGGCGCGTGGTTTGTTGAGCTGGCGCCGCTAGACCGGGCCGAACTGGTCGGCGAGGCCGCCGCCGCCGTGCTCGGACTACCCGTGCACGGGGAACAGCCGGCCGAAGACTCGATCGCGGCCTTTCTGCGATCCAGGCGCGTGCTCGTCATCCTCGACAACTGCGAACACGTGATAGCGGCTGCCGCCAAGCTCGCCGACGCACTTCTGAAGGCGTGTCCGGGCGTGTGCCTGCTTGCCTCGAGCCGGGAGGCGCTGTCCGTGCCCGGTGAGCATATCCACCCGGTGCCTTTGCTCGATGTGCCGTCGCCGTCAAAGAGCCTCACAGCCGCTCAGGCGATGGAATACAGCGCCGTCCATCTCTTCGTCGAGCGCGCCGCAGCAGCACTCGGGCGTTTCTTGTTGACGGACGAGACCGCGCCCATCGTGGCAGAGATCTGCCGGAGGCTCGACGGCATTCCGCTGGCGATCGAGCTGGCTGCTCCGCGGCTGAGGGTGCTGAAGCCCGAAGCACTGCAGACGCGCCTGGATAACCAGCTTCACCTGCTCACCGCGGGGAGCCGTACGGCTGTGCCGCGTCAGCAGACGCTCCGCTCAGCGATCGAATGGAGCTACGCCCTGCTCTCGGAGGCCGAGCAGGCGATGCTGTGCAGTCTCGGGGTCTTCGCGGGCAGCTTCACGCTAGAGGCGGTGGCGGCAGTCGCCACGGGCGCGCCGGTGGAGGCGCCGGACGTCTTCGATGTGCTTGCCTTGCTGGTAGACAAGTCGCTGGTGGTGTCGCTCGACGGCGGTGGCGAGAACCGCTACCGGTTGCTCGAGTCGACGCGGGCATTCGCGCGGGAGAAGCTGGCGGCTTGCCGCTACGCCGAACGGGCGCGTCGGCTGTGCGAGCACATGATCATCGTGTCCGAGCGGGCGGACCGCACCTGGCCTACAACTCCGACGGCTGATTGGCTCGCCGCGTATGAACCGGACCTGGACAATTTGCGCGCGGCCCTTGGCTGGTCTCTCAGCCCGGAGGGGGATCCGGCTTTGGGCCTGAAACTCGTTGGCTATACCCATTGGGTGTGGCGCGAGCGGTCCCTGGTACAGGAACTGCGGCGCTGGTTTGAGCTGGCCCTGACTTTTGTCGATGAGGCGACCCCGCCTTCCGTTGAAGCGCGCATCCGCCTCGGGCTCGGGTGGGATTTCCTCAGCGGCGAACGTGACCGTCTTCCACACAACCTCCGTGCCATCCAGTTGATGAGACCGGCTGGCGGCGAACCGGTCCTGCTGGGGCAGGCGCTGGTGCAAGCTGGGCAAGCGACCAGCCGCTATCGGGACGTAACAGAGGCCAAGCTCTACCTCTGCGAGGCAGTTTCTGTGCTGCGCCCGAGAGGGCGCACGAAGCTGCTGGCCTACGCGCTTATGGTCGCCGGGGGCAGCCGCCTCAGTGCCGGGGACTCGAAGGCTGCGCGGGCGCTTTTTGAAGAGGCGTCGGCCCTGTCAAAGGCGGTCGGTGACGTCCGCACACACAACGCCTGCGAGACGCATCTCGCCACTATCGCATTCCTGGCCGGCCAAATAGCGGAAGCCATCGACCGCGCGAGACGGGCAGCCGAGGCGTCACGCCGGCACGGCACTCTGACGGCTGAGTTCCTGGCGGTGAGCCGGGCGGCCGCCTTTCTCATGCTCGATGGTCAGATCGAGGCTGGTCGCGGCGCGGCGCTCAGAGACTTCGAACTTGCGCGCGCGTTTGGGAACGCGGGTCTCGCACGCTCGATCCATCAGCTCGCGCTCGTCCTCGCGGCGCGGGGGGACACCGACACCGCGGCGCGCCTTGCCGGTTTTGCGGACGCCTATACTGATCCGCATCAAGCCGGCCGCTCCAGTATGGCCATAGCGATACGAAGCAGACTCGTTGAGCGCCTCCACTGCGCAATGACTCCGGAAGAGTGCCAAGCGGCTATGGCCGCAGGGGCTGCCTGGAGCGAGCAGGAAGCGATCGCCGCCGCAGAGGCAGCGTGAGCATCATCTCGGCATGCGCCACGCTCCCTGAAGCTGGTTTCCCGCCGCGAGCACTGCGCTCGGTCGAGCGGCAGCGCACTCCGGCCGCATAGCGGTGCCTGTTGCTCCGGGTGACGAGCGCGCACCCGCTCGACGCCGACCGTGCGCCCGGCAAACTCGGGAAGATAGTCAGCGACCGGGGCGGCTGCCTTCCTCCGCCAATATCATTGCCGCGACCGAGGTGATCGGTTTGGTCATCGAGGCGATGTGGAAGATCGCGTCGAGGGTCATCGGCGCCCCTGCGTCCCGATCGCGAAAACCAATTGCCTCGGCAAATCCGATGCGCCCGCCGCGGGCGATCAGCATCACCGCACCGGGAACGAGCCGGCGCTCGACATCCTGCCGCAGGGTGGTGCGAATCCGCTCCAGCCGCTCGGCCGACAGGCCAATCTCCTCAGGACATTTTGCCATCGCCAAACCCAACCCGCCCATCCGTTGCCTCCGTTGTTGCGGGCCTCCGACATTCTCATGCCGCCGGTTGCGGGCTACGTATGCCCGGTCTTACTCGCAGTGCTTACCATGGCGGCGGTTCGATAGCTCTGTGTGGTGGGATTGCGTTGTAATAGTGCCGTGGACAAACGCGTTCTGACGCAGCTGAAAAATCGAGCGCCACCGGGGGCAACCATGGAATTCGACGAAATCATCGTTGGATCGGGGTCGTCGGGAGCAGTGCTGGCTGCCCGTCTATCCGAGGATCGCAGGCGGCAGGTATTGCTGATCGAGGCCGGGCCGGACTATCCAGACCTCGAACGAACTCCGAAATCCCTGTTGAACGGCCGCCAGATGCCGTCCGGCCATGATTGGGGATTCACCGCCGAGATGGTGGCAGGTCGATCGACGACGTATCCCCGTGGCAAGGTTACCGGTGGCACTTCGAGCGTGAACGGTTGCGTCGCGCTGCGCGGAATACCTTCCGATTATGACGAATGGGGGGCCTTGGGAAATTCCGATTGGAATTGGGCGAACGTGCTTCCGGTGTTTATCCGGATCGAAGATGATCGGGACGCGCAGGACGACTATCACGGAGTGGGCGGCCCGATTCCAATGCGCAGGTATGCGCCCGGCGAGCTCGGTCCAGTGCAGGCGGCATTCGCCGAAGCGTGCAGGGAGCTTGGCTTCCTGGTGGCGCAGGACCACAACCATCCCGAAGCGACGGGTAGCGGGTTCGGGCCATTCAACCTGAGCAACGATAGCGTTCGGGTATCCACCGCCATTGCGTATTTGCTCCCGGCGCGGGGGCGCCCGAACCTCACGATCCGTTCGGATTGCTTGGTGGACCGGGTGCTGTTCGAGGGAAACCGTGCCATCGGGGTCGAGTTGGACAGCCGCAATGGTCCGGAGCGCGTCCTCGGCAGGCGCGTCGCCCTAAGCGCCGGGGCCATTGGCACACCTGCGATTCTGCTGCGTTCAGGTATCGGGCCGGCGGACGACCTGCGGGCGATTGGAATAGCGCCGAACATTCCCCTGGACGGCGTAGGGAGGAGCCTGATCGATCACGCCGGCGTCGGGTTCAGCTGGAATGCGGCACCCGGAACAGTCGACGAAAGCACACCGGTTGCCCAGGTTCTCCTGCGGTACACCGCGCCCGGCTCACGCCTGGAAAACGAAATGCAGGCTTACCTGCTGCAAGTTCTGTCGCCGCAACCCAAACTGCTGATCAGGGCACTGCTGCTGAAGCCGCATTCGAGCGGCACGCTTCAGTTGCGTTCAAGCGATGCAAAGGTTCAACCGGTCATCCAACTGAACCTTGCCTCCGAGGCCGAAGATGCCAGGCGACTCGGCGAGGGCCTCAGGCTGCTGGGCAAATTCATTCAGACGCCTCAGCTTGGTCCTCATCTGGCACCCAGTGTCATCTTGGACGACGGTGAGACCCTGTCCAGCAAAACGTTCGGCGAGTTGCTCAAGCGGAGCGATTGGGTAAACGCGCATGTCCAAAGCGTCGTCCGTCACTATGTCCACCCCGTCGGGTCAGCGCGGATGGGGCCGCCCAACGATCCCGGAGCGGTGGTGGATCAACACGGCAGGGTGCATGGAACTGCAGGCCTTCGGGTCGCGGACGCTTCGGTAATGCCCACAATTCCACGTGCGAACACGAATTTGACCTGCATCGTGATCGGAGAACGGGTGGCGGGATGGATGCGCGAGCAGGACGACTGATTCCGATCGATTTCGGTCGCGTTTGCCTGTGCGGAATTATTGGGCTCTGCGAGGCGAAGGCATCGCCACGTCGGATCACCCGTTGCCACAAAGCAAGAATACCACGGATCCGTGTAATCCGTGTTATTCTTGCTTCCTGATGCAGGCCCTCACTCGTGCAACCAGCCTCAGTCAACTGCCCGGGTACGCGCAAGAATCTCATCCACCACGTGCTCAAGTGGTCGTGTGGCGTCGATGATGATGCCGTTTTTCGGAATAGCTTCTTTCGTTTGGTGCAAGCGCACCGCGAGTTCCCGTTCCTCCGGTGTTCCGCCGAAGTCGCTTGGGTCCAGTGCCACTCGCTCATCAATCCGCCGTTTCATGGTGTCCAGGTCGACTTCCAGGACAAGCACGCCATCAAATAAGTCGATGAACTTGGCAACATTCCTCGAGCCACCACAGAAAAAGGTGAGCGCCTCCTCCTGGTTGGCGACCAAGGCCTGTACTTTCTCCACATCCCAAATGTGGTGCTCGGACATCCAGGCAGCCGTCGGTGTATCCGTTTCCGGAGCCGTCGGCAGACCCGTTTCCGGATCGCCTCGATACACCAATTCCCGGTCACCATGAACGGCCTGGTAGCCGCGCCGCTGCAATTCCGTGCAGACCGCCGTTTTGCCGGCGCCGGAAACACCCTCGATAAGATAATTTCTTTGGCCCATAAGACCATCCATTACTTCCCCGGCGGCGTAAGTGTAAATTTGCTCGTTGCGCCTCCTGCGGGTAGCCTCGAAATCGTGCTCTTGCCGACGTTGTAGCTCTTCGCCAGTTCCTCGAGCGTCGCACCTTCTGCCCGCCACCACCACGTCGCCGGGGGCAAGGGTTTTCAGGAGCCGCGCGACTCGCGCCGGTCGGCCCGGACGGCGACTGTCCGGCCATCTCTTCGCCACCGCCCGCACCTCATCACGGTTCCAATAGCTTTTTGCCGCTGTGATCAGGCAGCCCAGGTGCCAAGCATAGCCCTGGATCAACCGCGAGCATCGCAAACGGCGCAGACGCGGCACGCGCCCGAGCATTGCGAATGCAGCAAGCCGAACTGCCAGCGCGACATTCGATGCTTGAGCCGCCCGTTCAAGCGCGACACACTGCCCTATTCAGGCATAACGGAGACAACATAGTGCCGCGCACTCCTCTGATGCAGACCTTGCTGCGTATCAGTCGCTCTACGCCCGCCCTCACCCGCCGCAGGTTCCTGACCACCGCCACCTCGGCCGCGCTGCTTCCAGCAACCGGCCTTGCGGCCTCGATCAAGATCGCCATCGTCGGAGCCGGCCTCGCCGGACTGACGGCCGCCTATCAGCTGAGCAAGGCCGGCTACGCGCCACGCATCTACGAGGCCTCGAGCCGCCTTGGCGGACGCTGCTACTCGGCGCGCGATAACTTCGCCGATGGTCAGGTCGCCGAGCATGGTGGCGAATTCTTCGACACCGGTCACACCGAAATCATCGCGCTTGCCAAGGAGCTCGGCCTGACGCTCGATGACGTGCTGGCAGCGACGCCGAAGGACGCGCACCCGATCTACGTATCGGCCGGCAAGCCATACACGCTTGCTCAGGCGACGAAGGACTGGCAGCCGCTGTATCCGATGCTGCAAGCCCAGGCGGAAGCGATCGGCAAGCCGAACCGGCGCCACGCCACGCCCGCGGCGAAAAAGTTCGACGCGATGACGATCACCGACTGGATCGGCGCCTATGTCCCTGGCGGTGCCGCCGGCCAGCTCGGCGAGCTGATCGCCACCGCCTTCGCCGAGGAGAATGCCGCCGACTCCGAGGAGCAGAGTGCGCTGAATGTGATAGGCACGCTCGCCGAGGATCCGCGCGACAATTTCAATCTCTACTACACGGACAGCGACCAGCGCTTCCACACCCGTGGCGGCAACGACCGGATTCCGACCCGGCTGGGCGAGAAACTGGCGGCCTACATCCACACCGGCGCGAAGCTGACCGCGATCAGGCGGATGCCGAATGGCAAGATACGCCTGAGCTTCGACGGCGCGCCCGAGGAGACCTTCGACCGCGTCATCATCGCGATCCCCTTCGCGGTGATCCGCGAGGCGGTGGATATCGACCATGCCGGCTTTCGGCCGATGAAGCGCCAGGCGATCGCGAAGCTGCCGATCGGCGCCTCGGTGAAATGCCAGCTGCAGTTCACCAACCGAGCCTGGACCGCGCTCGGCTGCACCGGCGAAACGCGGCTGCCGTCGAAATATTTCCAGACCACCTGGGAGGTGACGCGCGCACAGCCCGGCACGGCCGGCATCATCAACTTCTTCTCCGGCGGCAGCCGCGCCCGCGCCGCCGGGGCGCTCGACAATCAGGCCCTCGCCGCAGCCTGCCTGCACGATATCGAGGCGGTGATCCCCGGCATCAGCGCGCTGTGGAATGGGCGGATGACGAACGACCCGTGGCACAAGAACCCGCTTTCACGCGGCAGCTACACATTCTATCCGCCGGGCTATCAGACAACGCTGCTGGGCATCGAGTCGGAGCCGGAGGGCAACTGTTTCTTCGCCGGCGAGCACACGGCCCCCGAGCCGGGGTATATGAATGCGGGCGTGGTTTCGGGCCAGCGGGCGGCTCGGCAACTCGCGAGCGCCACGCACCGATGAGATTGCGATCGGCGATGACCAGTATCGTTACTGTCGCATGTTAAGAGGAGTCCGAATCTCTTGATTTAGCCACCTCCCGATCTGTCGCGGATGGAGAGTGACCCCTGGTTCCTGGCCGCACCGCCAAAACGGCGCGCAGATTGTGTCCAACCTCATGTCAGCGTAACAGCGGCTAAAACTATCCTACAGAACCTGGGATGGAGATTTGCGGCATGGCGAAGCTCGTCTTCGGAATGAACCAGTCCCTGGATGGCTATGTCGATCACATGGCGTTTGCGCCAAGCCCCACGCTGTTTCGTCACTGGATCGAGCAAGTGCGCAACCAGACCGGCAGTGTGTACGGCCGCCGCCTGTACGAGGTGATGCGCTATTGGGACGACGACCATCCCGAGTGGGACGCGGACCAACGCGAATTCGCGATGACGTGGCGCAGCCAGCCGAAGTGGGTCGTATCGCACTCGCTGACGTCGGTCGGTCCCAACGCCACTCTTGTCGAGGGCGATCTCGCGGCGGTGATGCGCGGGCTGAAGGCCGAGTTCGCTGGAGAGATTGACGTTGGCGGACCAGACCTGGCGCGAAGCCTGGGCGACCTTGGTCTTATCGATGAGTATCGGATGTACCTCCACCCCGTCGTGCTTGGTGGCGGCAAGCCATTCTTCACGGGTCCACGGCCGCCGCTCCGCCTTGTGGCCAGCGATCGAATTGGCGAGGACGTGATCAGGTTGACGTACGTTCCTGCTTGATCGCACGCCTCGCCCGACGGACTGCACCGACGCATCAGGTCCGCTTTGGGCCGGCTCCGGCTGGTGCGACGCCGCGGGACGCTGCTGGTCTTCCCCGCCGCCGACCTATAAGCCTGTCACATGCCACATCTGACACAGCTTGCCCTGTTCTTCGCCGCAGCCTTTGTGCTGGCGATCACCCCCGGTCCCGGAATTTTCTATGTCGCCGCGCGGACACTCGCCGGCGGCCGGTCCGAAGGGATGGCTTCGACACTAGGCACCGGTCTCGGCGGGTTCGTTCATGTGATAGCAGGCAGCCTTGGTGTCTCTGCAATCGTGTTGGCAAGCGCCGAGCTATTTACAGCGCTGAAGTTGATCGGCGCGGTCTATCTTGTGTGGATCGGTTTCCGCACCCTCCAGTCGGCGCGCCGTGAAACCACCGCCGAGTTGGCTGGCGAAACGGTCGCGTCTTCCGTTGGTCCGCGTCGAGCATTTCGGGAAGGCATCCTCGTTGAGGCGACGAATCCAAAGACGGCAGCCTTCTTTATGGCCTTCATTCCTCAATTCGTTGAACTCGCCCACGGGTCTATCGCGCTGCAATTCGTAATCCTTGGTGCGATCTCGGTTGCGCTCAACACCCTCGCCGACGCCGCGGTGGTGCTGGCCGCAAACCGAATCCGGGAGAGTGCAACGGCACGGCCCAACCTGATCCGCCGCCTGCGAGAGTTTTCCGGCGGCGCGATGATCGCGTTGGGCGTTGGACTCGCTCTCACAAAGCGTCCTGCTTGATTGCAAAATCTTGACTTCTAATCGGTCCCCAACTGGCGCCCCATGCAAGCCCAGACTACGGTCGAGTCATCAGCCGCCTGAGGGCGGGCTCCACGAGGAGCACGAACCAGGCGCCCGCGACCAGGTCACCGGAGGAATTTCGACTATGAAATGCGTCGTGGTAGGCGGTGGTGTGATCGGCGCCAGCATCGCCTGGCATTTGGCCCGCGACGGTCACGCCGTGGCGTTGTTCGAGCGTGACCGGCTCGGCTCCGGGACGACGTGGCACTCCGCCGGCAACATCAGCTGGAAGCCGCTCCCTGACCACGATCAGTCGGTCCTCTATGCCTATGAGACCATCCCGCGTGTCGAGGCGGAGAGCGGTCAAATGACAGGCTGGCTCCGCACCGGGCGCACCTACATCGCTCGCTCGCAAGCGACCCTGTCAGAGTGCGAACGTTTCGCCTCCGTTGCCCGTGATCGCGGCGTGGACGCGCGCTGGCTGGAGCATGAGGAGGCACGGCAACTCAATCCGCTGCTTGACCCGACGCCGGCGGCTGGCATCTGGCTTTGTTCGCTCTCGGGTCGGCTTGCGCCGGCGGACCTCACGGCCGCTTACGCCACAGCGGCGCGCCGGGCCGGCGCTCAGGTGATTGAAGGCGCCGCTGTGCAGCATCTATGCCGCGCCGGCGACCGGATTACCGGCGTGCAGACGACCAACGGCTTTGTCGCGGCCGATCTGGTCGTCCTCGCCGCGGGGCTTTGGTCGCGCAACCTGGCAGCGAGCGTCGACGTGGCGTTGCCGCAATGGCCCGCCCAGCACTTCTATACCATCCTCGACGTCGCTCCGAAGCTGCCGCGCGAGATGCCGTCATTCGTGTCGCCGGACGATCTCTGTTACGGCCGCGAGGAGGTCGGGAAATTCCTCTTCGGCGTATTCGACGAGGACGCTCTGACGATCGAACCGGAGGAGCTGCCGGAGCCCTTCGCCTTCACACTGTTTTCTCCTCTCTGGGAAAAGTTCGCCCCTTATGCCGAGCGTGCCGCCGAGCTGTTTCCGGTGCTCGAAACGGCAGGCGTGCGGACCTTCATCAATGGCCCTGAGACGTTCACGCCTGATGGCAAGCCGTTGATTGGTGCCATGCCGGGCATCGACGGCCTCGTCATCGCCAGCGCCTTCAACTCGGCCGGCGTCACCTGGTCGGCAATGGCCGGCGCGCTGGTCGCCGATATCGTTGCGGGGCGCAGCAGCAGGTTTCCGGCGGAACGCTACCTTCCTGCCCGTTTCGGTGACCGCGCCGCGGATTTGACCTTCCTGCGGGAGGGAACCGCCAAGATCGTAAGCGGTCATTATCGCGTCATGGGAGGTTGAACCGTTTAGCAGCGCTGTGCCGTATGATTTGGCGAATAAAGCGCGAAGCGCCAGAATCCTTCTCCGTGTAATCCGTGCCAGTGGATCGCTTTGCGATCCAATCCGAGTAATCCGTGTTATTCTGGCTTCTTTGACCCAAGCCGCCGCCGCGGCGGCCCGATGCGCCAGCCTGACGTGCCGACAGCCGAACTGAGAGACCTTACCGCGTTCGGAACAGGGGAACCTGAATATCAGCCGTTTCGTCGTGATCTCCGGATGCTCGGGAGGCGGCAAGTCAACTCTCCTGGCTGAACTCGGCCGGCGCGGGCAGGTCACAGTGGAAGAGCCTGGCCGGAGGATCGTCAAGCAACAGCTGCTTGCGGACGGCTCGGCATTGCCGTGGGTCGATGCGACGGCGTTCGCCCGGCGCACCATCGCCCTCGCGCTGGCTGACCGCACCGCGGTCGGCAGTGCAGCCGGCTGGGTGTTCTTTGACCGAGGCTTGATCGATGCCGCCGCTGGCCTGCAACAACTCACCGGCGAGCCGACACTGGCGGCTCTCGGGCAACGACATCGTTACCACAAACGGGTATTTCTCGCGTCGCCCTGGCCCGAGATCTATCGACCGGACGTCGAGCGGCGTCACGGCTTTGACGCGGCGGTCGCCGAGTATATGCGCCTGCTCGATGCGTATCGGTTGCTTGGCTACGAGGTGACGATCCTGCCCAAGGTCGGTGTGTCCGAGCGTGCCGATTTCGTTATGGAGACTTTGGCCGAATAGCGGGCACCGGATACGGACATCGTCGCGGCCCCCCTCACCGCGGGGTGGTCAGCCGCGAGAAAGACGTGGATGGCCGGCGCAAGTCCGGCCATGACGAGGGGGCCGGCGCGGGCGCGGCTGCCGTGCTGGAGAGTTTCGCGCCCCTGTCGTCATGACCGGGCCCATTTGCCCAGCCATGACGACGCGGGAAAACTACTTCGCGGCCACCGCCCATTCGTGGTTGTGCACCAGCCCGTCATCGTCGCCACGATGCGTCTCGGGCGCGGCCGGCGCATCGTGGAACTGCGCCGCCTCGGTGCTGCCGGCGAACGCTGTGGTGGACGATTGCCCGCCCGATGCCGCCGTCGCCACCGCATCGAAGTAGCCCACGCCGACCTCGCGCTGATGGCGCGTCGCGGTGTAGCCGGCCGCCTCCGCGGCGAACTCGGCCTGCTGCAATTCCGCATAGGCCGCCATCCCGCGCTCCCGATAGCCGCGCGCGAGATCGAACATCGCGAGGTTCAGGCTGTGGAAGCCGGCCAGCGTGACGAACTGGAACTTGTAGCCCATCCGCCCGATCTCGCGCTGGAACCCGGCGATATGCTGCGGCGACAGCTTCTTGCGCCAGTTGAAGCTCGGCGAGCAGTTGTAGGCCAGCATCTTGCCCGGGAACTGCCGATGGATCGCATCGGCGAACTGCTCGGCCTCATCCAGATCCGGCTCGCTGGTCTCCCACCACAGCAGATCGGCGTAGGGTGCGAACGCCAGGCTGCGCGCGATCGCGTAGTCCACGCCGCGGCCGGGCGCGATGCGGAAGAACCCTTCCGCGGTGCGTTCGCCGGACAGGAACGGACGGTCGCGCTCGTCGATGTCGGTGGTGAGCAACTGCGCCGAGTGCGCATCGGTGCGGCACAGCAGCACCGTCGCCACGCCCTCGATGTCGGCGGCAAGCCGCGCCGCATTCAGCGTGCGGATGTGCTGCGCGATCGGCACCAGCACCTTGCCGCCGAGGTGGCCGCACTTCTTCTCGGACGCGAGCTGGTCCTCGAAGTGCACGCCGGCGGCGCCGGCCTCGATCATTGCCTTCATCAGCTCGAACGCGTTCAGCGCGCCGCCGAACCCGGCTTCGGCATCGGCCACGATCGGCGCCATCCAATAGGTGCCGCGGTCACCCTCCGAGTGCGCGATCTGATCGGCGCGGCGCAGCGCGTTGTTGATCCGGCGCACCACGTTGGGCACCGAGTCCACGGGATACAGCGACTGGTCGGGATACATCTGGCCAGCCGTGTTCGCGTCGGCGGCGACCTGCCAGCCGGACAGGTAGATCGCCTGCAACCCCGCCTTGACCTGCTGCACCGCCTGGTTGCCGGTCAACGCGCCGAGCGTCGGCACGAACGGCTCGGTCTTGAGCAATTGCCAGAGCCGGGTCGCGCCCATCTCCGCCATGGTGTGGCGGATGCGGAAACTGCCGGACAGGCGATCGACGTCCTGCTGCGAGTAGTCGCGGCGGATGCCGTCGAACCGGCAGGGATCGGGGATGAGATGCATCTTGCTGCTCCTGAACTACGTGTTGAGTGCGTGAAGAATTCACATTGCAGGTGCGAAGTGCATCCAAAATCTGTCAGACTGGCCCGCAATGCTGTTGTTGCCTTCACGGCGGAGGCCAGCAAACTGTAAAGGATGTAAAGCATGGCCCGCGCGCTGATCGGCCGAACGATCCGCCGGCTGCGTGCCGAACGCCGGCTGACCCAGCAGACACTCGCCGTGCGTCTCGGCATTTCAGCCAGCTATCTGAACCTGATCGAGCACGACCAGCGCACGGTGACCGCCTCGCTGCTGATCAAGCTGGGTGAGACGCTGGGCGTGGACCTTGCGACGCTGTCCGGCCGTTCCGAGCGCCAGCTCGAGGTCACACTGCGGGAGGCGTTCGCCGATCCGCTGCTGTCCGCCGACGCGGTGCCGGAAGCGGAGATCGCCGAGCTCGCCGCCGCCGCGCCGAACGCCGCGCACGCGGTGCTGGCGCTGTATCGCGCCTGGCGGGTGGCGCGCGAGGACGCCGGCGGGATTGCGCTGCCGTCGGGGCGCCGCGTGCTGCTGCCGAACGAAGAGGCGCGCGACCTGTTCGACGACCGGGGCAATCACTTTCCCCCGCTCGAGGCGGCGGCCGGGACGATCGTGGCCGAACTGCGCGCCACGCCGGCGGAGATGAACCATGCCATCGCCGAGCGTCTGCGGCAGACGCACGGCCTGACGGTGACAGTGCAGCCGCTGGACGGCGCGTTGCGCCGCTACGATGCCGCGGGGCGCACGCTGGCGCTGTCGGAGACGCTGCCGCGCGAAAGCCGCGGCTTCCACATGGCGTTCCAGCTCGCCTTGCTGGAGGCGCGCGAGGCGGTGGAAGCGGTGCTCGCCGATGCCGTGCCCTCATCGGCGGAAGCCGGCATGCTGATCCGCGTCGGCCTGCTCAACTATGTCGCGGGCGCGCTGCTGATGCCGTACGCTGCGTTTCTCGGCGCCGCGCACGCGCTGCGTCACGACGTGGAGGCGTTGGCGGCGCGGTTCGGCGTGTCGTTCGAGCAGGCGTGCCACCGGCTGTCGACCTTGCAGCGCTCCGACGCGCGCGGGGTGCCGTTCTTCTTCGTGCGGGTCGATCCGGCGGGCAATGTGTCGAAGCGCTTCTCCGCCGCGGGGTTCCCGTTCGCGCGCTATGGCGGATCCTGCCCGCGCTGGGTGGTGCACACGGCGTTCGCCCAGCCCGGCGTGGTGCAGGTGCAGGTGGCGGAACTGCCTGACGGCACCGCCTATCTCTGCTTCGCGCGCACGGTGACGCGGCCGTCGCGGGCATGGGGCGAGCCGCGGCCGACGCACGTGGTGGCGATGGGCTGCGGCGTCGCGCATGCCGATGCGGTGGCATATGCGGACGGTCTGGACCTGGAGCGGGCAAAGGTGGGCATCGGCCTGTCATGCCGGCTGTGCGACCGCCCTGATTGCCGCAGCCGCGCGTTTCCGCCGCTGGAACACCGGCTGACGCTGGACCCGCATTCGGCGGGAGCGGCACCATACCGGTTCGAGGCGCGGCGAGGATGAGGTTCGGGTGCCCGGCGACACTCTGGCTCACTGGCATGATTTCTACACGCTGCTCGGCACCGCCGCCGGCACGCTGGTGGGGCTGCTGTTCGTGGCCGCGACACTCGCAGCGGGCGTGTTCTCCAGTGATCGATCGGCTCCCATGCGGGTCTTCCTGTCTGCCAGCGTGGTGCATTTCAGCAGCGTGCTGGTGGTGTCGCTGATCGTCATGGCGCCGGTGGAAAGCGCGGTGATACTCGGCGTGATGATCCTGGCCTGTGGGCTGGTCTGCATCGCTTACTACGGCCTGGTCTGGCGCGACGCGGTGCGCGATGGACTGGCTGCCAGGATCGATCTGGAAGATCGGGTCTGGTACGCGGTGCTGCCGGTTGTCGCCTACCTGGCCGAGGCGGCCTCCGGCATCATGCTGGCCTTGCGTGCCGAAGCAGCATCGATAACGCTTGCGATATCGCTTGGAGCCTTGCTGCTGGTCGGCATCCATAATGCGTGGGACATCACCGTATGGTCCATCACGCGACGGCGCGAATGAGCAGCAGGAGACAACACGCATGGCATCGAGCTTCGCCCGCACCACACACCGCGCCGGCCTGATCGAGCCGCCGGCGCACCGGCGGTTCCATCATCCGGACTTCAACGCGCGCGAGATGCGCGGCTGGAAGGCGGTGGAGGCCGAGGGACGGCTGCCGGAAGATGGCTGGCGGCGTGAGCAGAAATGGGCGCTCGACATGGGACTGCCCGGCGCCGAGAGTCTGACCGATCGCAGCATCCCGACCTTCGCGCGCGGCGAACTGCCGCACTTCGCCGGAATCAACACGTTCCTGAAGGCGCCCTATGTCGAGAACGTGCGCGATGTGGCGAAATACGATGCGGCGGTGATCGGCATCCCGTTCGATTCCGGCACCACCTATCGGCCTGGCACGCGCTTCGGTCCGCAGGGCATCCGCCGCATCTCGGCGCTGTATACGCCGTATAATTACGAACTCGGCGTCGATCTGCGCGAGCAGATGACCTTGTGCGATGCCGGCGATGTGTTCACCATCCCGGCCAACCTGGAGAAGAGCTTCGACCAGATCAGCCGCGGGGTGGCGCATGTCGCATCGTCCGGCGCGCTGCCGGTGATGTTGGGCGGTGACCATTCGATCGGCTTCCCGTGCGTGCGCGGCGTCGCGCAATGCACCTCGAAGCGGATCGGCATCGTGCATTTCGACCGCCACATCGACATCCAGGAGAAGGACCTCGACGAACGGATGCACACCACGCCGTGGTACTGGGCGACCAACCTGCCCAACGTGCCGGCCACCAATCTGGTGCAGCTTGGCATCGGCGGCTGGCAGGTGCCGCGCGCCGGCGTGCAGGAGGCGCGGCGGCGCAACACCAACGTGCTGACCATCGAGGACATCGAGAAACTCGGCCTGGAGAAGACCGCCGAGATCGCGCTGGAGCTGGCGTGGAAGGACGCCGACGCGGTGTATGTTTCATTCGATGTCGACTCGGTGGATTGCGGTTTTGTGCCTGGCACCGGCTGGCCCGAACCAGGCGGTTTTCTCCCCCGCGAGGCGTTGAAGCTGTTGGGCCTGGTGGCGGCGCAGGGCGTGTGTGGGCTGGAGGTGGTGGAGGTCAGCCCGCCGTACGACACCTCGGACATCACGGCACTGCTCGGCGTGCGCGTGGTGGTCGAGGTGCTGGGTGCGATGGTGGCGCACGGCACGCTGGGCAAGCACAAGCCGATCATCGATCAGCCGGTGAGTTACTGAGATGCACGACGGGCCGCACGATCATCCGCACGGGCGGGGCCACAATGCGCCGCGCGCGGCGACCCAATGGCAGACCCCGCATCTGCCGCCGAGCGAATTGCAGGAAACGGCGGAACCCGAGCAGGATCTTGATCTGGTGGAGGCGAGCTTCGTCGAAGCTTTCACCCGTTGCAGCGATCCGACCAGCTTCCTGCGGCTGACCGGCATCGCGTTTTCCGGTCTGGCCGCGGATGGACGGGAACTGCATCTGTTGCGCGTCGAGATCGAGGACCTGACCGATGTCGGTTCGGCGGTGCCGCTGCTCGGCGGCGACGGGATGCGCTACGACCCGTTGCCGGCCCGGCTGGTGTCGCATCGGCGGCGGCTGCGCTTCGCGTACCATGACGGCGCGCGGGTGGTGATGCTGGATTTCGCCGCGGTGCGCGGGTTGAAGTGAAGACTGCGGCAGAAGCTTGCGGATAGTCCGATGTGTATCATATGCTGCGTCGATACACATGAAGACCACGATGCGCACCAACATAGAGATTGACGACAAATTGCTTAAGGAGGCCATGGCCGCCACTGGGCAGTCTACCAAGCGTGGGACGGTCGAAGAGGCGCTGCGTCGTGTGGTCAAACTACATCGACAGAAGCTGGCCGGCGAGGATCTGGCAGGCATCGGCTGGGATGGCGACCTCGAGGCGATGCGCAAGGACTGGACGGCTTGATTGCGGTCGACAGTTCGATATGGATCGCACACTTCCGCAACGTCATGTCCGAACAGGTAAGTCTGCTTCGATCGCTGTTTGGACGCGAACCGCTGTTGGTCGGAGACATCGTATTCCTGGAGGTCCTGCGCGGTGCCCATGACGAACGACATGCGGTGCGGCTCGCGCGTGATATGCGCGCGTTCGATGTCGTGCCGATGCTGGGCGATGTGATTGCAGCGCAGGCGGCTCGCAACTACCGCGCGCTGCGTGCATTGGGCATCACGGTACGCGCTATGCCCGGCCTCATCATCGGAACATACTGCATCGTGCGAGGTCACTTTCTGCTGCACGACGATCGCGACTTCGATCCGATGCGCGAGCATCTCGGTCTGCGCGTGATCTGACCTCGGCGTCCGGCTTACCAGCCCCACATCCGACCGCTATGCTCTGCCGCAACACGCGGAGGAGACACCATGAAGATCACCCGGACCGAGACCGCCATCCTGCGCATTCCGGAAGACGATCCGCTCGCCGACATGCCGGAAGAGTCCGGCCGGCTGCGTCCCATCGTCATTCTCCGCATCCAGACCGACAGCGGCCTCGAGGGCATCGGCCTGTCGCTGTACGGCGGCGCGCTCACCGGCACGCTGCGCAGCGCGATGGACGAACTCGGCGCGCTGCTGATCGGCGAGGACCCGCAACGCATCGAGGCGATCCTGCGCAAGCTTGGCGCCGCGGCCGGCGATTCCTGCGGCTCCGGCATCTACACGCTCGCGGTCTCGGCGATCGACGTGGCGCTGTGGGACATCAAGGGCAAGGCGCTGGAGCAGCCGTTGTGGCAGCTGCTCGGCGGCGCGCGCGATCGCGTCAACACCTATGCGTCCGGCTCGCTGCGCCGCGGGCTGACCGATGCGCAGGCCGCCACCGCCGCGCGCCGTCTGGTGGACAAGGGCTTCGTCGAGATGAAGACGCAGATGGCGCTGCCCGGCAATCCGTCGCCGGCCGAGGAGGTACGGCGCGTGCGCGTGGTGCGCGATGCGATCGGGCCGGACATCAAGCTGATGTGCGACATCAACCAGCGCTGGCGCGTCGAGCAGGCGATCGACATCGGCCACCGCGTCGCCGATGTCGGACTGTTCTGGCTGGAGGACGTCACCACCTGTGATGATTACGCCGGCTTGGCGCGCGTCAACGCCGCACTGTCCACGCCGATCGCCGGCGGCGAGTACGTCTGGGGGATCGTGCCGTTCCGCCATATGATCGAGGCGCGCTCGGTCGATTACGTCATGATCGACCTGTGCCGCGTCGGCGGTGTGACGCAGTGGATGAAGGTCGCCGGCATGGCGGCGGCGTTCAACCTGCCGGTGGTCAGCCACGTGGTGCCGGAGATGCACCTGCATCTGATCGCCGCGGTACCCAACGGGCTCACGGTGGAATACATGCCGTGGATGCTGAAGCTGTACGAAGAGACGCCGGCGATCGAAAAGGGACAGTTGGTGCTGCCGACCACACCGGGGCTGGGACTGAAGTTCGACGAGAAGGCGGTGGCGGCGTATCGGGTGGGGTAACATCAAGCGCCGGATCGTGGATGGCCGGGCCAAGCCCGGCCATGACGGTCGGCGCCGTATCAATGCTCATGCGAACGCTGGCGCCACCTGCTCCATGAAGCGCGCCATTTCGTCTTTCACCTGCGCGTGCGGCTTCAGCCCGACGTTGAAATACAGGATCACCTCGTCGAAGCCCGCCGCCTCCACCTGCCTCAGCACGTCGGTGATGTGCACGGGCGAACCCAGCAGCACCGAATTCTCGGTCAGGTCCTCGGGCCGCACGTTGCGCAGCCGCTCCACCATGGCAATGAAATAACGGTAGCTCGGCGGTGCGGTTTCGGGATCGCCGGGGAAGGCGGCAATGACGCACTCCTTGTAGTAGCGGATCTGCCGCGCCCGCGCCGCGCGTTCCTGCGCGGCATCATCGGCGAAGTGCGTGAAGTAGCTGCACATCAGGCGGCCCGGCGTGGTGCCATGCCTGGCGCAGGTTTCGTGGTAAAGCTGCCGCACCTCGTTCAGCCCGCCATAGGTCATCGCCGCGGCGAACGGCGCGACGATCAGGCCGCAGCCCAGTCGCGCCGCCAACTCGATCGACGGCTTGGAGAATGACGCCACATAGGCCGGGATCGGCTGCTGCACCGGCCGCGGCGTGATCGCGACATTCTCGAACGCATAGTGCCGGCCGCGATGCGAGATCGGCGCCTCCGCCGACCACAGCCTGCGCACGACCTCCATGCCCTCCTCGAAGATCGACTGGTTGTCGTCGAACGATACGCCCAGCGGTTCGTACTCACGCCGGTCGTAGCCGCGGCCGGCGGCGAAATCCACCCGCCCGTTGCTCAGCAGATCGAGGCTGGCCCATTGTTCCGCGACGCGGATCGGATGATGCAGCGGCAGCACCGTTACTGCCGGCGCCAGCCGGATGCGCTCCGTGCGCGCGGCGATATAGGCAAGCGCCAGATCGGGGCACGACAACACGCCAAGCGTGCTGAAATGATGCTCGCCGATCCACGCCGAATGCATCCCCACCCGTTCCGCGTACAATGCCTCGTCGATGATGTCCGCGACGAACCGGTTGGGTGCGCGCGAATTGTCGGCATAGTGGTTGTCGCTCAGGGTGAAGTAGCCGAATTTCATGACGGGTTTCCTTGGTGCGACATCGGATCGACTGGCGGGGAGGCTTCCCGGCCATTGCACAATGATACGACGGAACAAGGATCGGCTGGAAGGAGAAACGATGGCGGCCTGGTCGAACGGCTGACCGAGCGGACGGCCGGCGAGTTTCGGGGGTCCGCGTGCGGCCTGACGTTCAGACGGTCAGCACTTCGAGCAGATGGCCGTTCGGATCCTTGAAGTAGAATCCACGTCCACCGCCACGATGGTTGATTGTCATGTCGTCGGGTGAGAACGGGCCGCTGCCATACGCAAGACCCTCGTCTTTTACCCGCCCGAAGATCGCATCGAATTCCGGTTCGCCCACCTTGAACGCGTAGTGATGGGACTCGAATGTCGCGCGGGTGTCGAAGTCCATGATCAGCGTTTCGTTCACCCGCACGGGCGCGAAGTGCGACGCGGATTCCGTGTATTCCAGACCGAAGATACGCGCAAAGAATCTGGCGGATGCCTCGTTGTCGTGCGCTGGCACGATCGTGTGATCGAGCACTATAGCCATGACTGCCTCCGTCCAATCGGTTGCCCGTCGTTGCTGATGATAATCAGGTATGATATACGTTCCTCACGTATATTCAAGGGAAGCCATCGTGCAGGTCAGCAAATGGGGCAACAGCCTGGCTGTCCGTTTGCCCGCAGCCATCGTCGAAGCGCTCGGCTTGTGCGAGGGTGACGAAATCGAGATCGAGGTCGCCGGCCGCCGCCGCTTCCGCGTGGCGCGCGACCGCCGTCGCGATGCGGCCCTGGAGGCGTTGCGCAGTCTCGGTTGGACGCTGCCCTCAGACTTTCGCTTCTCCCGCGGGGAGGCGAACCGCCGCGACCCATGAACGGTCAGGTTTTTTTCGATACCAACGTCCTGGTGTACGCCGCACTACAGCCTGACGCGCGTTCGGAGGCCGCGCGCGGCCTGCTGGCCCGGCGCGGCGTGACCAGCGTCCAGGTGCTGAACGAATTCGCCAGTGTCGCCCATCGCAAGCTGCGCCGGCCCTGGCCGGAGATCACGCGGGCGCTGGCTGCCATCCGTGTCTTCTGCGCAACGCCGCGTCCAATCACGGTGGCCATACACGAGGCAGCCCTCGCGATTGCCGAACGCAGCGGATACCGGATATACGATGCGCTGATCATCGCCGCGGCACTGGAGGCAGGCTGCGTCACCCTGTTCTCCGAGCACCTGCAGGACGGCCAGGTGATCGAAGGCCGGCTGACGATCCGGAACCCATTCAGTCGATCGGGGACGTGACCGCCGGCCGCCTTGCACGCACCTCACAACCCGGCCGAAGATGCGGACGGGCGCAGGGAGCGAGCCATGAAAGTCTCGTATTTCGAAACCGGTCGCTACGTCTTACCGCCGGACATGTCGCGCGAATGGCCGGTGCCGCCAGCATCCTATGACCCCGAGACCGGCACCGAGGCGTTCCGCGGCATGGTCGATCGGGTGAAGTTCGTCGAGACACTCGGCTTCGACTGGGTCAGTCTCTCCGAGCACCATTATTCGCCCCGCATCCTGACGCCGTCGCCGGTGGTATCGGCCACCTGGCTCGCCGCGCGGGTGGACACGATCAAGATCGCCTTGCTCGGGCCGATCGTTCCGGTCAGCAATCCGATCCGTGTCGCCGAGGAACTGGCGATGCTCGACACCCTGGCACCAGGACGCATCGTGGTTGGTCTGCTGCGCGGCACCACCAACGAGTACCTCAGCTACGACCTGAATCCGAAAGAGGCGCGCGAGCGTACCGACGAAGGGATGGAACTGATCCTGAAGGCGTGGACCGAACCGCAGCCGTTCGGCTGGCAGGGGCGGCATTTCCAGTACCGCACAGTGTCGATCTGGCCGCGCCCGCAGTGTCAGCCGCATCCGCCGACCTACGCGCTTGGCACCAGCGCCGAAGCCGGCGAATTCGCCGCGCGCAACCGGCTCGGTCTCGGCGTGTCGTACGGCACGTTCGAACTGATGGCGAAGGCGACACGGCATTATCGCGAGCAATGCGTCCGCTATGGCTGGGAGCCGGGGCCGGACGACATCATCTACCGCGCCAACATGATCCTCGCCGAGACCGACGATGCCGCGGAGGACGCGCTGGCGCGGCGCGACCGCCAGGCGGCGTTCCCGGTGCGGCCGGCATTGCGAGACGCGTTGCTGGCGGCCGATGCGCGCAACGTCGCCGGCGAGCGGCGGCCGGCAAATGTCGGCGGGGTGCTGCCGATCAGTTTCTGCGGTGGCCCCGACCGCGTGGTCGAGCAACTCCGTCGCTGCCGCGAGGAAATCGGTGCCGGCGTGGTCGATCTGTCGCTGCAGGATCCCGGCGCCGGCGGAACCGACGCGATGATGCACGCGCTCGAATTGTTCGGGCGCAAGGTCTTGCCGCGCATCCGGGAGATCTGATCGTGGCGTTCAGTGAAGGCTTCGTCGAAGCCGATGGCTTCCGCATCCGCTTCATGGCAGCGGGGCAAGGGACGCCGCTCGTGCATCTGCACGGCGCCGGCGGTATGCGCCTGACACCGGCACACGACCTGCTGAGCCGACGCTACCGGGTGATCGTCTTCGAAATGCCGGGGTTCGGCCAATCGCCGGAAAACACCCGGACCCGGACGATGGTGGAACTCGCCGTCACGATGCGGGCGGCGATTGCCGCGCTTGGCATCGGGCAATTCAACCTGATGGGCACTTCGTTCGGCGGCAAGGTGGCACTGTGGCTGGCGGCGCGGCAGCCTGAACAAGTGCAAACCCTGATCCTGGAGGCGCCGGCGGCGATCCGGCCGGCCGGGAGCAGGCCGCCGTCCGGCACGCCCGAGGAGATCGCGCGGAGGATCTACGCTCATCCCGAGCGGCTCGGCCCGTTGCCGGCAGTGGATCCCTCGGTGCAGGCGAAGACCCGCGCACTGGTCGAGCGCCTGCGCGGGCCCGATCGCGACCCAGCGCTCGAAACCGAGATGCGCGAACTTGCCACGCCCACCTTGGTGTTGTTCGGCACCCTCGACCGCGTGATCCCGCCCGACATGGGTCGCTGCTACAAGGCGCTGCTGCCGAACTGCCACCTGGTGCTCGTCGATGACGCAGGACATGCGATCAGCACCGATCGCCCCGAGGCATTCACCGACGTGACAACGGATTATATCGAACGCCACGAGGCGTTCGTCATCAGCCGCACGGAAACGCTGATCCATCCGTAGAGCGGCGACGCTCAGCCTACGAAGGCGCCGCCATTCACATCCAGGATGGCGCCGGAGAAATAGCTTGCCGCCGGCGTGCACAGAAATGCGATCGGCCAGGCCAGCTCGTCCGGCCGTCCCATGCGGCCCAGCGGCAACTGCGACCCCGATGTGAAGCCTGTGGTCATCGGCGTCTGCACCGGTCCGGGCGCCACGCCGTTCACCAGCACGCCGCGGCCGATCGCCTGGCGCGACAGCCACTTCACCAGCGCATGCACCGCGCCCTTGGACGCCGAGTAGTCGGGCGGCGTGTTGGGCGAAGTGCCGCCGGTGCGGCCGGCCACCGAGCCGACCAGCACGATCGATCCGCCGCCATGCCCGGCCATGTGGTCGATCGCGGCTGTGGCCAGCGTCAGCGGCACGCGCACGTTGATGTCCATCACGCGATGGAAGCGTTCGTGCCAGTTGTGGTCCTCGCGCCAGTTGCGGCTCTCCAGGATGGCAGCGCAATGCGCCACCGCATGCACGCGCCCGTCGGCGAACAGGGCGGCGATGAAGGTGTCGGACGTCAGGTCGCCCTGCTGCACGACGCACGGGGGGCCGATCCTCTCCACCTCGGTGCGTGCGTCATCGAGCGGTGCGCGGTCGGCCAGCACCAGTTCCGCGCCGAGCTGCGCCAGCACCACGGCGGTGGCGCGGCCGATGCCACTGGCGGCACCGGTGACCAGCGCGCGCCTTCCCCGCAGGTCCAACGCGGATGGTACTGGGACACTGCTTTGGCTCATGGTGATTTCCTCGGGATTAGAAGGCGGTGTTGACCTGGATCAAAGCGCGTGGCCGCCGAAGAGACCAGCATCCCTGACGAAAAAATGCGCGAGGGACGCCGAATGCACGACATGATCGGCAGCGCGGGGATGCTGCGTGGCTGGATCGCCATGTGGACCACGCATTTGCTGTGGTTGCTCGCGGTGCTGACGGTGTCGGTCGGTGCCGCGGCGGTAACCGAGCTGCTGATCGGGGGGCGCGCTCGACGCGATCAGGGCAGGTTGGCACCGCTGGTGCCAGCCGCAGCGACAGACAGCCGATATCCGCCTCTCGAGTAACTCGGATCCGTCGGAGCACGACCATTCGATCCGCATCGTATGTTGCTACTGGCAGCGACCAAGTCCGCGCCAGGCCGCCCTGGGCCAGAACACGGCTACATCATGGGTCCGATCGCGTGGCGCGGTGTATCACGGTAATGCGGGTCGATGCCCGGCACAGGATCTGCAAAGCCTGGTGGTGGCATATGCATCGCTGCTCACAGGAGCAGCAGCATCCCGCGGACCTGATGTTTCATAACGTCGGAATGCGCCATGCGGCGAGGCATCGATCCTAGAGACCCGCTCTCATTGTGACGAGTCCACGACGACCAGGGCATTACCTGCCAGAGGGGTAGGCCGACGCTCTGCCAGCAGGATGCTGCGCAGCCTGGCATCGTCTCGCGCCGCCTGCTCATAGTCGGCGTCCAGCACGCCATGCACATCGAGGAACCGGTTCAACCTTGCCGGTATCCGCACGCAGCCCTTCGACGCCGGACGCCCCAGCCGCTGC
>DASXNR010000533.1:0-3591 GCA_036494925.1 Acetobacteraceae bacterium
CAACGACATCGCGATCAAGGCCTACCGGGAAGGGAAGCTGCCGTTCCCGGACGGTTCAATCATTGTGGCGCTGCATTGGGATGACGTCGCGTCCGAGGAAAACAACAAAATTTTCGGCCGCGCCCAATCTTTCATTGCGGGATCCTCAAGGAACATTCAGTTCATGGTCAAGGACTCACAAAAATACGCCGCGACGGGCGGCTGGGGATTTGCGGATTTTACCGATGGCAAACCTGCCGACGAGGCGATGCACAAATCCTGTTTCCCCTGCCACGAGCCCGCCAAAGCTCGCGACTTTGTCTTCACCCGTTACGCACCGTGAAACAGGAGTCGTAGATAGGCGAGCGACGTTCCGTCCGGCATCGGGGAACTCCGTTTCCAGGATTGCCTGATGAATCCCGCGCTGCGCTCTACCCATCCGACGGGAACCCGTGCTCGCCAACTCGTATCATGGGTAGAGCGCAGCGAATCCCATCGCGACAACTCATCGCATTGTGAGCCCGGTACTCGCCATCGCCATCCCTGCCGATTTCAGGTATGCCCATCGCCGAGCAGGAGCAGAGTCGATGCCGAAAGGACCAAGCGGCGAGAAGCGCCCCGCCGACGACATTTCACGCTGACCATGCAGCTGCACGCGCTGATGCTGAACGTGCTCGAACAGGGCGCGCTGGCGGGTTTCCTCGGGTTAGGTGTGCTGGTCTCGTTTCGCTTCTTCCGCTTTCCCGATCTGACGGCCGAGGGCAGCTATCCGCTTGGCGGAGCGGTGGCGGCGTCGCTGCTCGTGGCCGGAGCGGGGCCCGTGCTGGCGACGCTGGCGGCGATTGCCGCGGGCGCGGTTGCCGGCATGATGACCGCGCTGATCCACACGAAGCTGCGGATCAACAACATCATCGCCGGCATCATCGTCATGACCGCGCTTTACACGGTGAACCTGCGCGTGATGGGCCGCGCCAACGTGTCGCTGCTGTCGGTGCGGACGCTGTTCGATCAGGCGGCCGCCGCGGCTGGTGCATCGGAAGCGGCGGTGACCATCGTGCTGACCGCGCTGCTGCTGGCGCTGGCCGGCGCCGCGCTTGCCTGGTTCATGCACACCGACCTTGGCCTGGCGGTGCGCGCGACCGGTGAGAACGAGACGATGATCCGCTCGCTCGGGGTCGATACCGACCGCACGAAGCTGATCGGCCTTGGCTTGTCGAACGGCGCGATCGCGCTTTCCGGCGCGCTGGTGGCGCAGGACCACGGCTTCGCCGATATCGGCATGGGCATCGGCATCCTGGTGACCGGCGCTGCCGCGGTGATGATCGGCGAGGCGCTGTTCGGCGACGGCCCGATCGAGCGCTGGGTCATCGCGACGGTGGTGGGTGTGCTCATCTACCAGCTCCTGGTGGCGTTGGCGCTGCGGGTCGGCCTGGCGCCGACCGATCTCAAGCTGATCACTGCCGGATTGCTGCTGCTTGCGCTGGTGCTGCCGCGGCTGCGCGCCAAAGCTGCCTGATGCTGGCGCTGCGCGAGGTGAGCAAGACGTTCATGGCCGGCACCGCCGATGCGGTGCGCGCGCTCGACCGCGTCAGCCTGGTCCTGGAGTCAGGCGACTTCGTGACCATCATCGGGTCCAACGGCGCGGGAAAATCGACCTTGCTGAATGCCATTGGCGGCCTCGTGTTGCCGGGCTCGGGTCGGATCGAGATCGATGGCGCCGACATTACCCTCGCGCCCGTGCATCGGCGCGGTGCGCTGATCGGACGGGTCGCGCAGAACCCGCTGGAAAGCACCTGTGCGTCGATGTCGATCGGCGAGAACCTGGCGATGGCCGCGCGGCGCGGAGGAACGCGAGGTTTGCGGCGCGCGGTGACCCCGGCGCGGGCGCATGAATTCCGCCGCCGGCTCGCCGCGGTCGGACTTGGGCTCGAGCAACGGATCGGTGCACGGGTGGGCACGCTGTCGGGGGGGCAGCGCCAGGCGATCGCCTTGCTGATGGCGACCAGCGCCTCGCCTCGCCTGCTGTTGCTCGACGAGCACCTGGCGAACCTCGATCCGCGCACCGCCGGTGTCGTCATGGCGCTGACCGGCCGATTGATCGCGGAGGCGGCGCTGACCACGCTGATGGTGACACACAACATGGCCGAGGCGATCCGGTGGGGCAATCGCCTGATCATGATGCATGAGGGAAGGATTGCCTTCGAGGTCCGCGGCGCCGAGAAGGCGGCACTGACGGTCGCAGGACTGATCGACCGCTTTCATGCGGCGGTCGGGGCTGATCTGGTGGATGATCGGGTGCTGTTGGGGGGAAACGTGTGATGCGGCTGGCAAGGACACTAATCGTGGCGGCGTTCAGCCTTACCGGCACCGTGGCCACGGCGCAGCAGCCCGGACACGTTTATCGCGTCGGCTATACCCAGATCGTCGATCACCCGGCACTGAATGCCACTCGCCAGGGCTTTCTCGACGGGTTGAAGGCAGCGGGATTTGTCGAGGGCACCAACCTGGTGTTCGAGTATCAGAACGCCCAGGGCGACGTCGGCAACGCGCGCAACATCGCTGACAAGTTCCTGGCCGACAAGGTTGACCTGATGGCGCCCTGTACGACCCCGAGTGCGCAGGCTGCGGTGCGCGTTGCGCGTGGCAGCGCCGTTCCGGTGGTGTTCGGATGCGTGACCAATCCGGTCGAGGCGGGCATCATCGCGGCGCTGGACCAGCCGTCCGGCGGCAATGTCACCGGCACCTACGGTTTTCCCCCCGTCGCGCGCATGTTCGACGTGATCCAGCAGGTTCGCCCAGACGCCAGGCGGATCGGCACGATCTACAACGCGGGGGAGAGCAACTCGGCGACCTTCGCCCGGCTTTCGAAGGCGGAGGCGGAACGTCGCGGTCTGACCTGGGTGGAGATCGCGATCAGCGGCAGCGCGGAGGTGAAGACGGCCGCCGATTCACTGGTCGGCCGGGTGGACGTGCTGCTGACGGGGCAGGACAACACCGTCGCCTCGGCGTTCGATGCCATCGTGAAGACAGCGCGCGACAACCGGCTGCCGCTGTTCTCGTTCGACGCGACGGCGGTGGAACACGGTGCCATCGCGTCGTTCGGGCAGAACCAGTATCAGACCGGTTTCGACTGGGCCAAGGAGCTTGCAGTGCCGGTGTTGCTGGGACGCGATCCGGGCACCATCATGCCGATGCCCTATCATGCCTACGATCTGCAACTGAACACCGCGGCAGCGACAGCGGTGGGGGTGACGCTGCCGCCCGGTCTGATCAGCTCGGCGGCCAAGGTGATCGACCATTGAAACCGCGACCCCTGCGAACCTAGTCTAGCCGGCTCATTCAGGAACGCGCCCCCAGTGTCAGAACCCATTCAGCTCACCCGCCTCCGCTCCGGCCTCACCGTCGTCACCGAACGGATGGAGCGGGTGGAGACCGTCTCTCTCGGCGCCTACGTCGCCACCGGCTCCCGCCATGAGCAGGAAGCGGAGAACGGCGTCTCCCACTTCCTCGAACACATGGCCTTCAAGGGCACCGAACACCGTTCCGCGGCGCAGATCGCCGAGGAGATCGAGGCGGTCGGCGGCCACATCAACGCCTACACGGCGCGCGAGC
>DASXNR010000534.1:0-7916 GCA_036494925.1 Acetobacteraceae bacterium
GGTGACCGCCGTGGGTAAGGTCGTGCCGGCCAGCACGGTCTTGGGATCGAGCCCTCGATCCTTCGCCTCTCTCAGCTCGGCCCGCCTGGCCCGCGCGTCCGCCAGCGACATTGCCGGATACTTGCCGATGGCAAGCTCTCGTTGGCGACCATCCCACATATAGCTGAAGGTCCAGCAGCGGCTGCCTCCCTTGATTTCGAACTGCAATCCCTGGCCGTCACGGTGCTTGCCGTCCTTCAGGCTGGCGACGGCCTTGGCGGAGAGCGCATTGGTAAGCATCGAAAGCGTCCTGGTTTGGAGACCCCAACCATAGCCGGTGGGGACGGAGGGCTACCAGTATTTTTGCCCATAACGGCATGGCTTACCCTGGAACAGTCTGGGACAACCGGGGACTGCGCCGAGCCAGGCGTCTTGCTCCTATGGAGGATTATCAAGGATATATCAGTCAGTTGGGGACATTGGGAGACGATTGGGGATGGCTCGGTTGCCGACCTCAATTGTACCTAGGTAGACCAATCTGCTGGCGTTGAACGCGACGATCGAGGCAGCCCGCGCCGGTGAGGCCGGCAAGGGTTTCGCGGTCGTCGCCGGCGAGGTGAAGGCGCTGGCGGCGCAGACCGCGAAGGCGACCGAGGAAATCGCCACGCAGATCGGCGCGATCCGGGGCGCGACCGGCGAGGCGGTGAATGCGGTGCGCGAGGTCAGTACCGCGATCGGTCAGGTGAGCGAGGTGGCAGCCGCGATAGCCGCGGCAGTGGAGGAGCAGTCGGCGACGACGAGGGAGATCGCTTCCAGCGTGCAGACCGTGACGACCGCGACACAGGTCGCATCGGAGGCGATGCAGAACGTGTCGGTGGTGTCGGAATCGGCCGAAGCCGCCAGTCAGAGCGTGTTGCACAACGCCGATGAGGTGGGACGCACCGCCGATGTGCTGCGCTCGGAGCTGACGCTGTTCCTCCAGGCGATCGCCAAGACCGACGAAGAGGATCGCCGGCGCTATGAGCGTGTGGACGGGCACGATGCGACTGCGACGCTGCAGGTGCCGGGGCGCGAACCGATGCGGGTGGCGATCGGGAATGTCTCGCGCGGCGGCGTGGCGTTGCGCACGGAGTGGTCGGCGCAGGCTGGTACCGAGGTGCAGGTGGAGCTGCCCGGAGCGGGCGGTGCGGTGACAGCGCGCGTGGTGCGCGGTGAGGGCAGAGTGTTGGTGCTCGCGTTCCGCCAGGAGGAAGCGATGCTGCATCGGGTCGATGCGGCACTGGATCGGATCGCAGCCCAGGGCAGGCAGGCGGTCGCCGCTTGATTGCCGGCGCCGCAGCCCGCACCATCCCGGCGAGAGCGAAGCTGGGAGGAATACGATGCAGGTGCGCGCCGCGGTTGCCCGCAAGGCGGGCGATAAACTGAGCCTGGAGACAGTCGAACTGGATGGGCCGCGTGACGGCGAGGTGCTGGTGGAGATCAAGGCCACCGGCATCTGCCACACCGACGAATACACGCTGTCCGGCTCCGATCCCGAGGGCCTGTTCCCCGCCATCCTCGGCCACGAGGGGGCCGGCGTGGTGGCGGAGGTCGGCAACGGCGTGACCAGCCTGAAACCGGGCGATCATGTCATTCCGCTGTACACGCCGGAGTGCCGGCAATGCGAATACTGCCTGTCGCGCAAGAGCAATCTGTGCGTGGCGATCCGAGCGACGCAGGGCCGCGGCGTGATGCCGGACGGCACCAGCCGGTTCCGTGCCGGCGGCGAGACGGTGTTCCATTACATGGGCACCTCGACCTTCGCCAACTACACGGTACTGCCCGAGATCGCGCTGGCTAAGATCCGTACCGACGCGCCGTTCGACAAGGTCTGTTATATCGGCTGCGGCGTCACCACCGGCATCGGCGCGGTGATGAACACGGCCAAGGTGGAGGCCGGCGCGCGCTGCGTGGTGTTCGGACTTGGCGGGATCGGACTGAACGTGATCCAGGGACTGCGGATCGTCGGCGCCGAGATGATCGTCGGCGTCGATCTCAATCCGCGACGGAAGGCGATCGCCGAGAAGTTCGGCATGACGCATTTCGTAAATCCGGCCGAGGTGCAGGGCGATCTGGTGCCGCATCTGGTGGACCTGACGAAGGGTGGCGCCGACTACAGCTTCGAGTGCATCGGCAACGTCAAGGTGATGCGCCAGGCGCTGGAATGTGCGCATCGCGGCTGGGGGCAGTCGATCATCATCGGGGTCGCCGGAGCGGGACAGGAGATCGCCACGCGGCCGTTCCAGTTGGTGACCGGCCGGACCTGGAAAGGCACCGCGTTCGGCGGCGCGCGCGGCCGCACCGATGTGCCGCGGATCGTCGATTGGTACATGGATGGGCGGATCAACATCGACGACCTGATCACCCACACACTGCCGTTCGCGCAGATCAACGAGGGGTTCGAGCTGATGCGGAAGGGGGAATCGATCCGGACGGTGCTGACGTATTGAACTCGCGGAGACCAGCCAAATGCAGGACAAATCGCGCCTGGATCCGGATTTGGTCGAAGACTTCGTCAACAACGCCCACGGCAATCTCGACCGGGTTCGCGATTTGCTGGACCGGCATGCGACGATCGTCAACGCGGCGTGGGACTGGGGCGGTGGTGACTGGGAAACCGGGTTGGGAGCGGCCGCGCATATGGGGCGGCGCGATATCGCCCAACACCTGCTCGAGCATGGGGCACGGATGGATATCTTTGCCGCGGCCATGCTCGGCCACCTGGACGTTGTGAGGGCCACGATCCAGGCGTTTCCCCAGGCATCGCGATGGCGCGGACCACACGGGATCACGTTGCTGAAGCACGCCGAGGCGGGCGGCGCGGCGGCCGCGCCTGTTGCCGACTATCTGCGAAGCCTGGTCGAAACGACCTAGCGCGTCGTCAAACGAGCCGATGGGTAGAGCGCAGCGAAACCCATTGGACCGCGCGGCGCCCAGTTTCTAGTCAGCCCGTCAGCTGTTCGGCCCGCGCTCCATCGACACCGGCTGCCAGCGCCGCAGCCTGGTGTTCTGCAGCACCGCCGGGTTGACGCAGCTCATCGGCCACTTGCCTTCCAGCACCAGCGCCAGCTCGCGCCCGACATGCCGCTTGCGGGCCGGATCGAAGCGGGCTGACGCGGACGCCGTGTGGGCGCTGAGGATGACGTTGTCCATCTTGAGCAGCGGATTGTTGTTGCCGGGCGGCTCGATCTCCAGCACGTCGAGACCGGCATAGGCGATCCATTTTTCCTCTAGCGCCTTGATCAGTGCCGCCTCCTGCACCGTCGGACCGCGCCCGGTGTTGATGAAGATCGCGGTCTTCTTCATCAGCCGGAAATGCTTTTCCCCGAGCAGCCCCTCGGCCTCGGGCCGCGCCGGGGCGTGCATGGAGACGAAGTCGGACTGCGACATCACCTCTTCCAGCGTGCACGGAACCACGCCGTGCTCGACCATGACCAGCTCCTCGATGAACGGGTCATAGGCGATGACACGCAGGCCGAACGGCTTGGCGCGCCTGGTCACCGCGCGTGCGACGTGGCCGAACGCGACCAGGCCCAGCGTCTGGCCCATCAGGCGCGGTATCTGCAACAGCGCGGGACGGCCTTCGCGCCACTTGCCCTCGCGCACCATGCGATCCTGCTCGATGGTACGGCGGAAGGCGGACAGCAGCAGCATCATCGCGTGGTCGGCGACTTCCTCGATGAACGTGTCGGGGCAGTTGGTCACCGGGATGCCACGCTCGGTGGCGGCCTTCACATCCACGCTGTCCACGCCGACGCTGCCCAGGATGATGCCGCGGCACCGCTCCGGCAGGCCGTCGATGATCTTCTTGGTGAAGCGGATGCCCTTGGCGTAGACCGCATCGGCGTCCTGGGCGAACTTGATGAAGCCGTCTTCATCGGCGGGGCCTTCGACGATTTCGGCGTCGAGCCCTTCCAGCGGTTCCATCTCCAAATCGTAGCCGCCGCCGGCGACGGTGAAGCTCGCGCCCGCAGGCGTCGCGATCTTGTACTTGGCCAAGTGTCGGTCTCCTTTTAGTGCTGCGGCGGGCGCGCGCACCGCCTTCTCGTTCACGTCGATGCCCCAGCCGGGACCTTTCGGCAAGACGAACTCGCCGTTCTCGATGGTGGGCACGGTGACATAGAACTCGTCGCGCCACGGCGCGCTGTCGATGTCGATCTCCATGACGCGGAAGTTCGGCACGATGGCGCTGAACGTGGCGCTGATCGCGCTGCACAGATGGCCATAGAAATTATGCGGCGCGACGTTGACCTCGTAGACATCGGCCATCGAAGCGATCTTCAGCGACTCGTTCAACCCGTTCCAGATCACGTCGATGATCGCCACGTCGGTCGCGTAGTGGTCGAAGAATGGCTTGAATTCGCGACGCCCATGCAGCGTCTCGCAGGACGCGATCGGACAGGGCGCGCCGCGTTTGATCTCGGCCAGCGCCGGCGCGTCGTGGGTGTCGATCTCCAGCCAGGTCAGATTGAACGGCGCCACCGTCTCGGCGATCCGCTTGAAGCCCTCGGTCTTGAAGTTGAAGTTGATGTCGAGATGGATGCCCATCTCCGGGCCCACCGCCGCACGAATGGCGCCGAGTTGCTCGCCGAGCCCCAGCAACAACTTGTTGTCCCAGTTCAGCTCCGGCCAGCCCGGCGTGCGGCCGAACCCTGGTACGTAGGACGCAAGCCTGCCGCCGTCTGCCGGAATGATGTTGGTTTTCAGCGCGCGGAAGCCGGCGCGCTTCACTTCCTCGGCGTGGTGCGCGAGGTCGTTGTAGCTGTCCAGCGCCGGGACGCCCATCAGCGCGGCGCTGCGCACGCGGTAGGTGCCGAAATGCGACCAGTAGACCGGGATGCGATCGCGGATCGGCCCGCCGAACAGTGCATAGACCGGCACGCCATAGGCCTTGCCGGCGACATCCAGCAGCGCGTTCTCGATCGCGGCGATCGCCTGCTGGTTGATGCCGCCGCGCGACTGGCGGGTGAGCACATGCAGATGCTGGGTGATCTGTTCGTAGCGGCGCGGGTCGCGGCCGATCAGCACCGGCGAGAGGCCGCGGATCACGTCCGACAGGCCGATCGAGCCGAAGCTTTCGTTGAACTCCGACCAGCCGATGATGCCGTCGTCGGTGGTGACCTTGAGGAAGGAGAACATGCGCCAGCCGGCATCCGCCTGGAACGTTTCGACCCGCTCGATCTTCATGTTTCCTCCGGCGCGGCGGCTGGGCGACTTCAAGCACGCCCCTGCGCGAGCGGCAAGGCGCACAGCGTCCCAACTCGTCATGGCCGGCGCAGGCCGGCCGTCCACGTCTTCATTCTGTGACCGCGCGAAGGCGCGGATGGCGTGCCTGCGCACGCCATGACGGGAACATTGGTCAGAACGGCTCCCGAAGAAACCGATCGACCAACCGGTCAGCGCGGCTGCGTTCGGCGCGCTGTTGCGCGTGCATCAGATTGCGCGACGCGGACCCGAGATAGAACCGCTCGTACTGCTCGTTGCGGCTGGCCAGCGCGGTGCCGGAAAAATCCCAGGCCAGCCGGAAGACCCGGGCGCGTTGTTCAGCGCTGACTCCGGCGGCGCCACCGACGAATTCGTCCAGTAGCGGCCGCAGCGCTGGATCCGCGAATTGTGCAGCCGTCGGGGTGGTCAGCAGATTATGCGAGCCAAGCTCGCGGATGATCTCGTTCACGCGCGGAAACCAGCGCGGCAGACTGGTGCGCAGCGCGATCAGCGGCGGCGCATCGGGAAACCAGACGCCGTTGCCATGCTCGTAGGAGTCCGCCTCGGCTGCGCGAATGGCGGCGCGTGCGAATTCGGCGAAGGTCCAGATCTCCCCGAGCATCTGCTGTGCCGGCGGCAGCGAGGCGTTGATCGCCTCCGCCATGCGGGTGGCGATGCCCCAGGCGAAGGTCAGCTTGGTCTCCGCCCGGATCATCGCCTGCTGCATGATGTTCGGCCACCAGCTCGAGCGCAGGATACCGTTGTAGACCGCGAGATTGCCGTCGATGAACACGCGATCCCGCGGGATCTCCACGTTGTCGAAGATGACGAACGCATCCTGTTCGTCGAACCGGCTCGACAGCGGATGATCGAACCGCGTGCCGGGTACCGACACGCTGTCACGGCACAGGAACTTCAATCCCGGTGTCGCCATCGGGATCGAGAAGCTCAGCGCGTGCGCGGGATTCGCGTCCGGCATGGGCGCGGCCGGATATACCGCGATCTCATCGGCGAACGGTGCAAGGGTGGCAAGCACGCGAACCCCGCGCACCAGGATGCCGTGCTCGGTGTCGGCCAGCTTGTGCAGCGCCACCCGGTTGAGGCCCAGCGGCACCGCGCCCTGCGCGCGATCGACGGTCGGATGGATGATCGCGTGGGTCAGCGACAGATCGGCGCGCGCCATGTGTTTCTGATAGCGCACCAGGTTCTCGGCACCTTCATCGTTGCCGTTGATCGACCACTCGTCGCACCGGCCGGCGAAACCGGCATAGGTCACGTTCACGTAGTCCGGCGTGCGGCCCATCAGGCCCACCGAATACTCGGCGATCGCCTGCAGTCCGACGTGGCGGCGCTCGAGGTCGGCGCGCGACCGCGGGATCATGTGGCTGACGTTGATCGCTTCGCCGGTTTCCGGATCCGGCATCAGGCAGGCATCCGGCTGGGCGTGCTGCAGATCGAACACCGCGGCGATTGCGTGCGCGGCCCCCGCCAGGGCGGGATGCGACGCCGGATCGGTCACGCGTTCGTTGCCGAGCCAGACCTCGCGCGAATCCCGCAGACCGCGGAGGAACTGTTCGCCCGTGCGTGCCGGCACCCGCTACTCCTTCACCGCTCCCGTCATCGAGGAAACATAGTACTCGACGAAGAAGGAGTAAATCAGCGCCACCGGCAGCGAACCCAGCAGCGAACCCGCCATCAGCGAGCCCCACTGATACACGTCGCCGGTCACCAGCTCGGTCAGGATCGCCACCGGCACGGTCTTCTTGTCGGTCGACTGGATGAATGCCAGCGCGTAGATGAACTCGTTCCACGACAGTGTGAACGCGAAGATGCCGGCCGAGATCAGCCCCGGCACTGCCAGCGGCAGGGTGATCCGGCGCAGGATCTGCAGGCGCGACGCGCCGTCGATCAGCGCGCATTCCTCCAGCTCGTACGGGATCGACTTGAAGTAGCCGATCAGCAGCCAGGTGCAGAACGGCACCAGGAATGTGGGGTAGGTGAGGATCAGCGCCACCGGATTGTCGAACAGGCCGAACTGGTAGATCAGCGTGGCCAGCGGGATGAACAGGATCGATGCCGGGACCAGGTAGGCCAGATAGATCGCAAGGCCGACGTGCTGCGCGCCCTTGAAGCGCAGCCGCTCGATCGCGTAGGCGCACAGCACGCTGGAGAACACCGACAGAACTGTCGAAGCGACCGCGATCATCATCGTGGTCATCAGCCAGCGCGGATAGTTGGTCTCGAACAGCAGCACCTCGATGTTGTGCAGCGTCGGCGAATGCACCCAGAACGGGTTGAACTGCTTGTAGTCGTACATCTCGTAGTCGGGTTTGAACGCGGTGATCGCCATCCAATAGAACGGGAACAGCAGCACAATGACGAAGATAACCAGGGGGATGTAGACGGTGATCGTGGTACGAAGCTGCGAGTCCCACGACAGCCGCTCCGGCCGGTCGATCAGCCGCGGCCCCGCGGCCTCCAGTTCGGCGGCAACCTCGGAGATTTCCTGGTCGACCCGGGCGATCGCGTCAGTCATTTGCTTCACCGTGCTGCCATTTGCGGCGGCCGACGCCGAAGAAACACACCAGCGTCGCCACCAGCAGGAACGGGATCATCGACACGGCGATTGCCGCGCCCTCACCAAGCTGGGATCCGGGAATGGCGCGCTGAAACGCCAATGTCGCCATCAAATG
>DASXNR010000535.1:0-20207 GCA_036494925.1 Acetobacteraceae bacterium
GCACCCACTCACGACCACCCAGGATGCGTGAGCGCCGGAAGGCGACGTCCTCGGCGGTGGCGATCGCGATCCAGATGGTGCCGCCGAAATCGATCCGATCCGGTCCCTCGTCGAGGTCGATCAGTACCACCAAGGCGTGCGTCGCGCCGGCGTGAATGCGCGCGGCATGCGCCACCGCTTCTACAGTTTCCTGCGTGAGGTCCCCGGCAAGGCCAAAGCCCTTGATGTCGAGCGCGGTGTGCAGTGCGGTGCGGTCGCGCACGGTGACGCCGCAACGCAGCACGTGTTCGGCGCCTGGCAGATGGCCGATGCGCGCCGCCATCTGGCCGCTGGTGAAGGTCTCGACCAGCGCCAGCGTCCCGGCCTGGCGCGTCAGTTCCGCCAGCACCACGCCTTCCAGCGTCTGGTCGTCCTCCGCCATGATGAAGTTGCCGAGCCGCTTGCGCACCTCCGCCTGCACCGGTTCCAGCTTGCGCCGCACATCGTCCATGTCGGCGCCGCGCACCGTCAGCTTGGTCTCGAGCTGCGGATAATGCGCGCGGAAGCCGAGTTTCACGCCGCCGTCGGGCACCAGTTCCTCGACACCGGCCAGCAGCGCGTCGACATGCGATTCGCCGAGACCGTAGGAGTGGAAGCGCTTCAAATGGATCGTTGCGGGCGCGCCGCCGCGGGCCAGCAGGCGCGGGATGACCTGCTCCTCCAGCATGCGGCGCAGTTCGCGCGGCACGCCGGGGGTGAACAAGAAGCGCGCGCGGCCGATGTCCAGCGCGAACCCGCAGGCGGTGCCGATCGGGTTGTCGATCACTTCGGCGGTGGACGGCAGCATCGCCTGTTTGCGGTTGTTCGGCGGCATGATGCGGCTGCGCTTGGAGAAGAAGGATTCCATCTTCTCCAGCCATTCCTCGTTCAGCACGAGATCGACGCCGGCGGCCTGTGCCGCGATCTCCTGCGACAGGTCATCGACGGTCGGCCCGAGACCGCCATTGACGATGACCGCATCGGCGCGCTGCGCGGCGAGACGGAAGGCCTCGAGCAGCGATGCGCGATCGTCGCCGACCGTGGTGCCCCGATGGACGGACAGGCCGACATCCTCGAGCTTCTGGCTCATGTAGCTGAAGTTGGTGTTGACGATCTTGCCGGTGAGGACTTCGTCTCCCGTGCAGATGATCTCGATGCGCATGCTGGTTCCTGTGGGCGGGTCGGAGCGATATCCTGAACGCTAACGCGTGGCCGCGTCCAGATGGCGGACGCCCGATTGTCACATGCGTCGCGCCGCGTGCAACGCGCCACGCAGGAAATCGCCGCTGGCGCGCAGGTCGGTGTCCTCGTCGCCACTCGGCGGGCGCCATTGGGCCAGCGGCAGCGACAGCAGATGACCGGTTCGGCGGAACGGTTCCAGCGTGATCGCCCCCGGATAGTCGATCTCGGCGAGCGCGCGACAGATCGGCGGCCAGTCCATGTGGCCGGTGCCGAGGAAGCCGCGGTGGTTCTCGTTGGCCTGGAAGTGGATCAGCAACGGACCGGCGAGGCGGATCGCCTGCGGCAGGTCGTCTTCCTCCATGTTCATGTGGAACGTGTCCAGCATGATGCCGACCGAGGGGTGATCGACCAGGGTACACAGCGCCATCGCCTGCCGGGCGGTGTTGCAGAAGTCGGTCTCGAAGCGGTTCAGTGGCTCGACCGCGAAGCGCACTTCGCTGCCTTCGGCGCGTTCGGCCGCCGCGTGCAGTCCATCGGTGACCCGCTTCACCCGCTCGCGCCGCGGTGCCTCGTCGATCGGCGACGGCGCGCGGCCGGCGAACACCAGCGGAGTGCCGTACAACGGGCCTCCGACAATGGTCGCACCACAGGCCGCCGCGACGTCGATGCAGCGGCACAGATAGTCCACGCCGGCTTGGCGCGCCGACGCGTCGTCGGACGCCAGGTCGCGCTGCAGGTTCACCCGCGCGGCAAGCTGGAGGAACAGCCCGGCGTCGCGCGCGGCACGGCCGGCCGCGGCCGGATCGAGCTCGCCGTTCTCGGGCACCAGCAGTTCACAGAAATCCATTCCCGCCGCCTTCATGCGCGCGAACAGCGGCAGATGCGCGGCGGTGAACGGCCGTGCGTAGCTCATCGAGATCACGCCGATCGGGTTCATCCCTTCACCGCACCTCCGGTCAGGCCGCCCACCAGGCGGCGTTGCGCGAACAGGAACAGGATGGTGGCAGGCAGCGCCACCAGCGTGCCGCCGGCCATCAGCAGTCCCCACTGGATCTGGTTCTCGCCGATGAACAGCTGCAACGCCACGGTCACGGTGCGGACGTTGCGACCGGTCATCATCAGCGCGAACAGGTATTCGTTCCACGAGGTGATGAACAGGTAGATGCCGACCGCCACCACGCCCGGCATGGCGAGCGGCAGCACCACCAGCAGCATCGCCTGCACGCGGGTCGCCCCGTCGATCATCGCCGCCTGGTCGAGTTCCTGCGGAATGCCGTCGACGTAGCTGGTCAGCAGCCAGATCGCGAACGGCAGGGTGAAGGTGGCGTGACCGGCGATGAGCGCGAAATACGTGTCCAGCAGGCCGAAGTCGCGCATCAGCACGAACAGCGGCAGGATCAGCATGACGACGGGGAACATGTTGATCACCAGGAACTGCGTGCGCAGCCAGTTGCGCCCTCGGAAGCGGAACCGCGAGAAGGCGTAGGCGGCGGGCAGCGCCAACGTCAGTCCAAGTGTCACCGCGCCGCAGGCGACGATCAGGCTGTCGCGCAGGTTCTGCGCGAAGCTGGTGCGCTGCAGCAGCTCGATGTGGTGGATCAGTGTGAGCTGGTGGGGCCACAACGCGATCGGCGAATGCGTCAGCTCCGCATCTGGGCGGACCGACGACAGCATCATCCAGATCCACGGCAGCAGCGCGAAAGCCAGGATCAGCACGACCGGGAGTTCGGTACCTAGCAGACGTTTGAGTCGCGTCATTCCGCGCGGTTCCGCCACACGTAGCTCACCACCACGCCGAGCAGCAGCAGCGTCAGCAGTACCGCCAGCGCGGACCCCTGGCCGTAGTTGCCGCCCGACCAGGCGGTGAGGAACGCGTGCAGCGGCAGCGTCTGCGTCGCGGTGCCAGGTCCGCCGCCGGTCATCACCAGGATCAGGTCGAGCGAATTCGCTACCCAGATCATGCGCAGCAGCAGCGCGGTGGCGATGACGCCGGCGAGGCCGGGCAGCGTGATGTGGCGGAACTTCCCCCACGCACCGGCGCCGTCGATCGAAGCCGCCTCATAGAGTTCGCCGGGGATCGCCTGTAGTCCCGCGAGCAATGTCACCGCAAAGAACGGAAACCCCTGCCAGACCACGGCAAGGATCACACCGGCCATCGCGGTGCTCGATTGCGCCAGCCACGGCACCGAATGCGGCAGGATGCCCAACAGCACGCCGATGTTGTTCAGCACGCCGAGATTGAAGTCGAGCATCCAGGTCCAGATCAGCCCGATGATCACCGACGGCAGCGCCCATGGCACCACCACCAGCGCGCGTGCGATGCCGCGCCAGGCGAAATTGCGGTTCAGCAGCAGCGCCGTGGCGAAGCCAAGGGTGAACTGCAGCGACACGGCACAGATCACCCAGACCAGCGAATTGGTCAGGCTCTCCCAGAACACCGGATCGGCCAGCGCGCGCGTGTAGTTCCCTAAGCCGATGAACGGGCGTACGCGGGGCCGGTACAGAATCACGTCGTGCAGCGACAGCCACAGCGTGTCGATCACCGGCAGCAGCACCAGGATCGCCGCCGCCGCCAGTGCTGGCGCCAGCATCAGCCACGGCGTTGCGGCACGTCTCAACCGAAGAACAGCTTCTCGAACGCCTGCATCATGTCATCCGGCTGAATCTGCCCGAGCAGCGCCTTCTGCGTGTTCTGCGGCCACACCACGCGGGTGAAGTCGGCGGTCTGCGGCAGGTTCGGCAGCACGCCGGCGATCGGCAGCGACTGCACCGTTGCGTCGACGAAGCGCTTCGGATGCAGCGTCCAGTTCGCGGCCCCTGATGTGGTCACCGTCATCTGCCCTGCCGCCTTGTTGTACAGCACGTTGTTGGGCCCGGTGGACAGCCACGAGATCCACTTCCATGCCGCTTCGGGATTCCTGCTCGCGCTGAACACACAGGTCGAACCGTCGCCGAAGGTCGCGAAGCCGCTGCCGTTTGGCCCGCGCGGTACCGGCACCGCGGTGATCGCGTCGCCGAACGTCTCCACCATGGTGTTGGCGGTGCTGATGTGGTGCACGGTCATCGCCACGCGGCCGGCCTTCAGATTGTTGACGATCTGCAGGAACGCATCGGTCGGCGCCGAGGGCGGCGTGACCTTGTGCACGCGGTGCAGGTCGATGAAGAAACGATTCTGCGCCAGCGCCGCCGGTGAGACGAAGCCGCCCTTCACCGGCTTCGCTCCGGTGCCGAACGCGAACGGCATCCAGGAATCGTGCCCGCCTGAGCCGCCGCGCATGCCGAAGCCCCACTGCTCGCCGCCGGTCAGCGCCTTCGCAGCGGTGAGGAACTCATCGAAGTTGGTGGGCACCTTCAGGTTCTGCTTCGCCAGCAGATCCAGCCGCACATACAGATACAGCACCACGTATTGCAGAGGCATATAGTAGCGCTTGCCGTCGGGCGCGGTGTGCAGCCGCCACAGATCGTCGGTGATGTCGCGCTTGCCCGGCCAGGCGTCGATCCATTTATCCAGCGGCGCCAGCGCGTCCATCTCCATCAGTCTCGCCAGGTTGTTGAACTTCACCATCGCCGCGTCGGGTGCGTTGTTGGCGATGATCGAGGTGTAGAGCCGGTTGTCGTAGTCGCCGCCGCCGCCCCAGGGGATGTTCTCCGGCTCGATCCTGATGCCGGGATTTTCCTTCTCGAACGCGGCCACCAGTTCGTCGGGCGTCGCCTTCGGGTCATCGAAGTGGTACCACCAGCGGATCGTCACCGGCTTCTGCGCGTGCGGACGTGCGAGCGGCGTCGCGGCAAGCGTTGCGGCTGCCCCGGTGAGCAGCGTGCGTCGTTTCATGGTGGTTTCCCCCTCAGCGCTTCGACAGATCGATGATCGCTGCGAAGCCGGTTTCCGTGCCGAATGCAAGCTGGCTGCCGTTAGGACTCCAGGCCAGTGCCGTTACCGGGCCACGACCCGGTGGTGCGACCGGCAATACACGGGACGAGTTGACCTCGGCCAGCACCACCAGGCCGTCAGCGAAACCGCCCGCCACCATCTCCTGCTGCGGATGCGCCGCGACGCGGGTGCAGACGATCCCGTCGCCGCCGGCAAGTTCGATCGGCGCCTTGCCCATCGGACCGCCGCCGAAGAACGGCCACAGCACCATCGCATCGGCACCGCTGGTCGCCATCCACTTGCCCTTGCTGGTGAACGACAATGCCTCGGTCTTTGACGGATACCCGCTCATGCGCATGTGTTGGTTGTCGGACAGGCGCCAGCCGTGCAGTGCGTTCTCCTGCATCGCGGTCACCACCGCGTCGCCGTCGGGATGGATCGCGATCGCGATATGGCTGCCCTTCCATTCCAGCTTCCGCGGGCTGTCCACCTTGGCGGCGACGAACCACAGCGTGGCGCCGTTGTAGTGCGATGCGGCGACGCGTTTGCCGCGGGCGTCGAAGGCAAGGCCGGTGACCGAGGACGGGTGAGGCAGTTCCTTCAGTTTCTCGCCGGCGTGCTCGAACAGGTGGATCGATTTGCCGACGGCGCAGGCCAGCAGGCCCTTGCCCTTCTCACCGGGATGGCTCGCGACATGTTCCACCCATTTCGAGCGGAAGTCGGCGATATCCGAGACCGCGCCGTCGGCACCGATGCGACGGAATTTGCCATCGTCGCCGCCGGTGACGAAACCGCTGGAAGTGGCATCGGGCGACAGGGACAGGATTGCACCGTCATGTGCTTCGGCCGCCCGCCAGGTCTCGCGGTCGGCGATCGGCACAAGGCGCAGGGTTCCATCGCCGAGGGCGAACGCCAGGGTGGTGCCAGCGCGATCGAAACCGGCAGCGACCACGAAGGCGTCGAGGTCGCGCTGGGTGCCGCGGGTCTCCAGCAGGAACTGGCCGACCGATTCGCTCATGGCGACACCCCGTCACTCAACCGCACACTCCTCGAACCCGCGCCGCAGCCGCGGGCGGTTCAGATTCCGCCCGATGAACACGATCCGGCTCACCCGCTCCTCCCCCTCCTTCCACGGCCCGATGAAATCGCCGTCCGCGATCATGTGCACCGCCTGGAAGGCAAACCGCCGGTCGTCGTTCGCGTACGACAGAATCCCCTTGGTGCGCAGCAGATCCGGCCCTTGCTCCTGCAACAGCGCGCCGATCCAGGCATTGAACTTCTCCGGATCGATCGGTTTCTCGACCTCGAAGCTGACCGACGTCACATCGTCGTTGTGCTCATGCTCGCTGTCGGTCAGGAAATCGGGCGCCATCGCAAGCACGCGGTTGAGATCGAACGCTCCTCGATCCAGCACCTGCTCGATCGGCAGCGCGGCGCGCTCGGTGCGGTGGATCACGGCGAAGCGGTTGATCGCGCGGATCTTGTCCTCGACCGCCGCCAGTTCCTCGGGCGTCACCAGGTCGGTCTTGTTCAGCACGATCACGTCGGCGAACGCGATCTGATCCGCCGCCTCGTGGCTGTCCTCCAGCCGCTGCGGCAGGTGCTTGGCATCCACCACGGTCACGATCGCGTCCAGCCGTGCCTTCGATCGCACGCCCTCATCGACGAAGAAGGTCTGTGCCACCGGGGCGGGGTTCGCCAGGCCGGTGGTCTCGATGATGATCCCGTCGAACCGGTCGCGCCGCTTCATCAGCCCGCCCACGATGCGGATCAGGTCGCCGCGCACGGTGCAGCAGATGCAGCCGTTGTTCATCTCGAACACCTCCTCGTCGGTGTCCACGACGAGGTCGTTGTCCACGCCCAGCTCGCCGAACTCGTTGATCACCACCGCGTATTTGCGGCCGTGCCGTTCGGTGAGGATGCGGTTCAGCAATGTGGTCTTGCCGGCGCCGAGATAGCCGGTGAGCACCGTCACCGGCACCAGCGTCGCTGCCTCCGTGTTCGCCATCACGCAATACTCCGTCGTCATGTCGGCCGGGAATATAGGGCGGCGATGCCCGGTCAGCCACAGGGCGCCGGCCCGGCGTCGCCACACCCGCGACTCGCCCGTGACACGATCGTGAGGCAAACCTTCCGGCACTCGACCGATCCACTTCGGAGTTCCTCCCGGATGACGTTCCGCCGTGCTGCCGTTCTGTTGATATTGCTGCTGACCGCCAGCGGCCTCGCGACGCTGCTGTGGCAGGTCCTTGCCCCCGGCGGCTGGACCCCGGCCAAGCTTGTCATGCTGGCGGCGTTCGCCGGCACCGCCCCCTGGACCGGCCTGTGCCTGGCCAACGGGCTGATCGGCTTCGTCATCCTGATGACCAGTCGCGACCCGGTCCGGGCCGTGTTTCCGGTGATCGCCGACCCCCATGCGGCCCTGCCGCGCACGGCGATTGCGGTGACGGTACGGGACGAGGATATGCGCCGCGTGCTGCCGCCGCTGCGGCGGCTGCTGTATGAGCTTGACCTGGCCGGCGCCGGCGATGCGTTCGCGGTATTCGTCCTGTCCGATACGCAGGATGGGCGGGCGGGCGCCGACGAGGAGCGGGCGGTCGAGGCGTTTCGTACCGAGGACCGCGATCCGGCGCGCATCCGCTATCGCCGGAGAGCCGCCAACACCGGGTTCAAGGCCGGCAATGTCATGGATTTCCTCGACCACCACGCCGAGGGATTCGAACTGATGCTGGCACTCGACGCCGATTCCGCGATGTCGGCGGCGGCGGTGCTGCGGCTGGTGCGGGCGATGCTGACCGATCCGACGCTGGCGATCGCGCAGCATCTGACCGTGGGGCTGCCGGCGTCTTCTGCGTTCCCAAGGCTGTTCCAGTTCGGCATGCGGGCGGGGATGCGGACCTGGGCCACCGGGCAGGCCTGGTGGCAGGGCGATGCAGGCCCCTATTGGGGACACAACGCGGTGGTGCGCATCGCGCCGTTTCGGGCGCATTGCCGGCTGCCGGTCCTGCCCGACGGGCGACACATCATGTCGCATGACCAGGTCGAGGCGGCGTTGCTGCGCGGCGCCGGCTGGGGCGTCCGCGTGCTGCCGGACGAGGACGGCTCGTGGGAAGCTAGCCCGCCGGCGCTGCCGGAATTCCTTCGCCGCGAACTGCGCTGGCTGGCTGGCAACATGCAATACCGGCACCTGCTGCGCCTGCCAGGACTGCGGCCGATGGGTCGGTGGCAACTGGTACAGGCGATCCTGCTGTTCGCCGGCACGCCGCTGTATCTGCTGTTCCTGCTTGCCGCCGCGGTGGCTGCGGCGACCGACGCCACATCGCCGTTTCCGGCCGCTCCGGCGCTTGCGGTGACGGGCGCATGGCTTGGTGCGCTGTACGCGCCGAAGCTGCTCGGCTACGCCGAACTGGCGCTGTCGCCGGACAAGCGGCAACGCTATGGGGGCCTGACGCACCTGGGCTGCGGGGCAGCCGCGGAGATCGGCTTCACGCTGCTGCTCGATGCGGTCTCGGCGGTGGCGAAGACGGGCGCCATGTTGCGCCTGGGGTTTGGCGCGCGTTCAGGCTGGCGGCCGCAGAACCGCCACGACCGGGGCGTGACCTGGGGCGAGGCCGCCGGCCTGCTCTGGTCGCAGACCGTTCTCGGCGTGCTGGTGTTCGGCGGATTCCTGACCGCCGGATGGACCGCGACGTTATGGGCCCTCCCGCTCGCCGGCGGCCTGTTGGCGGCGATTCCGCTCGCCGTGCTGACCGCCGATCCACGCTTCGGCCGCTGGCTGAGCGAACGCCAGATCGCAGCGATCCCCGAGGAAAGTCCTGCCCGGGCTCGGGGGCCAGCGGTCGCCGGGCTGGCATTGCGGCCACAGTCCGAAGCGGACTGAGCGGACGTCAGGCTGGTCCCGCTCCACTTGGCTTTGCGGCGTTGATGGATTGCCGCGTTGGGTCACCCGGATGCACGGCGAGGAAGTTAAGCCCAAGCGTGAACCATTCATAGCCGTACGACGCCAGCACCGCGGCGAGCCGCTCCTTCGGCGCCTTGAGCTGCTCGACGATGACGATCGGGCGGAACCGCTCGAGCGTCGCCTTGGCGCCCTGCAGCACCTCGAGTTCCATCCGCTCGACGTCGATCTTGATCAGGTCCAGTCGCGGCAGGTTCATCGAGTCTATGGTCATCATGCGGATCGTCGTAAGCCTTTGCTCGGAATAGTCGATGTCCTGGCCGATGAACTCATTGGCGTCGGACTGGCGCAGCTCGAGGCTGCCGAAACTCGCGGGCGCCAGATAATTGGGGACCGGCATGCGCAACGAGCCGTCCTGCGCCCCGAGCGCGGCATGGATCGCATGGGCGTTGAAGCAGTTGTTGATCGAGATGTTGCCGGCGAGCGCGTAGAAGATCCGCTCCTGCGCCTCGATCGCGATCGCAGAGCCCCAGCCGGTCATGCCCTTCGCCCATTCCACTGTGTGCACGCCGATATTCGCGCCGCAATCCACCGCAACGACACCATCGCCGAAATGCTGGCGTCGCAGCGTGAGGAGCTGCATGGCGACGGAGCCCTCCTGCGCCTCGTAGCTGGAGTTCTCCAGCAGGAAGTAGCCGACTCCGAAGCCGGCGGTGGCATTGACCATGCGGTAGTCGAACCGGTTTACGATCAGCGTGCCGTGATCGGTGGATGCCAGGATAAAGGCGATCTTGCGCGGAGGGAAAGCCATCGGTGTCCTGCCGGATGTCCGGCCGGCAGCATAGCGTACCTGGCTAGAAGGCGATCTCGTATTCCAGCTTCCAGCGGACCGCGCTGCGACCCGACGCGGGGGTGAGGCCGAACAGATAGCCGACCTCGTATTTCAGCTTGCCATATGGCGAGAAGTTGTAAGCGCCGGTCAATACCGGGCCGATCAGATGCTGCTGCTGACTGGTCGGACCGGCATGGGTGATGTTGTCGACGATCCCATAATACTCGAACCCTGGTGCGAACAGCGGCGTGAACAGTGCGACCGACTGCCAGGCGAGCTGCAAGCCGGTGGCACTGGTGGCATTGTGACCGACATCGCGGTCAAGCAACACATTGAGCGTATGCAGCGTATCGATGCCGAATACGTTGTTGAGCTCCTTCTGGATGATGGGCCCGGCAGTGATCCCACTTGGCTGGCCGCGCAGTGTGGACTGCGAATACTCCGCGAACAGCCCGAGATTGAAAAAGTACTCACCCGGCTCGGTGAGCTGGAAAGTATTCTCCATGGTGACGGCGTTCCAGGTCAGATGCTGGCCGCCGCCGGAGGCCATTTCGCCTTCCAGCTCGATTTCCCACCAGGGCAGCACGCCGTAGCCGATCGAATTGGTGAAGCTCTGCGCACCGTTCAGCGACGAGCCCTTGGCGTCGAAGGTGACCAGGCCGTTGTGCTCGAATTCGAGCTCGCGGTAATCGACCTCCGGCATGCGGACCTGCAGTTCGGCGAGGGCGGGGCGGGCAGCAAGCATGGTGAGCGCAGCAAGTGCCATCCCGGGGCGGAGCAGAACGGTCACCGTGCGACGATGTGGCCGCGGGCAACCGGGTTGAAGTCGTCGAAGAACTCATAGCGGCCGGCACGCAGTGGGCCAATGAAGACGACGACCTCCTGCCCGGCCGGCACCACCTTCTCGCGGTGCAGTTCGTCGCTCTCGAACTCCGAGGCGGCGGCATCGGCATTGCGCACATGCAGCTCGATCTTCTGGCCGGCCGGCACTTCGAGTTCGGCGGGCTCGAAGGCGCGGTTGCGGATGGTCAGGGATGCGGCGGGGGTGTCGGCCGCCGCAACGGGCCAGGCGAGCAGCGAAGCCAGGAGGATGAGTGTGAGACGCATTGGTTGCCTGCGATCAATTGCGAATGATTTGCAATCGCATAGCCGGCCCGCGAACGCAAGAGCCTTGAGGCCTCGCTGTCTCACCGCCTCCCGCTTATACTGAGGCGCAACTTCCATCGGCATTCGGAGGAACCCATGGCCAAGGCATACTGGATCGCCTGCTACCGTTCGATTTCCAATCCTGGGGCGTTGGCCGAGTACGCCAAGCTTGCGGGTCCTGCCATTACCGCCGGCGGCGGTCGCTTCCTCGCCCGCGGCGGCACCGCCAAGACCTACGAAGCCGGCATCGACCAGCGCACCGTGCTGATCGAGTTCCCCAGCGTCGCACAGGCGATCGCCGCCCATGACAGCCCCGGCTACCAGGCCGCGCTGGTCGCGCTTGGCAATGCCGCCGAGCGCGACATGCGGATTGTCGAAGGAGTCGAGTGAACCAGCTTGGTGTCATTGCGAGGAGCAATGACGGCTATGGCCGTATCGAATCCAGCAATCCGCGAATATACCCGTAGCAGAACGCGAATGCAGTGCCGGATGGATCCGGTCCATCAATCTCCGGCACGTGGTCCGGCATCAGCATGTATTGATAGCCGACCTCCTGGTACACCCGCAGCGCCCGCGCCATGTCCATGTCGCCCTCATCGGGGAACGCTTCCATGAAGTCGAGCTTCCGGCCCCTGATATTGCGGAAGTGCACGTTGAACAGCTTGCCGCGCGTGCCGAACCAGCGGATCACGTCATCGATCTCGCGGCCCGGATCGTCGAGCATCTCCGCCACCGTGCCCTGACAGAAATTCAGCCCGTGATACGGGCTTTCATGCATCGTCACGAAGCGCTGCATCCCCGCAACCGTGCCGAGCACACGGGTGACGCCCTTGTAGCCGGGCGGCGTGTACGGATCGTGCGGATGGCACGCCAGCCGCACCTTCGCGGCCTCGGCCACCGGCACGACAGCGGCCAGGAACGAGTCGATGCGCTCCCAGTTCGCGTCCTCGCTGACCGTGCCGGCAACACCCGGTGCCGCCGACTGATCAGTATCATGCCAGCGGAACGCCGCGTTGCGTGACCCGCCGCGTCCAGCCTCGTGCGCGGTGCGCGGTATGCCGATGATGTTGAAGTTGTACTTCACCGCCGGGATGCCCGCCGATCCGACCCGATCGATCAACCGGCAGATCGAGTCGAGTTCGCGCTGCCGCTCGGGATCCCTGCCCAACAGGACATTGGGGCTCTGCGCCTCTTCGATCGGGCGCGACGACAGCGGCAACTGAACCATATCCAGCGTCAGCCCGAATTTTTCGACATGCTCGCGCTGGCGGTTCAGAGCATCGAGGCTCCAGTCATGCGGATTGCCTGGCGGATCGACGCAGACATGCGTCACGCCCAGCTGCGCCCACACGCGGTAGTCGCTGTCGTTGCGCGGTTTGATCTGGGTTCCGAGGTACATCGTGCGCCCCTTCAATCCGCCGCTCCACGCACCGGTTGCGCCGACGCCGATCGTCGCCCGGTCAGCTCATCACCCGCATTGCGCGGCATCCACAACGCGATCGGTGCGGCCAGCAGCGTGAACATCGCCACCACCAGGAACGCGTGGCTGAAATCGATCGGCTGCGGCACGGTATGCCCTGCCATCGTCATCGAGATCTCCAGCGACACCGCGCCGGCAGAGATGCCGATCGTGGCGGCAAGCTGCTGACAGGTGACATACAGGCTGGTCGCCGAACTCATGCGCGAACGCGGCACGTCACCATAGGCGAGCGTGTTGTAGGCGGTGAACTGCAGCGAGCGGAAGAAGCCGCCGATCAGCAGCGCGGCATAGATCGCCGCCGCCGGCCAGGTGGGGCGGAACGCGGCGCAGATCGCGATCATCACCGCCGAGATCACGCCGTTCCACACCAGCGTGTCGCGAAAGCCGAACAGCCGCAGCGTGTGCTGCGTGGCGGGCTTCATCACCAGGGCGCCGGCGGAGCTCGCGAAGGTGATCAGCCCGCTCTGCACCGCCGATTTGCCGAAGCCCACCTGAAGCATCATCGGCAGCAGGAACGGGATGGCGCCGATGCCGGTGCGGAACAGCATCATCGCCGACAGCGCCACGCCGAAGCACGGCAGGCGCATCAGCGACAGGTCGAGCAACGGGGACGGATGTTTCCGGGCGTGCAGCAGGTAACCGACGATGGCGACCAGGCCGATGCCGACCATCAGTTCGGTCGTGCTGCGCGGCACGACGCCGCGGCCGGCCGTCTCCAGCCCGAACATCAGGCCGGAGAGCGCGATGCCGCACAGCAACAGGCCGATGCCGTCGAACCGGCCACGCGGCGGTTCGCGGACGTCCTCGACGAACAGGCTGACCAGGACGATGCCGAGGATGCCGATCGGAATGTTGATGTCGAAGATCCACCGCCAGGAGAAATAGGTGACGATGAAACCGCCGACCGGCGGACCGAGTACCGGCCCGAGCAAGGCCGGCACGGTGAGCCACGCCATCGCCGCCACCAGTTCCTGCTTCGCCGCGGTGCGCAGCAGCACGAGCCGGCCGACCGGCACCATCATCGCGCCGCCGGCACCTTGCAGGATGCGTGAGGCCACCAGGAACGCGAGGCTGTCGGATCGCCCGCACAGCACCGAACCGATGGTGAACACCGCGATCGCGAGGCGGAACACCGTGCGCGCGCCGTAGCGATCGGCGACCCAGCCACTGGCCGGAATGAACACCGCCAGCGAGAGCAGATAGGAGGTGAGTGCCACGTTCATGTGCACCGGATCGGCGCCGAACGCCTTCGCCATGGTGGGCAGCGCGGTGGCGATCACGGTGGAATCGAGATTCTGCATGAACATCGCACAGGCAACGATCACCGCGGTCAGTCGCGTGCGGCTGCTGGTGCGAAGTCGGGGCGAGGGAGCTAAGTCCGTCATCGATCAACGGTCAGTAGCACCGCTTGCTGCGTCTGACCATTGACGGGAATGGCGAATGCCGTCGCGATGATCCTTACGGCAGCAGCACAGTACTCCCTGTGGTCTTGCGCGACTCCAGTGCGATATGCGCCGCGGCGGCGTCCTGCAGCGGGAAGGTCTGATTGACCTCGATCTTCACCGCGCCCTTCCCCACCACGTCGAACAGATCGGCCGCCACCTTCTCCAGATCGGCGCGTTTCGCCGTGTAGGTGACCAGCGTTGGCCGCGTCAGGTACAGGCTGCCCTTGGCCCCCAATATGCCGATCTCCACCGGCGGCACCGGGCCCGACGCATTGCCATAGCTCACCATCAATCCGAGCGGCGCCAGGCAGTCGAGGCTGGCGCTGAAGGTGTCCTTGCCGACACTGTCATACACCACCGGCACCATCGCTCCGCCGGTGATCCGCTTCACTTCGGCCGCCAGGTTGCCATGGCCTATCACCGTATGCGCGGCACCGTGGGCGCGGGCAAGTTCCGCCTTCTGTTCGGTCGACACAACGCCGATCACCGTGGCGCCGATGTGCTTCGCCCACTGGCAGAGGATCAGCCCGACGCCGCCGGCCGCGGCGTGCACCACGATGGTATCGCCGGACTTCACCGGATACGTGCTGCGGACCAGATACTGCGCGGTCATGCCTTGCAGCATCATCGCGGCGGCGATCTTGAAGTCGATCGCATCGGGCAGCTTCACCAGCCGATCCGCGGCAATCACCCGCTCGGTGGCGTAGCCGCCCAATGAGCCGGCATAGGCGACGCGGTCGCCGGGCTTCACGTTGGTCACGCCGGACCCGACGGCGGTCACCGTTCCGGCGCCCTCCTGGCCGATGATCAGCGGCATGGTCGGCGCCTTGTACAGGCCGGAACGGAAATACACGTCGATGTAGTTGAGGCCGGCGGCCTCCTGCTTGAGCAGCGCCTCGCCGGGACATGGTTCGGGGCGGGGAACGTCCTCCCACTTCATCGCTTCCGGACCGCCTGGCGAGTGGATGCGGATGGCCTTGATCATGCTGTTCTCCATGCGTCGGGCCGGATCAGGCGGCCGCGAAAGGGATTGGCTGCAACAACGGCTGAGAGCGCGCTTCAAGCGCCAGCAGCCAACGCTTGGTGGCGAGACCGGCGCCGCCGGAATACCCGCCGAGATGCGTCGTCGCCACGACCCGGTGGCAAGGGATGATGATCGGGATCGGGTTGTTGGCGTTTGCCTGTCCGACCGAGCGCGGACTCCCGCCGGCGGCGTGGGCAATGTCCAGGTAGCTGCGCACCGCGCCGAACGGGATCGCGCAGAGCGCCTGCCATACGCGCTGCTGATACGCGGTACCTGCGGGGGCGAGCGGCAGGGCGAACTCGGTCAGCTCACCATCGAAATACGCGTGCAGCTGTTCGCATGCGCGCCGCAGCAGTGGCGTTCTGGCCTGCACGCTGCCCCAGCCCCAATCGACGGCGACGATCGCCCCATCCTCTTCCGAGACGGAGATGTCGCCGATCGGGGCATGGAGCGAAAGCTGCGGCACGGCGGCAAATGGCAGCGCCGGGTCGCGGCGACTGTCAAGAGAGGGGTGGCTGACGTAGCCTGACGCCGTGACCCACGATGACATCCGAGTCGCGCTGGAAACCGCCGTTGGTGTGCCGGAAGCAGCGATGCGGGCGGCAGTGCGGGAGCCCGCCGCCCTGGCACCCGCCGTCATCGCGGTGGCACACAGCATGGCGGATGGCCGGCTGCCGCTGCCGCACGAGGCGAACCTGCTGCACTTCGGCCTACATGCACTGGCGGCGGCGCGGGACATCAGCGTCTGCCCGGCATTCCTGGCGTTGCTGCGACGGCCGGGGTTCGAGGTGGCGTGGCTGCTCGGCGAAGACCGCGAGACCACGGTCGCGCAGCTTCTGCTCAGCCTGTTCGACGGTGACGATGCGGCGGTGTGCGCCGTGGTCGCCGATGCGCAGGTCGACGACGAAGTCCGCGCCGGCCTGATGATGGCACTGGCTCGTCTGACGATCGAAGGCCGTGCGTCGCGCGAGCAGATGCTGGCGCTGCTCGACCGGTTCGATCGCGAGGCGTTGGCACCGGTCGACAGTTGGGCATGGTTTGGCTGGCAGGAGGCGATCCTGCTGCTCGGCGCGACCGACCTGACCGAGCGTGTGCAGCGCGGTTGGGAGGCAGGCCGGCTTTCGCTGTCGTATCGCGATGTCGACCGGCAGGATTGGATTGAGCAGACCCGGAAAGCCGCGGAGCATCCGAACGACCCGGAGCGCTTCGCAGCCAACCAGCTATTGCCGATCGACGATCCGATGGCCAGGCTCGGCTGGTCCGCCGATCCGCCGAGTGGTCCGGGTGAGGCGCCCTCAGGTGACGAGTTGGGTTGGCTGGACACGGCGCTGATGCGCACGATGTCCGCGCAGAACCTGACCCTGGAGCAGGCGGATGGGTTGCTGACCGCGCTCGCTGCCGGTCCGGTTCGGGTGCCGGCCGCGGAGTATCTGGCGAAGATCCTGTTGACCGACGGGGAGACGGCAGGGTTCGATTCGCCTGCGCACAAGGCGCTGGCGGTCGACCTGCTCACGCGGCACCATGACGCGATCGAACGCAATCTGGCGATGGACAGGTCGCCGGACCCATGGATATACGAAATCAGCGGCGATTATCGCGGCGCACTGTGGGCTCGGGGCTATCTGCAAGGCATCGACCTGCGCAAGGCGGACTGGGAGCCGCTGGTGCGCGACAAACGGCTCGCCAACACTCTGTTGGCTCCGCTGGTCGTGATGCTGCCCGATCCGGAGCATGCGGGAAGAAGCCTGCTTTCACGCGAGCAACGCTTCGACCTGATGCGCGCGCTGCCAGAGATTGCGCTGGCGACAAAGGCGTACTGGCAGGGCCGCTGGCATCAATTGCTCGACACACCGGTGGAGCGCACACCGAAGATCGGCCGAAACGACCCGTGCCCGTGCGGGTCGGGGAAGAAATACAAGCGGTGCTGCGGAGCAGCGGCATGACGGATCCGGACGGCGAGCGCTTCGGCGTGGTCTATCTGGTGCTCAGCGGCACCACGACGGCGGCGCGCTGCCCCGAACTCCTGCGCGGCCTGGTCGGGCTCGGCTTCACCACCGTCATCGCGCTGCCGACGCCGAATGCTTCGCGCACGATCGCGTCGCGCGAACTCGCGGATGTCGCGGGGGCGCAGGTTGTCGAGTCCTACTTCGATCTGGCGATTCGACCGCGGCCACCGCGCGGGGTGGTGCTGTTCGCGCCGTGCAGCTTCAACTCGCTCAACAAGCTGTCACACGGCATTGCCGACAGCCTCGCTCTGTCCGTGGTGGCCGAGGCGATCGGACGGGGCACGCCGGTGATCGTGGCGCCATCGCTGAACCAGCCGCTGCTGGACCATCCGCAGGCGCAGGCGTCGCTGCGGGCGTTGCCGACCTGGGGCGTGACGATCGTGCCCCCGGTCGATACGGGCGAGGGACCGCGGCTGGCGCCGACGCCGCAACTGCTGGACGCGGTCCGGCCGTATCTGCGGCGCGGGTGACCGACCGGCATCGGTCGCGGCCCGTGCCGGAAAGCCGCCTTGCCGCGACGGCCGATCGTCGACTTGCGCCATCATTTGTCCGTCGCCAGAGTATCTCAAGTATTGGAGACCGGCCTGATGCCCGCCAGCTTGTCACCCGCGCAGGTCGCGCAATACCAGCGTGACGGTTTTTTCTTTCCGGTGGACTGCCTGACTTCGGAGGAGGTCGGTCGCTACCGTGCCCGTCTCGAAGCCTTCGAGCGCGAACAGGGCGACACCTTCGGCAGACTGCCCGATCTGGTGCGGTCGAAGTCGCACCTGCTGTTCACCTGGATGGATGAGCTGGTGCGGCATCCGAAGGTGCTCGATGCGGTGGAAAGCGTGATCGGCCCGGATATCCTGATCTATCATTTGACGTCCTGGCTCAAGGAACCGAACGATCCGTCGCATGTCTCCTGGCATCAGGACGGCACCTATTTCGGTCTCGATCCGGCCGAGCAGATCACCGCGTGGATCGCGTTGACCGACTCGACGCCGGAGATGGGCTGCATCAGGCTGCTGCCCGGCAGCCACGTGATTGGCCAGCGGCCGCACAAGGACACCTTCACGCCCGGCAACCTGCTGTCGCGCGGCCAGACCATCGAGCACAAATTGGATTATGCGAGCCATGTGATGATGCCGCTGAAGGCTGGGCAGATCTCACTGCACCACACCCACATCGTGCACTCGTCGGAGCCGAACCGCACCGACCGGCGCCGCATCGGCATCGGCGTCAGCTACATCCCGCCGCGCTGCCGCCTGATGAACGACGTCCGTGTCACCGCCACCCTGGTGCGCGGTCGCGACGACTACGGGCATTTCGATCCGGAACCTAGGCCGACCGGCGACTTCGATGCCGAGTCGCGCGCGGTGCATGCCGCGGCCGTAGAACGGTTCTTCGAGTCCAACAAGCTGCTGGCGGCCCGCCGCAGATCGGGCAATGTCGGGATTTGAACTGACGAATCAGCCGCGCGCGAGACGGGTGGTGCGATAGATCGTGCCCAGGGGAACGGTAAGGTCGATGCTTTCAAGCACCAGGTCACCGTCTTCGATCACCGTCGATGACGCTGGCCAGCTGCCGTCGGTGCCGCGGCGGAGCAACTCGGCCCGGACCGCCGTGCTGCTGAGGATAAGAATTTCGCGCAGGCTCGGGATGGTGGTGAACACCCAGATGTTGCGCCACGTGTCCGCGCCGTTGGAGGGCGACAGCACCTCGGCGATCAGGATCGGGTTGCTGACGTCGTATTCCTCGGTCTCATAACGCGTGCACGTCACCGCCAGATCGAGAATGCGAAAGTTCTCGCTGGCGCGAACCCGCGGGACGATGCCGGGTGCCGCAATCACCGTACACGGGTTGCCGGCGTCCGCCAGATGATTGCGGATCAGGCTCCCAAGTTCGAGCTGAAGCGAGCCATGGGTTCTACTGGTGGGCGCCATGGCGATGGGCTCGCCGTCGACCAGCTGCCACCGGGTCGCGCCCGGCGAGTCCCAGGCGAGGAACGCAGCCACGGTCATTCGATCGGGCGGCTTCAACGCTGAACTCATGGCGCAACCATAGTTCAAGCGGGCAGATCCAACCAAGGACCGGATGCGTCGCGCGGCCAGCGCACGGCGAGGTGACCGGCTTGACTTGCTCGTATCCCTCCCGGCACGCTTTGACAAAACAGGAGGAGATGCCGATGCAGCGCAACAGGCTGTCGCGTCGGGGTGTGATGGCGGGAGCGGCCGGCATCAGCGCCGCCACCATCCTGCACTGGCCGGCCAACGCCGCGGAATTCAGCTACAAGCTAGGCTCGTCGTCACCGATGGAACATCCGGCGATGGCGCACCAACAGATCGCCGCCGACCGGATCAAGAATGAAACCAACGGGCGGCTCGAGATCACCATCTATCCGAACAGCGTCCTCGGCGGCGATACCGCGATGATTGGACAGCTGATCTCCGGCGCGATGGAGATGTATAACCTGCCGATCGACCTGCTGGCGCCGCGCAATCCAGCCTGCGGCATTCCCGGCGTCGGCTTCGCCTTCCCGGACGTCACTCATGCCTGGGCCGCGATGGATGGTGATCTCGGCAACATGCTGCGCGGCCTGGCGGAGCAGATCGGCTTCTATTGCCTGGAGAAGGGTTACGACCACGGCTTCCGCCAGATCACCACGCGCACCAAGCCGATTACCGGCCCGGACGATCTGCGCGGCTTCAAGATCCGCCTGCCGGTCGCGCCGTATCTGATCTCGCTGTTCCGCCACCTTGGCGCCTCGCCCACAGCGATCAACTTCAACGAGGTGTACAGCGCGCTGCAGACCGGCATCGTCGACGGGCAGGAGAACCCGCTCGTGCTGATCGATACCGCCAAGCTGTACGAGGTGCAGAAATACTGCAGCCTCACCAATCATGTCTGGGCCGGCTTCCACACCTCGTTCAACGTCACCGCATGGAAGAAGCTGCCGCCGGATCTGCAGGAGATCTGTGCGCGCAACTTCAACGCCGCCGCGCTGGCCGAGCGCCAGGACTTCGTGACGATGACGACGACGGAACAGAAGAACCTCACCACCAAGGGGCTGACGTTCAACGCACCCGACACCAAGCCGTTCCGCGATGTCCTGGCGAAGAACGGCTTCTATCCCGACATGAAGAAGACCGCCGGCGACAAGGCCTGGGCTCTGCTGGAGAAATACGTCGGCCCGCTTACGGCATGAGCCTCGACTCATCCGACCTTACAACGGGGCTTGCCGAGCCGACCGCACCCGGCTGGGCCACGCTGCGGCGAAGCGCCTTCCGCGTCGACCAGGCGATCGGCAGGACGTGCGAGTTCGT
>DASXNR010000536.1:0-1988 GCA_036494925.1 Acetobacteraceae bacterium
GTAATGGCGGCACACCGCCTCGGCATCGCGGGCGAGGCGACGCGCCAGGTCGGAAGCGTCGCGGGGCATCACGCAAACCCCCGCGCGCTGAGATTATGTTGCGTAGAAGCCGACGATCGGTCCTGCGACAGCGCACAATCGCAGCGCCGCAACATAACTCTCGCCGCAACATATTCGGTCTTGGACGAACCCGCTACGCGGGATTGGAGTTTGAACGTCCGTCCTGAACTCACCGTTCTTTCGTTGGGAGCCGATCGCGGGGCCTTCCACTAGCCCGCATTTCTCACAGCGGCGAGTAGACTGGCGCAGATCTGGTTGCATTGCGCCACCGGGTGGTCAGGAGCATACGAGGAGTGACGGCAGCGGCATTTCGCTCATGCGTTGTCATCGCCGCCGGTTCGGCAGCGTTGCGGTGTTGCATGTTGTCTGTGCGCTGTCTGGTTCGTTTCAGGCGGCGGCGATACTGAGCCGTAGATGGGCGAGCGCGAACTCATCCTGCCACGGGCAGGCGGATGCGATCGCGAGTTTGATCCGCCGGACGCTGATGCGCACCAGCGCACCGAGTTTCAGCAGCTTCAGCCGGATCGTGCCGCAGGTGGCATCAGCGAACTGCGAGTGTGCCAGTCCGATGCGGCGCAGCGCGCAGACCAGCACATAGGCCATCGAAGCGAACCACAGGCGGAGCTGATTGGCCCGCATGGTGGCGGCCGAGGTGCGGTCGGCGAACAAATCGAGCTGGCATTCCTTGATGCGGTTCTCCATCTCGCCGCGCGCGCAGTAGATCTTCTCATAGAGTCGCCGCCCGTCGATCTCGCCGGGCGCGAGCGAGGTGACGATGAAGCGCGGATTGGCCTTGTCGCCGGTCACCTCGGCCTTGCCGATGACGCGGCGTTCGCAGCTCCAGCTGTCCAGCGTTGTGTAGCGGAAATCCTTGAAGCGGCGTGCCGGCCGGCCGCTGCGAATGCTATCGAGCGTGGCGGCGATCAGCTCCGCCTTTACCGTCTCCTCCAGCCGCGGATTGCGCGCCAGGCCAAACACGAAATCCACACGATTGGCCTCGCACCATGCCATCAGCGCTTCGCGGGCGAAGCCGGAATCGCCGCGCAGCAGAATGCGCGTCTTCGGCCAGCGGCGGCGGATGTGGCCAATGATCCGCGCCACTTCCTCCATCGTGCCCGCCGCACCATCGATGTTCGACCGCCGCAGCTTCGCCGCCAGCAGATGGCGACCGCAGAACACGTACAGCGGCAGGTAGCAGTAGCAATCATAATAGCCGTGGAAGAACCTGCCTTCCTGCTGCCCGTGCAGCGGATCGTCCGTCGCATCCACGTCCAGGATGATCTGTGCCGGTGCCTTGGCGTGTGCCTCCAGGAACAGATCGACGAACAGCGTCTCGATCGCCGCCGGGTCGTGACTGATCCTGTGATACCGCGTCGCCTCGGGCCGGCTCAGCTCCAGCCGGTTCAGCGTGCTCTTGCCAGCCACCGGCGCGCAGTCGGCCCGGCGGGCTTCCAACTTGCCAGCCAGGATCGCCATCATCGGGTCGTGGCGCAGTTGGTCGTGGTCGTTCAGATCTTCGTAGCCGAGCGCAATGCCGAACACGCGCTGCCCAACCAGAGTGCCAACCTCGTGTTCGATCAGTTCGGCGCAGCGATGGTCGGTGAAGCAGGCAGCGAACCGGTCCACCAACCCGATCACGCGGTCGGTCGCGCCCAGCAGCAGCCCTCCCGCATCCGACGTGATCGCGCCGCCATCGAACGCCGCCACAACCGCGCGGCCGGCAACAGGTGCAAATTCAAACAGCGTCGCGCTACACTCTGTCGGCATCGGGAACTCCTCCGCTTCTGCAAAAGTCTTTCTCGCAAAAGAACTTTCGCCGATTCAGAGCCCCGATGCACCTACTCAGTGTGAGATATGCGGGCTAAATGACATCGAGATCGTCCTGGCATGACCTGAAGGCGTATAACCTCGCCCACCAGATCTCCACC
>DASXNR010000537.1:0-6001 GCA_036494925.1 Acetobacteraceae bacterium
TCAACGCCGGCCCGAATCCTCCGGTCGAGTTTTTCCCCGTCGGTTGGGCGTCGGTGCCGGAGAACAGCTACCTCGCGACCAATGCGGAGACGCGCCGCGACCTCGCCGCCGCCGGGTTCGAGATCCTGACGTTTCGCGACATGTCGACAGAGCCGGAAGCGGCGGCGGCGGCGCGGCGCAAATTGGAGGTCGAGGGCCTGCCGCCGCTCGGGCCGCATGCCGTTCGGGCTGGCGACGGTCTGCGAATGCAGATCAACGGCATGCGAGCCCGTGAGGACGGGCGGGTGTGCGAGGTGCAGATCGTGGCCAGGAAGCCTGGCTGAGACGGCTCGATCGCTTCCACAGTCACGAACGTTACACGAGCAGCCGTTGCTTGTGCTTGCTTCGCGTCGCCGAGTGAGTGGCGAGTAATAGGCGAAAGGCCCCGCCGACCGCTCCAACCACTGCGCGGAGTCGAGTGGACTGCCATTGGTGCACAATCAGAAACTACGCGAGCCGGCCGCGAAATGGCCGAGACCCGTGGCAGTCGCCGTATGTGTCGTCATGGCGCCATGGCTGTTGCCGGCCGTAACGAAGCTGTGCGAACCACTCGACACGCTGCCGAGGCCTGTGGTGATTGCGCTGGACCCCCTGGTGGGTGTCGTTGCTGCGTGACCACCGGCGGCGGCGATCTGACCACTGTTGCCCGCTGTGACAAACCCGCGCGAGCCGCTCGACACATTTCCCAGTCCGGTGACGATTGTTTTGGACTGAGCGGTGGACGTCGTTGAGGAATGACTGCCGCTCGCCGCGGTCGTGCCGTTGTTGCCTGCGGTCACCAGCCCGGCCGAACCGCTCGACGCGCTGCCGAGGCCTGTGGTGATCGCGCTGGACCTGCTGGTGGGTGTCGTGGCTGCGTGACCGCCACCGCTGGCAGCGGCCATCTGACCGCTGTTGCCTGCTGTGACGAAGCCGTGCGAGCCGCTCGACACATTTCCCAGTCCCGTGATGATCGTTTTGGACTGAGGGGTGGACGTCGTTGCGGCATGACTGCTGTTCGCCCCGGCCGTCGCGTTGTTGCCTGCGGTCACCAGACCCGCCGAACCGCTCGCTACACCTCCCAGACCTGTAGTGGTCGCCATGTGTTGACCGCCGGACGTCGCAACCACGTGACTGCCGTTCGCCGCGGCCGCGCTGTTGTTGCCTGCGGTCACCAGGCTCGGTGAACCGCTTGACGCCCTGCTGATGCTCGTGGTGGTCGCGGCGGCCTGAACGCTGACGGTTGCACTGCCATGGTTGACGCGAACCACCGTGGTCGGACTGCTGACCCCTATAGTCGAATTGCCCACGTCCGACACGCCGCTGCCAGTCGCTGTCGCCGGCGTGCCGCCGGACACGGTCGTGCCCTGCCCGTTCGAGCCAACACCAGATTGGCCACCGTTCATGCCCGTGACTGCGCCGGCCGTCGTCTGTGTCGTGGCGGAGTTTGCAGTTACGCGCGGACCTCCGCCGGCTGAAGCAGATGGCGACGCGTTGCCTCCGGCGCCGATCGGTGGAGCGTCCTGATCCGGGCGGCCGACAGCTATCCGTTGCGTGCCACGCGTATCGTCCGGATCGGACCGCCGCATTCCATCATTGTCGCGAGCGCGGCCATCGGCGCGGTCGGCGTGGCGGTAGCTGTCGCGGCCGACCCACTGCCGCGTTCCGTCGTGGTCGGCACCCCGGACGTCGGCGCGCTCGGCGCGACGTGCCCAATCATGATCGGCGCGGCGATCATTGTCGCGATCGAAGCGCCACGGACTGTCATGATCAAAGTCCCGGCCGACATCGCGGTTCGACATCCGGACATTGTCATGATCCGACCGCGGCAATCCGTCGTCGTGGCGATCGGCGTTCAGGTCATGCGGCGATCCACTCACGACACTGCCAAGGTTGTTCGCATTGGTATCGCCATCGGCCCGCATCTGGTGAAGGACCTGACCGAACCCCATCCCCGACTCCTTCAACGTCGCGATCCGATTGAGGCTCAGGGGTACCCTGCCGTCGCGTCGGACCTCCGTGGCAGCGAGCGCTCGCGCGATCGACTGTTCGCCAGTCGACAGATTGTGGAAGGCGCCAGGCGTGCCGGTGACTGTCCGGTCGCCCCTGCTGTCATAGCGAGTGTCCTGGGCCCACGCAGACGAGATCAGGAACAGGGCACCGCACGCTCCATAGATGACCTCGCTCCGCATGGTTCCCTCCTGTCTGTCCGACAAACACATTGCGTTGCCGCATGACATTGTTCGCTAGCTCCGCACACTCGATCGGTGGTCGAGCATATCGGCGGCTTCGTCGATGATGGCGGCCTCGGTGGCACGGTCCTTGAAGATGACGTTGTTGTTGGCGACGACGCGCATGCGGGTCGTGCGGCCGGTCAATCTCTCCAGGTCGATATCGATTGCCCGACCTTCGGCGGTCGCAGCGATGGTCCAGCCGGTGGCCGACTTCCTGTCCTGGACGACCTTGATGCCCATCCGGTTCAAGCCACTCAACGTAGCCTGGCGCACCGTCGGCATCGGCGAAACGAAGGTCTTGTACGCGATGCCGTTCAGCGTGTAGTCGACGCTGGTGCCCATCGCGACCCCGGTACTGGCGCTGAACAGCGCCAGGCCTGCCGGCGCGGCACAGGCAGACAACTGCAACATGGCCGCCAGGAGTGCCAGCGGTACAGCCCTTGCCTGGAATCTTGCGTCAGGTATCAGCGCTGCCATGTTGCCCCTCGTTCCCGCTGACTTCCCGCGGCCGGCGGCGATCACTGCGATGTGACAGCGTTGCATTCAGCTGGCCTCGGTCCGTTTGATTGGTTCTGGACACGGCGACTATGATTGGTAACTGGGAATAATGAGCTAAAACGGACCGGGTAGGCTTACAATCCGTGTCCCGGCTTTGTCACAACCTGTGACCCGGCGGGACTTGTCGGACCGGCCTCTCGTGATCCAACCTCCGGTCGAAGATGCGAGGCAGAGCGCGGTGCTGGCTCAAGTGACGCGTGCAGCGGTGATTGCCGGGATCCTGGCCATTGCGGGCTGCGCCAGTATCGACAGGGCGTACTACACCGTCACGGACGCCGTTGAGTCGGTATTCACCAACCCCCGCCACGCGGTACATGCTCGGGTGCCGCGGCCGCCGTCCCCTCCCGCATCGCCATGGGATGCCGCGAGCACCGCGGAAACCAGGCCGGCAGCGCCGCCGGCCTCCGAGCCGGTGGTGGTCAACGGCCTGTCCGGGAAGGCGGTCCGCGCCATGCTCGGTCAGCCGGCGGCGCAAACAGGACCCGCACCCGGCGAGACGTGGACCTATCGCTCGGGGTCCTGCGCGGTTGAGCTGTTCCTGTTTCCCAACGTGACGCATGGCGGCCTGCAGGTGCTCGACTATCGGGTCAGGGGCGCCGGATCAGGCGAGGATTCCAAACAGGCGTGCCTTCGACGGTTGCGCGATGCCCCGAGCAGTTGATCTCGCGAATTCGGGCCTCAGCACCGCGCGCATAGCGCTGGTGGACGATGATCCGATGTTCCTGCGTGTGTTCGCCGCCAATCTGCAGGCCGCGGGATATCGGACCGTGTGCTTCGGTGATCCGAAGCAGGCTCTGGCAAGCCTGGACCGTGACGGTCCGCTCGACGCCTATGTGCTGGACTGGAACATGCCAGGGTTGGACGGTCTCGCGCTGTTCAAGCTGCTGCGCGCGCGTGGCGTGTCGGTGCCGGTGCTGTTCCTGACATCGTATGGCCAACCGATCTTCGAGGAAGCCGCGCTCGACGCCGGGGCAGCAGACTTTGTCGACAAGTCGCGCGGTCCGGCGATCATCCTGCAGCGGCTGTCGCTTGCCTTGGCGCGGCGCGACTCACCTGGCCCGTTGCAATCGGGGGCAGACCGGGCGGACCAGCAGATCGGCGAACTGCTGCTGGCGGAGTCGTCGAAGCGCGCAACCTGGCGGGCTCGCCATGTCCCGCTCAGCCGGAACGAGTTCGATGTGGTCGCGCTGTTGGCAAACAACGCTGGCCGCGACGTCGGCTATCGCCAGATCTATGACGTGGTTCGCGGCAATGGCTTTGTTGCCGGCCAGGGCGAGGACGGCTACCGCGCCAACGTGCGTGCGATGGTCAAGCGGATCCGGCGCAAATTCGTCCAGCTCGATCCGGATTTTGCAGCGCTGCAGAATTATCCCGGTTTCGGTTACCGTTGGCACCGGCATGGGTGATACTCCCGGCCGGCGAGGCACACGCTGGCTGCGATCAATTCGGCTTCAGGCAGTCGCACTGGCGGTCATTCTGCTTGCCCTTCCGGTGTTGATCTTCACCGTGCTGGGCAACGCGGAGGTGGAGCGCCGCCTGCTGATCCTCAACGCCGTCGCGGATGCCGGTGATGCCATCGCCGCCGGGCTTGCACCCGTGCTGCACGATCTGCGTCCGGCCGAAATCGACACGCTGCGAAGCGAGTTGGCGCGATTTGCCACCGAGGATCGCAGCATCAAGGTGCTGCTCAGGCCGGCGAGCGCCACCACGGCTGAAGCCTTCTATTTCGTCGCCACCGCGCCGCCGATCTCGCCCGAACAGACCGAGGGCGAACTGCAGCAACTGCTCCGGCTCGGCATTTTGCCTGGGCTGTCGCAGGGCTGCGCCGCTCGGCTGCTGCGCGACCGAGACGCATCATTGCTGAACAATGGCGCCGAGGTTCTGACATCCGTGACGTCGGTCGCAGGGGCAGCCGGCTGCTGGGCTGTCGTTATCGCGACCGGCGAGCGTCACGTGCTGGGCGCGATCGAGGCCCGGCCGTACTGGTCGCGCCAGGAAGTTCGCATCGCCATCGCGATCTACGCGCTGATGGCAATCCTGGTCGCTGCGATCTTTGCCGGCATCTGGACCGACCTGCTTCGCTTCCGCCGGCTGGCATTGTCGCCAACCCAGCAGGCGGGCTTTGCGCGGACCACAGGCATACCGGAGTTGGCGCCGCTGGCGGCGGCGTTCGACAGCATGGTGCAACGTATGAAGCGCAGTGCCGACATGCTGCGGCAGGCCGCCGAGGACAACGCGCACGCCTTCAAGGGGCCGATCGGCACGATCCGCCAAGCGATCGAGCAGCCGCTGCGACAGGCCCTGTCCCGCGACCAGGCATTGCATGACTCGCTGCGCACCGTGTCCAGTGCGCTCGATCGGCTGGATGGCCTGGTGCAGTCGGCGCGATACCTTGACGGTGCTGCGGCGGAACTGTTGGAACCACAGCTCTCGCAGGTCGATCTTTCTGCTCTCGCCCGGGCCTTCGTGCGTAGCTACGGAACGATGAACGCTGCGCGCCAGGTACGGCTGGATGTCCAGATCGCGGACGGCATCGGCGTCATGGGGCAGCCGGAGACGCTGGAGACGATCCTGGAGACCGTCGTGGACAACGCGGTCAGTTTCTCGCCTTCCGGCGGGCGGGTATTGGTTCGGGTCGAGCCGGACGGCGACACAGCGATTGTGTCGGTAGAGGACGATGGACCAGGCGTTGCGCCGGATCGCCTGGATCGCATCTTCAATCGTTACTACACGCATCGCCCGCCGGGTGCGCCGTACTCCGGTCCCGCCACCGACGCTCCGCACTTCGGCATCGGACTTTGGCTGGCCAGGCAATATGTGCTCGCGTTGGGCGGCACCATCGGCGCGTTCAATCGGCAGCCGCACGGCCTGTGCGTAACGGTTGTTTTGCCCATGTCCAGACGGCATTGTCCAATGGGCCCGGAGGCGGAAATTCCGCATGAGCTGCCGCCCGACAGGGTGACAGACCGCCCCCCGCGCGCTACCTGATCCTCGATCGCCAACTTCAGGACCCTGAACCGCCTCCATGGCAAGCAGCAACGACATCCGCGCCGCCTTCCTCGACTACTTCGCCCGCAACGGGCACCAGGTGGTGGAGAGCTCGCCCCTGGTGCCGCGCAACGACCCCACGCTGATGTTCACCAACGCCGGCATGGTGCAGTTCAAGAACGTGTTCACCGGCCAGGAAAAGC
>DASXNR010000538.1:0-3134 GCA_036494925.1 Acetobacteraceae bacterium
CAGGTGATGCGGCGCGGATCGGGCGGGCCAGTGTCCGGCAGCAGGCCCGCGAGCGCGCGCAGCAGGGTCGATTTGCCGGCGCCGTTGGGGCCGCACAGGGCAACCAGCTCGCCCGGCGCCACGGTCAGACTGACGTCGCGCAGCACGGTACGTCCACCCAGCGCCACCGACAGGGCTGAGACGCCGATCATGGGTCCGCGCGCCGGGCGATCGCCACCAGGAACGGCGCGCCGAGCAGCGCCGTCAGTACGCCCACCGGCGGGGCGGCGGACAACGGCAGCAGCAAGGGCGCCAGCCGCACCAGCATGTCGGCGCCGAGCAACAGGGCGGCACCGGCCAGTGGCGCGGCGGGCAGCAGCGCGCCGGGACGCTCCCCGAACCAGGGGCGCAGCAGGTGCGGCACCACCAGGCCGATGAAGCCGATCGATCCTGCCACAGCCGATCCGGTGCCAACGGCGAAAGCAGTCCCGACCGCCGCCAGCCGAAGCGTGCGGGTCACCGGGACGCCGAGGCTGCGCGCTGTGTCCTCGCCCAGACTGAGTGCATCGAGACCGCGGCCCAGCGACAGCAGCATCGCCATCCCCAGCAGGATGGTTGGCGAGGCAAGCACAACCTGCCAAAGCGGACGGTCGGCGAGGCCGCCCATCAACCAGAAGGTGATCTCGGCCAGCGCGAACGGATTGGGCGCCAGCGTCAGCGCCAGGGCCAGCAGCGCCGAGGCGATCGCCGACACCGCCACGCCGGCCAGGATCAGTGAGGGGCCGGACGGCGCCCGGCCGGCGAAGCGCAGCAGGAAGGCGGCGCCGACGCCGGCCCCCAACAGCCCGCCCGCCGCCAGCGCCGGCGGGAAGGTCGCGGCCAGTCCCCAGTAGAATGCGATCACCGCGCCCAGCCCAGCGGTCCCGGTGATGCCCAGCAGCCCGGGATCCGCCAGCGGATTGCGCAAGGCGCCCTGCAGTACCGCGCCCGACAGGCCGAGACCGCCGCCGACCAGCACACCCAGCAGCGTGCGCGGCAGGCGAAGCTGCCAAAGGATCAGCCAGTCCGGCAGCGCCAGGGTGGCGTCGCCGATGAACAGGGAAAGCGCGGCCAGGACAGCCAGCAGCAGCGCCAGCCACCGGATCATCGTGCCAGCAGCGCCGCGGCCCGGGCGCTGAAGGGGCCGGCGCAGATGGTCAACGCCGGCGGGATGGCGCGGCGCGGGAGGCCAGCGAGCGCCGGATGGTCGAGCAGCTCGGTGGCGAGCGAGGGATAGGCGGGCGCTGCCGGCACCACCAGCAGGTCGGGCGGATGGCGCAGCAGCGTCTCCACGCTGACGCGGCGGCCATCCGAGGCATTGCTCATTCCGGCGGCGTGCAGGATTGCGTCCATCAGCGTTCCGGGTCCCGCGGTGAAACCGCGCGGTTCCCAGATCAGGGCACGCACTGGGTGGTCCGGATGCGGCACCGCCGCGAGCTCGGTGTCCATCGCGGCGAGCAGCGCAGCGCCGCGCTCCGACGCGCCGAGAGCATCGGCCAGCAGAAGGGTCATCTGGCGGATGCCGGCAAAGTCCTGCGGCAGGGAGATCCGCAGCAGTGGGATGTGCTCCTGTTGCAGCAGTGCGAGCGTGGTCTGCGCGCCGTACGGCGCCGCCAGGATCAGGTCCGGATGCAGGCGCAGCACTGCCTCGGCCGAGGCGCGCACAACCGGCAGGTGGTCGGCCTGCGACGCAACGGACGACAGCGCGGGGTCGCGGGCGAGCGGCGACAAGGCGGCGATTTTCTCCGGTGCCAGGAGCACCAGCATCTGGTCGGTGCACAGGTTGAGCGAGACGACACGGTCGGCGGTCACGGCATCACGGGGAGCGAAGGCGAAGGCAGTGGCTAGAACCAGCAGAAGCACCAGCACCTGTACCCTTCTCCCCCTCCCCTTCCGAGAGGGGGAGAATACTTCCGCGATCGGCAGCCGTATCACAGCACCGGCACTCCGTGCTGCTTCGCCTTCTCCTCCGGTTCCACATGGATGGTAATGACCAGTTGCTGCATCTCTGCCCGCAGCGCCTCCTCGATGTGGTCGCAGATGGCGTGCGATTCCGCCACCGTCATCGACCCCGGCACCACGAGGTCGAACTCCAGGAACGTGACCTTCCCGGCATAACGCATGCGCAGATCATGTGCTTCGAGCGCACCGGCAGCGCTCTCGGCCACCAGTTCGCGGATACGCTGCACCACTGCCGGCTGCGGCGCCGCGTCCATCAGGCCGCCGACCGACATCCAGATCATCGCCGTGCCGGACCACAGCACGTAGACGCCGGTCGCGGCGGCAATGATGGGGTCCAGCACCAGATACCCGGTCAGCACCACCAGCCCGACGCCGATCGCGACGCCGACCGAGGTGACCACGTCGGCGAACAGGTGCCATCCGTCGGCCAGCAGCGCCGGGGAGCGGATCCGCTTGGCGGTGCGGATCAGCAGCATCGACCAGGCGGCATTCAGCACCGTGGCGAGCGCGTTCAGCGCGAGGCCGGCGACCGGTTGCGCGATAGGTTGCAGGTCGCGCCAGGTCTCCCACGCGTGGCGGAAGATCGACAGCGCGGCGATGACGATCAGCACGCCCTCGATCACCGCGGCGAAGAACTCGACCTTGTCGTGGCCGTAGGGATGGTTGGCGTCGGGCGGGATCGCAGCGAACCGCAGCGCCCCCAGCGCGATCACGCTGGCCGCGACGTTGACAATGCTTTCCAGCGCATCGGAATACAGCGCGGCGCTGCCGGTGATCCACCAGGCTGCCGCCTTCATGGCCAGCACCAGACAGCCGATCGCGATGCTGCCGGCTGCGATGCGCTCTCCTTGGCTCACTGTCGCGGGATAGCAGACGGATGCCGGCGCGTCAGCAGTCGCCGACATCTGCCGCGGTCAGATTGAGGCCGATCAGCCGGTCGAGGCTCGCCTGATCCGCCAACAGCGTCCGCGACGGTCCGCGCAGCGCGATGGTGCCGCGTTCGATCACCACCGCCTCGCGCGCCAGCGACAAGGCAACCTCAATGTGCTGCTCGACCAGCATGATCGCGGTCCCCTGTTCCGTCATCATGCGTCCGATCGCCTCGACCAGTTCCTCGACGATGATCGGAGCCAATCCTTCCAGCGGTTCGTCGA
>DASXNR010000539.1:0-3499 GCA_036494925.1 Acetobacteraceae bacterium
GCATCGTCTGAATCTGCTGCGCACCGGAGGGTGACGCTGCGCCGAGCAGCAGACAGATCGCCAGCGCGTATGACATCCAGGTGCTGTTCTCCGATGGCGTTCGCCGAACCGGCCATGTCATCGCCACGTCACCACGTATCGACATCGCGCTCATCAAGGTTGAGAGCAAACAGCCGCTACCGGCAGTGCGATGGGCCGACAGCGACAAGGTGCAGGTCGGCGAGCCGGTGTTCGCGGTCGGAAATCCACTCGGCATCGGCGTCTCCGTCACGTCTGGTATCGTCAGCGGCCTGAATCGCAATCTGCTCGATACGCCGTTCGACGATTTCATCCAGACCGACGCCGCGATCAATCACGGCAACTCGGGTGGCCCGCTGTTCAACCGGCAGGGCGAGGTCATCGGCGTCGACACCGCGATCATCTCGCCCACCGAAGGTTCAGCCGGACTCGGTTTCGCGATCCCATCGAATGACGCCGTGTTCTGCGTCACGCATCTGCTGCACGATGGCAACGTCCGGCCGGGCTACCTCGGCGTGAAGATCGGACCGGTGACGCAGGACATTGCCGCGGCGCTCGGCATGGCGTCACCGACGGGCTCGATCATTTCCGAGATTGACGTCCACGGTCCGGCCGCCGCGGCCGGAATGCACGTCGGCGACGTGATCCTGCGCTACGACAATCGCACCCCGCCGGATGAGCGTGCCCTGATGCGCGCCATCACCAAGAGTCCGGTTGGCCAGCCCATAATGCTGACCATGCTGCGCGATGGCCATGTCGGGACGCTTCAGATTACCCCGGCTGACTGGCCTGGAACGATCGCCAAGGACGACACCGCGCCCGGACAGGTAATCAAGGCCGCCATGCTGGTCCCGAACGATCTCGGCCTGAACCTCAAACCACTGACCGAGGAGCTGCGTGCGCAATACGGACTCGCCGCTGATCAGAAAGGCGTCGTGGTGGCCGGTGTCGTCGCCGGTACTGATGCATTCGACCGCAGCGTGCGTCCCGGAGACGTGATCCTGCGCGTGCAAGACAACAGCGTTGAAACGCCGCAGGCGGTGCAGGCGACCCTCGATGCGGCGCGGGCATTGCGCAAGTCGTTCGTGCTGGCACTGGTGCTACCGAAAGTCACCCAGGTTCCGGGTCCGCACTGGATGGCGCTCAGGGTCTCGGACGAAACGCCGCAGAAGCAACCGTGACGCGAGCGTTCACCCGGGCATCACCGCCGACCGCTGCCGCAGGCTAAGGCTTGGCGAAGAGATAGCCCTGCCCGACATCGCAGCCAAATTGCCCTAGCCTGTCCGCCGCGGCTTGCTGTTCGATCCCGTCAGCCGTCACTTTCATGGCCGGAAGTAACGAAACGGCCTTCTCGTACGCATAAGCGGACAAAGGCGGAACGGCGTTGCGTGCTCCCTCAACGAAATCAATTGGTTGAGGTTGATCGCAGCTGGAGACGGGATTGCCGTGGGTGTCGGGAATCACCTGTTTTCCGTCCGCCTTGCCGGGCGGTGCTGACCGGGGATGTTTGTAGGTTGGAAATTGCGCGACAAACCCTCTCGGAATGGAACACTGTGCGGAAACCCCCGGTTGGCGGTTTTCCGCACATGCTGGTCGGCTACATGCGCATCTCGACCGACGGCGACCGGCAGGTGCTGGACCTGTAGCGGGATGCATTGCTCGCCGCCGGGGTCGATGAGCGGCACCTGTTCGACGACCACGCGAGCGGCAGCCGCGACGATCGCGCTGGCCTGGGCAAGGCGCTGGCCGTCATGCGCGACGGCGACTGTCTGGTGGTCTGGAAGTTGGATCGGCTCGGTCGCTCGCTGCCGCATCTGCTGACCACGGTGACGGACCTCAAGGAGCGCGGTGTCGCGTTCCGGTGGTTGACCGAGCAGATCGACACCACCACACCGCAAAGGCGAGCTGTTGTTCCACATCTTCGGGGCATTGGCACAGTTCGAGCGGGCGCTGATCCAGGAGCGCGTTCAGGCGGGCCTCGCTGCGGCGCGCCGTCGTGGCCGTCATGGCGGCCGTCCCGTCGCCATCGACGCGGAGAAACTCGGTGCGGTGATCGCCGCACTCGACGGTGGCGCCACCAAGGCAGCGGTCTGTCGCACCTTCGGCGTCAGGCGCAGCACGCTCATCGACTCACTGGCCCGCATCGGCTGGTCTGCCGGCCTCAAAGGGGCAGGAGGCATAGGTGGCGCGACGGCAGCGACTGAGCGAACTGGCTGAACGGCTCTACGCGATGCTGCCGCGCGTCCCTATCACCGACCTGCTCCCCGAGATCGCACGCTGGACCAAGTTCCCCGATTGCTTCACCCATTTGCGCACTGGCGAGACGGCGGTCGACAACCGCGTCCTGATGGCCGGGCTGCTTGCCGATGGGCTCAATCTTGGCCTCACGCGTATGGCCGAGGCGTGCTCATCGCCAGTCTCGGCCAGCTTGCCTGGACCTCGGACTGGCACATCCGCGAGGAAACCTACGCACTCGCACTGCGCCGCCTGGTGGACCAGCAGCAGCGCGAGCCGTTCGCGGCAGTGTTCGGCAGTGGCACCGCCTCCTCATCAGACGGCCAGTTCTTCCAGGCTGCCGGCTTCGGCCGCGATGCCGCTCGCCTCAACGCTCATTACGGCCAGCGATCCGGCTTCAAGGTCTACACCCATCTCTCGGACCGCTACGCGCCGTTCTACACCAAGCTGATCGCAGCCACGGCGAGCGAGGCTCTGCATGTGCTGGACGCGCTGCTCTATCACCAGAGTGAGGTCGCGACACGACGGCACCACACCGATGGCGGTGGCGATTCCGACCATGTCTTCGCGCTATGCAGTCTGCTTGGCTTCCAGTTCGCGCCGCGCATCCCGGATCTCAAGCACCGCCGGCTCTACAGCTTCGGCAAGCCGTCCACTTATCCCGCGCTGGAACCGATGATCGCCGGCCGCATCAACGTCGCCCTCAACCGGGCGAACTGGTCAGAGATCCTACGCCTCGTTACCTCGATCCGCACCGGCACCGTGACCGCCTCTCTCATCATGCGCCAGCTTGCCGCCTACCCGCGGCAGAACGGGGTGGCCGCCGCGCTGCGGGAACTGGGACGGCTGGAACGCACGCTGTTCACGCTCGACTGGATCAGCGAACCTGAGCTGCGCCGCGAAACCGGCCAGGAGCTGAACAAGGGCGAAGCGCGCAACAGCCTGGCCCGCGCAGTCTTCATCCATCGGCTCGGGGAAATCTGTGACCGCACCTACGAAAACCAGCAGCACCGGGCCTTCGGCCTCAACCTGCTCGTTACCGCCCTTATCTTATGGAATACGCGATACGCGCGCCGTCGCTGCCCTCCGCCAAACCGAACAGGTACCCCAGGGCTGTTAAATGCTCTCAACTGAAGCACCAGTTGGCCAGGGCACTGAAACCAGCGAGAGCGGCGGCGTATCTGTCCTGACTGAAGGTGCTGGTTCGGTTACGGCATAACACATTGTAGGCGAAGCTGCGCAGCCG
>DASXNR010000540.1:0-8860 GCA_036494925.1 Acetobacteraceae bacterium
GGTTGGGATTATGGCACGCACCATCATCATCGGCGGCGGTATCGTCGGCTCATGCACAGCCTATTTTCTCGCCGGCCACGGCGAGGTCGTCGTACTCGAGAAAGACCCCTCCTACCAATATGCGTCAACGACGCTATCGGCCGCCTCGATCCGCACCCAGTTCTCCCAGCCGCTGAACGTGCGGATGTCGCTGTTCGGAGCCGCGTTTCTCGAGGCAATGGCAGATCGCGTCGGCCTGGTCCGCCGCGCCTATCTCATGTTGGCGAGCGCCGAGAGCGAGGCCACGTTGCGTGCCAACCGCGCCATGCAGCTTGCCGAGGGCGCAGATATCGCGCTGTTCGAGGGCGACCAGATCGCCGCGCAATTTCCCTGGCTGAACGCGCAGGATGTTGCCTGCGCCACGCTCGGCCGCAAGCATGAGGGCTGGTTCGACGCCTACAGTCTGTTGCGCGCGGTGCGCTCCGATGCGATCGAGCGCGGCGCCCGATATCTGCATGACGAAGCAGTGGCGATCGACGTCGCCGCGGGCCGGGCAACAGCGGTGCGGACGGCGAACGGCGAACGGATTGCCGCCGAACATGTAATTATAGTTGCCGGCCCAGCGTCAGGCCGCGTTGCTGCACTCGCCGGCATCGCACTGCCGATCGAGCCGCGTAAGCGCACGGTGTTCATGATCCGCGCGCCGCTTGACGGTACCGGAATGCCCCTGGTGTTCGACACCTCTGGCATGTGGATCCGTCCCGAGGGCGACGGCTTTATCTGTGGAATTTCGCCGCCGGCCGACGCCGACCACAATCCCGAGGGTGACTTCGATCCCGATCTGCATCTGTTGGATGCCCCGCTCTGGCCGTTGCTGGCGCATCGCATTCCGGCGTTGGAGCAATTGCGCCTGCAGCGCGCCTGGGCCGGCCACTACGACATGTGCCTGCTTGACCACAACGCGGTGATCGGACCATTTCCGAACATTCCCAATCTGATTGTCGCATCGGGCTTCTCCGGCCATGGCGTGCAGCATGGCCCGGCGACCGGCCGTGCTGTCGCTGAGTTGATCCGCTTCGATGGCTACCGCACGCTGGATCTCACACCTTTTGGATATGAGCGTGTGCGCGACAACCGTCCGATGCTGGAGAGCGTGGTTTACTGAGCGAAGTCCCGCCGGTGCCGCGGCCCGGCAACGGAGCCCGCACGACGACCCGCGCATTATTCCACTCATCAGTCTCATGCGACTCCGACCTTTTCGGATTCAAAGGTCAGTGCTTGCAACGCTTCCGACAACCGGCTTGACTGCCCTCCCGCACACAAGTCCGAGGACTGGATGCCTTCTGCTCGACTGGCCGTCGATATCGGCGGCACCTTCACCGATCTTGCACTCGAGCACGACGGCAGGCTTACCACCATCAAGGTCCTCACCACGCCGACCGCTCCCGAACAAGGCGTCATGGCAGGGGTTCGCGACATCCTGCAATCGTCCGGCGTCGCGGCCGCCGACATTGGCATCGTAATCCACGGCACCACGCTTGCCACCAATGCAGTGATCGAGCGTAAGGGCGCGCGCACCGCGCTGCTCACCACGCAAGGCTTTCGCGACGTGATCGCGATGGGCAACGAGAGCCGCTACGACCAGTACGATCTCAACATTGTGCTGCCCGAACCGCTGGTGCCGCGTCATCTTCGCCTGCCGTTGCCCGAACGGCTCGACAACGAAGGCAACGTGCTGCTGCCGCTCGACATTGCCGCTGTGCGTGCCCTGATCCCAACGCTGCGGCGCGAGCAAGTGGAAAGCATCGCGGTGGGGCTGCTGCACGCCTTCGTCAATCCGGCGCATGAACGCCGCGTGCGCGAAATTCTTGCCGAAGAACTACCGGACATTCCAGTTTCGTTGTCCAGCGAAGTCTCGCCGGAAATGCGCGAGTGGGAGCGCTTCTCGACCACCGTCGCCAACGCCTACGTGCAACCGCTGATGGCGCGTTACCTGCGCGAACTGGCGGACGGGCTGCGCGGCATCGGTGTTGCCGGCCCAGTGTTCCTCATGCTGTCCGGCGGCGGTCTGACCACGATCGACACCGCCTGCCGCTTTCCGATCCGCCTGGTGGAAAGCGGACCGGCCGGCGGCGCGATCTTCTCCGCCACCATCGCCCGCCAATGCGACATCGCCAATGTGCTGTCGTTCGACATGGGCGGCACCACCGCGAAGATCTGCCTGATCGACGATGGCAAACCGCAAAGTGCACGTGCATTCGAGATCGCGCGAGTGGGAAGGTTTCGCAAAGGCTCCGGTCTGCCGCTGCGGATTCCGGTGATCGAGATGGTCGAGATCGGTGCCGGCGGCGGTTCGATCGCGCATGTCGACACGATGGGTCGTATCGCCGTGGGGCCAGAGAGCGCCGGCGCCGACCCAGGGCCCGCCTGCTACGGCCGCGGCGGCACAGAAGCCGCGGTGACCGATGCCAATCTGGCGCTCGGTCGTTACGATTCGGAACGTTTCGCCGGTGGCACGATGCGTCTGGACACCGGCGCGGCACACGATGCATTGGCGGCGCGCGTCGGCGGTAAGCTGGGACTGACCACGGAGATGGCGGCACTCGGCGTCATCGAGATGGTGGATGAGAACATGGCGAACGCAGCGCGCGTGCATGCGATCGAGTCCGGCAAGACGTACGAGGGACGCACGCTGATCGCGTTCGGCGGCGGCGGCCCGGTCCACGCCTGCCGCGTCGCGGAGAAGATCGGCATCCGGCATGTGCTGGTACCGTCGGGCGCCGGCGTCGGCAGTGCGATCGGCTTCCTGCGGGCACCGGTCGGCTACGAGGTTGTCCGCAGCCTGTATCAGCGCTTTTCCACCTTCGACGTCGTCGCGGTGAACACGCTGCTGGCCGACATGGAGGCCGAGGCAATGGAAGTGGTGGCGCAGGGCAGCTTCGGTGCCACCATCACGCAGAGCCGCATCGCCTATATGCGCTATGTCGGCCAGGGGCATGAAATTCCTGTGCCGTTGCCCGCGCGCCCGCTCGGCGAGGAAGACGTGTTGCAGATTCGTGCGGCCTATGACGGCGAATACACACGGTTCTACGATCGGCCGGTGCCCGGCTCCGACGTCGAGATCATGAGCTACGCCGTGCTGGTGGCGACGGCACTGGAAAACGATCCCGGCACACCGCTGGTCGGTGACGATGCCATATTCGCCCCGGTCCCGGGGCCAGCGCGTACGCAGCCCGTGTGCGACACGACCACGGGGGAGGTCGCGCCATGGTCGGTGTACGACCGCGCGGCACTCGCGCCGGGTGTGCGTGTCATTGGTCCCGCGATCGTTGCTGAGGACGAAACGTCGACCCTGGTCTGCCCGGGCTGGAGCGCGACAGTGAACGGACTGGGCTATATCGACCTGACGCGGGAGATCAACTGATGTCGCATGAGACCAACGCGCTCGCTCAGATCCATCGCCAGATCATGTGGAACCGTCTGATCGCGGTGGTCGAGGAGCAGGCCCAGACCATGATCCGCACCGCCTTCTCCACCACGGTGCGCGAGGCCGGCGACCTGTCCGCGGGTATCTTCGATCTGCGCGGACGCATGATGGCGCAGGCGGTCACCGGCACGCCCGGACACGTGAACTCGATGGCCGAAAGCGTCGGCCACTTCCTGCGCAAGTTCCCCGCCGACACCATGCAGTCAGGCGATCACTACATCACCAACGATCCCTGGCTCGGCACCGGCCATCTGCACGACCTCACCGTGGTGACGCCGGCCTTTCACAATGGCCGCATCGTCGGCCTGTTCGCCAACACAGCGCACGTGATCGATGTCGGCGGACTGGGCATGGGCCCGGAAGGCCGTTCGGTGTTCGAAGAAGGCATGTACATCCCGATCGTCAAATGCTTCGATCAGGGCCGTGCCAACGAGACCTTCTTCGACTTCATGCGCGCCGGCTCGCGTCTGCCGGTCGAACTGGAAGGCGACATCTACTCGCTGTGCGCCTGCAACGACGCCGGCGCGCATCGCCTGGTCGAGATGATGGACGAGTTCGAGATGGACAGCCTCGAGCCGCTCGCCACCTTCATCTTCGACAGCTCGCACCGCGCCACGCTGGCGGAGATCGCGCGCATCCCGAAGGGCACTTATCGCGCGGAGATCTGTTCTGACGGCTACGAAGAACCGGTCACGCTGAAGGCCGAGATGACGATCCTGGATGACGGTATCGAGGTTGACTACACCGGCACGTCAGGTCTCTCGTCGCGCGGCATCAACGTGCCGCCCGCTTATTGCCGCGCCTATTCGTGCTTCGGCATCAAGTGCGTCGTTGCACCGGAGATCCCCAACAATTGGGCGAGCCTTGCACCATTCCGCATGAAGATCCCCGAAGGCTGCATCCTCAATGCGCCGCGTCCCTATCCGGTGTCGGTGCGCCACGTGATCGGCCATCTGCTGCCCGACCTGATGATGGGTTGCCTGCATCAGGCCGTGCCCGAGCGCGTCACTGCGGAAGGCGCCTCGGCATTGTGGAACCCGCCATTGCGGGGCGGTTCGTCGGTCTCCGGTCAGGCGCGCGGCAACCGACAGGTGGTGCCCGACTTCGAGATCATCACCTTCAACTCCGGCGGCACCGGCGCGCGCCCGACCAGCGACGGCCTCAATGCCACCGCCTTTCCGTCCGGCGTCCGCACGATGCCGGTGGAGGCAACCGAAAATGTCGCCCCGATCATCTTCTGGACCAAGGAACTGCGAGCCGATTCGGGCGGCGCCGGACGCACGCGTGGCGGCACCGGACAGACCATGGAGATCGGCGCCAAGGGTGACCTGGAATTTGCCGTCAACGCGATCTTCGATCGCATCGCCAATGCGCCGAAGGGACGCGACGGTGGCCTGAACGGCGCACCAGGCGTGGTCACGCTGAAGTCCGGCAAGACGCTGCGCACCAAGGGCTTTCAGGTGATCCCCGACGGCGATCGGCTGATCCTGAGACTGCCCGGCGGCGCGGGCATGGGCGATCCCACCGCACGCGATCCGACATTGGTTGCGCGCGACGTGCGCGACGGCTTGGTATCGGCGGAGGATGCCCTCGCGCTCTACCGGGTTGCCATCACGCCCGATGGTTTGATTGATGCGGCGGCGACCGGTCTTGCGCGGCAGCCTCAGGAAACACCAGCGGCACCGCCGCCTGCGGCGACAACAGCCAGAACGTGAAACTCTCCTCGATGTAAAGGCGCACGAGCTCGGCGTCGTGATCGAGATAGCCGATCGAGAAATCCTGACCCACCGTCAGCTCGAAGTCCTCACCACGCATCGACAGCACGACCGCACCATCGAGGCCCGGCGCCCACACCAGCGGTCCATCGATCAGCCGCCGCACGTGTTGCAGCACCGGGTAGCCCTCTTCGGTCGACCCGGTGAGTTCAGTGTAGCAGCGCTCGCTCAGCGCAATCGCGAACGGCCCGCCGACGCCCGCCTCGCGCAGCCGGTTCAGCGCGTTCGTCACCAGCGACGGATAGTCCGCCGTGGCGCCGCCGATCGTCACGGATGCGGCGGCGTGTTCGCAGATGCCGCGGATTCCGCCCGCCGGATAGCCATGGAACACCGCCTGGTCTTCGGCGATCGCAATCTCGCGCGCCGCGTCGATGATCGCATCGTTGTCGAAGTCCTTCGCACCCCGATCGAGCGCATTCAGTTCGGCGCGTCGCAGTTCGAACGGCACACGTAGTTCGACCAGAGGCAGGACCTCGCGCAGCTGTGTCTCGACGCTGCTGCGCGATGGCGGTTCAGCGACCTTGCTGCGGCCAAGACCCACCGCCGATGCCTGCCACCCCAGCGGGCCGACGAAATCGACCAGCTTGCGGGCGGCCAGCGTCGTCTTCAGCGTCCGCTTCGCCTCCTTTTCGATCTCCTGCCATCCGGCCTCGGAGATCGGCGCCAGTTCGCGGAACAGATGATCCATCGCTCAGCCCTTCAGGCTGCCGATCGAAAGACTGCCGCCCGTGGTTGCAACGCCGCCGGCCGCGGTCTTCACCTCGCGGATCGGACCCTGACTGAAAACATAGGTGCGCAGGTGCGAAGCGAACTCCGCGTCGTTGCGCCGCAGCCATTCCAGCAGCATCGACGCGTGCTCCTTCTCCTCGTTGCGATTGTGCGCAAGAACCGCCTGCAGCTCGGGATTGGTGGCAGCCTTGATGCGCTGATCGTACCAGTCGATCGCCTCGAGCTCCTCCATGATCGTGGACATCGCGCGGTGACGGTCGAGGACCTCCGGCCCGATGACGTCGCGTTCCTCGTGCAATGTTTCGCCTGCCATCGGACACCCCCTGCTGTCGCTGCGGCTCTCATGTTGCCGTTGGGCACCGACATTCAACCGATATGGCACGCGAACGTGACGCATTGCAGGAAAGCGTCAGTTATGCTGCCCTATCCGCATGAACGGCGCGCTGCTTTCGCTGGTCGGTTTCTCGGTCGCGATGTACATCACGCCCGGCCCGAACAACGTGATGGTCGCCGCGTCGGCCGCCAATCACGGCGTTCGCGCGACGGTGCCGCACATGTTCGGTATCGCGATGGGCTTCTCGGTCATGCTGACCCTGGTGTGCGCAGGCCTTGGTGCCACCCTGGTGAGTTGGCCGCTGCTGCTGCCCGCATTCCGCTGGGTGGGCGCCGCATGGCTTGCGGTGCTCGCCTGGCAGATCGCCACTGCGCCGCCGCCGGGCGAAGGGGGCCGTGGGCGCGTGCTGGGCTTCTTCGGCGCAGCGGCGTTTCAATGGATCAATCCGAAGGCGTGGCTGATCGCCGCGGCCGCCGCCGGCGAGTACCTATTGCCAGATCGTCCGCTGCCGGCGCAGCTGGCGCGCATCTTCGTTGTGTTCCTCCTGGTCGGCATGCCATGCCTGCTGGTGTGGGCGCTGCTCGGCAGCGGCGCCGGCCGGCTGCTGCATTCGCCAGCGCGCTTGCGCGCATTCAACGTCGCCATGGCACTGCTGCTTGTCGCCTCGCTGATCCCGGTGTTGATTGCGGACTGAGCGAGGGAGCATCCCACATGAAGATCGCCCGCATCGACGCTTTCCAGGTGCGCTGGACGCCGGACGAGAAGCCAACGCAGCACAGCGCCTTCGTGCGCGTCCATACCGACGAAGGTATCGACGGCATCGGCGAAGCGTCGCCAATGCAGGGCGGTCTCGCCTCACTCGGCATCATCGGCCACGACCTGGCACCGGCACTGATTGGCAAGGATCCGCTGGACCACGCGGTGCTGCTGGACACGTTGCTGCACACATGCGTGAAGCTCGGACCCGAGGGCGCGCTGACCGGCGCACTGGCCGCGCTCGACATTGCGCTGTGGGATATCAAGGGCAAGCTGACCGGCCTGCCGATCACCAAGCTGCTCGGCGGCGCGTGGCGCACCGCTCTGCCGTTCTATGCCTCGATCGGCGGCAACGGCGACCGCAGCCTGGACGACGTGCTGCGCGTGGTGGAGACACGGCTGAAGGACCAGCCGGCCGCCATCAAGATCCGCTTCGACAATCCACGCACGTTGCTGGATCGGGACATTCCCGGCGACATCGCCAAGGCGCGCGCGGTGCGCAAGCTGGTGGGTGACGACTTCCCGCTCGCCTTTGATGCCAACAACGGTTTTACCACCGGCGGCGCGATCCGCGTCGGCCGCATGTTGGAAGAGCTTGGCTACTGGTGGTTCGAGGAGCCGGTGCAGCACTATCACATCAAGGCGATGGGCGAGGTGGCGCGTGCCCTGGACATCACAGTGTCGGCCGGCGAACAAACTTACACGCTTGCGGCGCTCGCTGATCTGATCGATGCCGGCGTGCGCATGGTGCAACCCGACATCGTAAAGATGGGCGGCATCACCGGCTTGGTGCGCTGCGCGGCACTGGCGCACGCGCATGGCGTGGAACTGGTGTCACATCAGACCCAGCCGATGATCGGCCACATGGCCAACATGCATGTCGTGGCCGCGCAATTGCAGGCGAGCAAGCCGATCGAATGGAACGATCCGTCAACGCGCACGCACGCGGTGTTCGAGAACCCGCCAAGGCCGGTGGACGGGCTGTTCCATCTGCCGGAAGGACCGGGATTGGGGTTGCGGATCAACGAGGCAGCGTTGAGCGCGCGCCGGGTGGATCGCTAATACCTTACCCGTGCGCGCCGCTTCCGATCACCCTGTTGCTTCCAACGGCTTGGCGCCTAACGAGACCTCACCGATCGCGCCGCGCGACAGCACCAGCGTTACGGTCCCTCCGATCAGCGCCAGGACACCGGCTGCGATGAAGGCGCTGCTGAAGCTGCCGCTTGCCGCCACGAGGTATCCGGTGACGATCGGCGCCAGCAGGCCGAAGACATTGCCACCAAGCACCAGGAATGCGAATGCGCGCCCGGCATCCGCCGGTGATCGCAGCAGATCGCTGGTCAGCGTAGCGTTGGTCGCAGGACCGGTATTTGCGAATGAAACCGTGATCGACACCAGGATGATGACGGCAGTCAGGGACTGGACGTAGGGAATGATCAGGCCTGCGGCGGTCAGGAACAGGCACAGCGCCACGAGATAACGACGCATGCCGCTTCGCACGGCGTGAACGCTCAGCGCCCGGTCGCCAATCCAGTTGATGACGATATTCACCGCCGTTGCGATGAAGAACGGCACGGACGTGTAGAGCCCGGCATCAACCAGCGACAAACCCCGCGATGTCTGCAGGTAATTCGGCAGCCAACTCAGGTACAGATAGAGCGAATAGACAAGGCAGCCCTGCGAGATGAACAGACCCCACATTGCCGGGCAGCGCAGCAGCGCGAGGTAGCCGACACCGTCGTGGTGGGGTACCGCGATGCCGGCCTCGCGCTCGGCCAGGATGTGCCGCCGTTCCCGCTC
>DASXNR010000541.1:0-17372 GCA_036494925.1 Acetobacteraceae bacterium
AGCGCGGTCTTCGGCCGCCCCAGCGGATGTGCCGCCGCGCGGCGCAGGATCGTGCGCATGTGCTCCGGCGTGTAGTAGTTGGTCCAGGCGGCGCGATACGCCGACTCCCACTCCGCGTCCGACATCCGCGGATGATGCGTCACGCGGTGGTTGAGGTCGTATTTGTTCAGGTCGGGATCCATCCAGGTGCCCTGCCCCCACAGCACCTTGTGGTCCTCGGATCCCGGCAGCGGCGTGAGGAAGAAGAATTCCAGGATGTCGAGCGGCAGTTCGCGCTTGATGATCTCGACATCGCGCAGGATCGATTCCTTGGTGTCGCCGGGAAACCCGATGATGTAGCCCGCGTAGGTGATGGCACCGGCCTCGCGCCATGCCTGCAGCATCGCGCGATACTCGGTGATGCGGTTCTGCCGCTTCTTCGCGGCCAGCAGATTCTCCGGGTTGATGTTCTCCAGACCGATGAACACCCGCCGCACGCCGGCGCGGCCGGCCTTGACGATGAAGTTCGGAATGCGATGGCACAGCGTGTCCACCTGGATGGTGAAGCCGATGTTCAGCCCTTCCTCGCGCAGCGCGATCATCCGGTCGAACAACGGCTCCCACTGGCGGTTGCGGGCAAAATTGTCGTCGGTGATGAAGAAGCGCTTGATGCCCTGCGCGACATTGGCACGGATGATCTGCTCCAGATCGTCGGGCGAGCGAAAGCGGCTCTTGCGGCCCTGCACGTTGATGATGGTGCAGAACGAGCACTGATAGGGGCAGCCACGCCCCAGATCGATGCTCGACAGCGAGCCGGAGGTGCGGCGTACATGCTGGCTGGGCAAAATCGGCGGCGGCTCGCCTTCCAGCGACGGCAGGTCGTCCATGTGATTGTACAACGGCGCCAAGGTGCCGGCCCAGGCGTCGCGCATCACGTCGTCCAGCCGCCGGTCCTCCGCCTCGCCGGCGAAGAAGCTGATGCCGAGTGCCTGGGCGTCCAGCATCTCGGGCGGCATCTCCGGCAGCATCGCGAGGCAGCCGGAAATGTGGAACCCGCCGATCATCACCGGCCATCCGGCGGCAAGGAACGGCCGGGCCAGATCGACCGCGCGCGGGAACTGGTTGGACTGCACGCCGACCAGTGCGATCAGCGGCTTGCCGCCGGCGCGATCGATGTCGCGGATGATCCGGTCGGGCCGCACTCGCCGATTCGTCTCGTCGTAGGTGTGCAACTCGATAGTGACACCGGGTCCGAGCACAGCACGCTGTCGCGCGTCCTCCGCCAGCCCGTTCATGCAGGCGAGCGTGTTGGAGGGAATCGCCGAGCGAACCCACTGAATCGGATAGCCGTCATCATCGTAGTGCGACGGCTTGATCATGACGAGGTGGAAGACGCCGGGCTGATCCATGTTGGGTGCGGCGGTCATCATACCTTTCAGGCGACTTATGTACGCTGCCGGCCATTATCGCGGACGCGGACGCGTCGCGCAATGTTCAGGCCTGCCCAATTCTGCGCCTCGCCCGGCAGCGCCGGAACGTCAGCTATGGCCACCACGCCACCACACCCAGATCGCGGCAGTCAGCGTGGCGAAGTTGATCGCGAATGTCGCCGCCATACCGGGCGCGCGCACCATCGGCCCAAGCAGATAACCGGCCCAGAACGCCAGCCGCGCCAGCGCGAACACGATGCCGGCCGAGACGACAAACCTCATGCCGTCCGCTGTCGCGCCCGCCGCCAGGGCCAGCAGCGCCGGAGCAAAGCCGGCAAGCTGTTCCACCGTATTGGTCAGCGCCCGCTGGTTGACCTGGAGCAATGCACCGTCATGCCCAGCCAACGGGTCCACCGCGCCGGTGCGCGCCCGCAGCCGCATCTGCGTCAGGATCATCAGGTTGAGCACGCCCACCGCCGGCAGCAGTGCCGCGCAGGCCACGCCGAGACGCTCAGGCAGCCGGGCAGCGATATCCACAGGCAGGATCCGCGCCAGGCCTTGCCAGACCACGAAAGCCACAATCACGCCTGCCGCCGGTCCGAGCGACGTCCGCCAGCGGAGTCCCACTACGCAAGGCCTACGCGGCCCGCGTCCAGGAACTTCTCACGCCGGCGCGCCTTCAGCGTCGCGCCATCCAGCTCAACCAGCGGTTGCAATGCCTCGGCTACCGCATCGCCCACCGCGGCAATGGTCGCCGCCGCGTCGCGCTGCGCACCGCCCAGCGGTTCGGGAATCACCATATCGACCAACGCCAGCCGCCTGAGGTCGTCTGCGGTCAGCCGCAGCGCCTCCGCCGCCGCCGTCGCCTGCCCGGCGTCGCGCCACAGGATGGACGCACACCCCTCCGGCGAGATCACCGAATAGATCGCATGCTCCAGCATCAGCACGTGATCGCCGGCGGCCAGCGCTATCGCCCCGCCCGAGCCACCCTCGCCGATGATTGTGGCGACCAACGGCACCGGCGCCTCCAGGCAGGCCTCGATCGAGCGGGCTATCGCCTCACCCTGGCCATGCGCCTCGGCGTCGATGCCGGGAAACGCGCCGGAGGTGTCGACAAAGGTCAGCACAGGCAGCCCGAATCGCCCGGCCAGCTCGATCAGCCGCCGCGCCTTGCGGTAGCCTTCGGGCCGCGCCATGCCGAAATTGTGCTTGACCCGGCTATCGGTGTCGGATCCCTTCTCGGTCCCCAACACCACGACCGAGCGGCCGCGGAACCGCCCCAGCCCGCCCAGCACCGCCGCATCATCGGCAAACGCGCGGTCGCCGGCGAGCGGCGTGAAGTCGCTGATCAGCGCGGCGATGTAGGCGTTCGCCTTGGGCCGGTCCGGGTGCCGCGCCACCAGCGTCTTCTGCCAGGGTGTCAGTCTCGCGTAGGTCGCGCGCAACTGGCGATCGGCCACCGTGGTAAGCCGCGCCACCTCGTCGGCGATGTTGATCCCGTCCGGCTCCGACATGCGCCGGAGCTCTTCGATCTTGCCCTCCAGTTCGGCGATCGGTTTCTCGAAGTCGAGGTAATGGCGCATGGGGCGCGGCCTTTAGCACAATTCCCCCGGGCGGAAAGGCCAGCGGCCGCCGCAAATGCTGAGCATGCCGGTTGCATACGGGTATCCCGCGTACGTTTGGATCGCGCAGGACCTATCCGGGCATCGTCGGGGCGCTCGCGAATTGCCGCGAGGTCACGGGTCTGGGCAAGGCGCGGCCGGAAAGAAATAGCTGAGCGGAACTTCCATGATCTCGCTGAGCCGGTTCAGGTGCTCGGACGGCACGCGTTCCGTTCCGCGCTCATAGGCCCTGACGGTGTCCGCATCGACCCCCAGCGACCTGGCAAGGCGGTCCTCGGTGAGCCCCAGCGCGCGTCGCTTGCCCCTGATACGCCGGCCGACATGCTGGTCGACCGGAGTCACGAAACGCTTCCAGCCATAAGGTCAGCTTATCGTTAATCTGCTGTGATCGTACCGGCGCACTTTTAGCGGAGCAGCATACGCGGCACCAGGGGTTTTCGCCTGGATCGGCCGACCAACGCCGTGATCGATCGCAAACGACGATCAGTCGGCTGACGGCCCGTTCAGTGCAGGCACGCGGACCTGCGCGCCGCGACCAGAAATTCCTCGGCCAACCCCGAATCGTCGCACAATCGCGCCAGCACGACCGCACCAACCAAGGTGGACAAAGTCACCAAAGCACGCCGCCGCCGCCGCCGCGGCAGACAACCTGCCAATACGTCGACCATGCGTCGGATCGAGGCGGTGAGCGCCGGTCGCGCCTCATGCCGCCGCGCGATCTCGGGGCCCAGCGTGGCCAGGACGCAGCCTCGCTCTGCCGCCGCGACATGCGCCGGATCGAGGTAGCTTTCAACGATGCGGGTCAGGGCGGTGGCCTGATCCGCCTCCTGGCTGATCCGCTCCCACCGGGCCGCTGACCGCCCCAGCGCGGCGGCCGACATCTCGGCGACCAGCGCCTCCTTCGAGGCGAAATGCGCGTAGAATCCGCCATGCGTCAGGCCGGCCCGATGCATGATCGCGTCGACCCCTACGGCATCGATCCCATGCCCGCGGAACAGTTCGCCGGCCGCAGCGAGGATCCGCTCGTGCGTCTCGGCCTTGCGCTGGTTCGTCATCCGCATGAGCCGCATCCCTGTTTTACATGACGGCCATCATCTAAACGCTTGACTATCATATGACGATCGTCATGTTCACGGCAAGACCAGAAGGAGACGACGATGGGCCCTCGCCGCGTTGCCCGGCTGCTGGCCGGGCGCATCCACTACGCCTGGATCGTGGTGGGCCTGATGTTCACCGTCATCCTCGCCACGGTTGGGGTGCGTGCCGCCCCCGGTGTGCTGATCGTGCCCCTGGAGAGGGCGTTCGGCTGGAGCCCGGCGACGATCTCCGGTGCGATCTCGCTGAACATCCTGCTGGGCGGCCTGGTCGGGCCGTTCGGCGCGGCGCTGATCCAACGGATCGGCATGCGCGCCACCGTGCTCACTTCGCTGTGCCTGCTCGCCCTTGGCGCCGCCGGTGCCGCGTTCGCCACCCGTCCCTGGGAACTCTATGCCACCTGGGGCGTGCTGGTCGGCATCGGCTCGGGCGGCGGCATGATCGGCATGGCAACGGCGGTGGCAAATCGCTGGTTCGTCGCCCGACGCGGGCTGGTGGTCGGCCTGCTGGCCGCCAGCAACGCCAGCGGCCAGCTGGTGTTCCTGCCGTTGCTGGCGAGCTTCGCCGAGCGGCTCGGATGGCAGAGCGTGCCATGGGCGGTGGCGCTGGTGATCGTGGCGTTGATCCCGGTCGTCACACTGGTGCTGGCGGAAAGCCCCGGCAGCGTCGGGCTCGGCCCGTACGGCGCGGCCGCCGAACCGCCGACCGCGGTAAGCACCGCCAACCCGGTGATGGTCGCGCTCTCAGGCCTCGCGCGCGGGACGCGCTCGCTGGATTTCTGGCTGCTGTTCTCGAGTTTCGCAGTGTGCGGCTTCTCGACCAACGGGCTGGTGGCGACGCACCTGATCTCATACTGCATGGACCACGGCATCCCGGAGGTGACCGCCGCCAGCCTGCTCGCCGCGATCGGCGTGTTCGACCTGATCGGCACCACCGCGTCCGGCTGGCTCACCGACCGCTACAACCCGCGGATCCTGCTGTTCTGGTACTACGGCCTGCGCGGGCTGTCGCTGCTGGTGCTGCCATTCACCAACTTCAATCTGATCAGCCTGTCGGTGTTCGCGGTGTTCTATGGGCTGGACTGGGTGGCGACGATACCGCCGACCGTCACGCTTACCAACGAGGTGTTCGGCCGGCGCGACGCGCCGGTGATCGTGTCGTGGATCGTCTGCGGTCACCAGATCGGCGGCGCGGTGGCGGCCCTCGGCGCCGGCGTGCTGCGCAACGCCACCGGGAGTTACCTGAGCGCGTTCATCGCCAGTGGCGCGGCCTGCCTGATCGCGTCGCTGCTGGTGCTGCGAATCACGCGGCGGCCGGCGCTGGCACCCGCGGAGTGATCGCGACGGCGTCGTCGTCTACCGTGGGGCCTGCAGGGCCACGCCATAACGGCGATAGATGCTCGCGATCACGCCGTCCGCGGAAAGCCGGTCGATCGCCGCGTTGATCGCCGCGCGGAGCGCGTCGTCGGGCCGCCGCATGCCGACGGCAACGTTCCACACCAGATCGTGCTCATGCTCATCAAGCGGCAGCAGAGTCACCGGATGATCGGCATGCTGTAGATTATAGTATCCGGCGGTCAGCGCCGTCACCGCGGCAGCATCGACCTCACCGTCCGCAAGCGCTGCCAGCATGTCCTCTTCGAAACCGAACACCGAGATCGGCACGTGCCGCCGATCGATGGTCATGGCAGCCAGCGAACCCGTCTGAACCGCCACCTTGGTATGGCCATCGAGGTCCTTGAACGATGCGATCGCGCTGCCCGGGGGCACAGCCAGAATCACGCCGCCACGATAATACGGTTTCGAGAGCTTGATGCCGAAATCCGGCGGAGCGTCGTCCACGGCGATGGTATCGAGAATGATGTCGCAGTCGGTGCGCGGGATCTGGTAGCTGATGAGCACCCACTCCGTCGTCAGTGATACACCGAGTTGCTCCGCAAGCGCCCGGCCGAACTCGAGCTGGAAGCCAGGCGGCTGCGCGGTTCGGCTGGCGAACGGCAGCGAGTTCGGGTGGGCGCAAAGGCTGATCGAGCCTCGCTCGCGAATGGCGTTGAGCGTCCTGCCGGAGGCTGTCCCGGGCAGGCCCGACAGTGCCAGCAACACCAGCGCGGCGAGGCCGGTCAGACTGCGGAAACATCGTGTCGGGCTCATCCCTGCTCCGGCTTCAAACTGCGAATATAGCTGATGATCGCATCGATGTCGGCATCACTGAAGGAGGAGCCGAAGGCTGGCATGGCGCCCTCCTTGCCAAGCTTGATCCGGGTCCGAATGAAGTCGTCGCTCCGCTGGGTGTTCATGAGTTGCGGTCCCTTGCCCGGTGCGCGACCGCCGTCACTATGGCACCAGCCGCAGGTGGTGGCGAACAGTTGCTTCACATCCAGGGAGGATTTGGGATCCGCTGCTGCCGGAGGCTGCGCATGTACTTGCTGCGGCACACTCGTGACCAGCAGAACCAGCGCAAGCACTTGGTGAAACATTATGCCATGCTGCTGGTTACCGCGCCTGCTGCCAATGTCCGCATGCTCCCCCTGGCGAAGATGTGACGGCGCCAGGGGGACCGGCAATTCGCTTACTTCAGTGAGTAGACGACCAGCACGCCGTCATCGCGTGGCATGCTCTTGTAGGGTTCGCCGAAGGTTGGCGCGAAGTCATCGCTCACCATGCCACCGAACCCGGCGACCACGGCGATGTACTGCTTGCCGTTGACAGCATAGCTCATGATTCCACCCTGGTGGCCGAGACCGTCGCCGTGGCTCCAAAGCTCTGCACCGGTATCCGCGTTATAGGCGTGGATGGTTCCCCGGCTGTCAGGGACAAACACCAGATCGCCACCGGTCGACAGCACGCTCGCCATCGGCGGCTCGGGGTAGCGGACTTCCCACTTCTTCGCTCCGGTGATCGGATCACGCGCATCGAGGTGGCCGTAGATCTGGCCGCCCGGCGGCGGCACCAGCTTGAAGTTGGCCCCGATATTGAGCTGCACCACTGGCTCCGTCACCGGGGTCGTCTTGATCACATCGAGACTGATGCACCATTCATTGCCGATCTTGTAGTAGAGGCCGGTCCGCGGATTGTAGCTCCCGCCGTTCCAGCTGACGCCGCCACTGATCGCGGGGCAAAGTGGCTCGGACTGCTTGCCGGCGCTGAAGTCGCGGCGGCCGACCAGTTCGCCGGTCTGCGGGTCGATCGACTTGACGAAGTTTATGTTGCTCACGATCGGATAGACGTTCTTGACCTTGAGATTGTTGTCGTAGACGAAGATGAAGCCGCTCTTATTGGGATGCACAATATACTTTTGACCGTCCCGGCTGATCTGCACGAACTCGCCGACAGCGCTGTCGAAATCCCATCCATCGTGCGGCAATTCCTGATGATAGAATTTGAGGCTGCCGGTATCAAGATCGAGCCCAAGCACCGACGTCGTGTAGAGATTTTCGCCGGGGCGCGCGCCGGTGGTCTTCCAGTCGGGGCCTGACCAGTCATACAGCGGCGCCGGATTCGCGGTCCCCCAGTACAGCGTGTTCGTTTCGACGTCATAGTTGCCCGACATCCAACCGCCGCCGCCGCCGGTTCGCCAGGAGTCGTTGCCCCAGGTTTTCTTCGTCTCATCGGTCGGAGCAACCGTGAGGAACGTCCACTTCACCTTGCCTGTCTCCGCGTCCACACCATAGATCGGGCCACGGCCAGGCCACTCGCCGCCCTGGCTGCCGATCACCACCATTCCCTTGGCGTAGAGTGGAGCGCCGGTGAAACCGACAGTGAGCTTCTGCGAGTCCTGCAGCTTGGTGTCCCACGCGACCTTGCCGGTCTTCATATCGAGCGCGATCAGCCTTCCGTCCACCGTGCCCACAAACACCTTGCCCTGGCCCAACGCGACGCCACGGTTGTACGGCGAGTGCGTCTGACGCGCCACCAGCGCGTCGTCGAGTTCCGGGAAATATGACCAGATCACCGCTCCGGTCGCGCCGTCGAGCGCGAAGACGCGGCTGTATGAGCCCGTGTAGTACAGCACGCCGTCAGCCACCAAAGGCACCGACTGCAGGCCGCGCGTGGAGCGCCCGGGGACATGGATCCAGGCGACAGCGAGGTCCTTCACGTTATTGGTGTTTATCTGTTCAAGGCCGCTGTAGTTCCAGCCGTTGTAGGCACCATGATAAGTGAGCCAATCGTTCGGACTGCCGGCAGCGATGCGGCCGGTGTCCACCGGCTGCGCCCGACCCGGCACGGTGCCGAGAGCGAGTATTACACCAAGCGCCAAGGCTTGCCGTGTACCGCGCATGAACTGTCTCCCCTGCTTGTTGTTCACATTGTATTCTTGCGGACCAGGTCGGAATCGCTAGGGCTTCATGGCTCCTTGCGTGTCCACATAGCATGCGTAGAGCGATGTGCTGCCGCAGATGTAGAGGCGGTTGCGCAGCCGGCCGCCGAAGGTCAGGTTGGCCACGGTCTCCGGGACATGGATCTTGCCCAACAGCGTACCTTCCGGTCCATAGCAGCGCACACCATCCTCGTTCGGGTCGGCCCAGCCCATGCTGCACCAGACATTGCCCTCGACATCACAGCGCATGCCGTCGGTGAGGCCGGGCGCGAAGCCCTCGGCAAAGATCTTGCCATTGCTCACCTTGCCGCTCGCGATGTCCACGTCAAACACGCGGATATGGACCGGTCCCCCATCGGTGATTCCGCTGTCGATCACGTACAGCCGCTTCTCGTCCGGCGAGAAACAGATGCCGTTGGGCTGCACAAAATCGTCCACCACCACCGTGACCGAGCCAGTCGCGGGATCGACGCGGAACACGTTGTGTTTGGCCTGCTCGGGCTCGGCATGCAGACCCTCGTAGTTGCCCTTGATCCCATATGTCGGATCGGTGAACCAGATCGAGCCGTTCGAAGCCACTACCACGTCATTCGGCGAATTGAGCTTTTTCCCATCGTAGCTGTCGGCGATCACGGTGATGGTGCCGTCGAGCTCGGTACGCGTGACTCGCCGCCCGCCGTGTTCGCAACTCACCAGGCGCCCCTCTCGATCGAGGGTGTTGCCGTTCGAGTTGAATGAAGGCGAACGGAACACGCTCAGGTGATTGTCGTCTTCCGTCAGACGCATCATCCGATTGTTAGGAATGTCGCTGAACACCAGGTAACGCCCCGCCGCGAAATACGCCGGTCCTTCGGCCCAGCGCATGCCGGTGGCGACGCGCTCAACCCCGCCGGTCCCGACGCTGCCCCTGAACCGTTTCTTGTCCAGCGCCTCGATGTGAGGGTCGGGATATCGCGAACCGGACAGCGGACCAAGCGGCAGTCGTACTGATGGTGTGGCCTCAAGCGGCACGCCGGTCTCACCGAATGGCCCTTCCATGGCCGCGCGGGCAGCCCTCAACGTGGCAGCGGTGGCGCTTGCCGCCGACGCGGCCAGCATTGCTCGTCTTTGCATTTTCCCCCCGATTTTTCTGTCAACCCGTCAACCGGGCCGCGCGTTCAGCCGCGCGGCACGACGTAGCCGTAGGCACGGTTACTGCGCGTCTGGCCGTCGTCGAGATAAGCGGCCTTGATGCGCCCGATCCCATCGCGATCCAGGTCGGCGGCGAGATCGACCCGGTAGTGGCGCGCCGCATTGTAGCCGAGGATGTCGCTCTTCACCTGGCCATTCGCCGGCCCCAACGGGGCGAAGCCAAACCGTTTCTGCATGTCCTCGGGGATTTCAAGTCGCCGGAACGCCTCGATCTGCCACTGAGGTGATCCATACCAAACGGAATCGGTTCCCCAGAACACATGTTCGTGTCCCAGTCCCTTGATCAAAGTGCCCAGCATCGCCGCGCAGAAGCGCGGATTGGTCACCGCCGAAATCGCGAAGGACGTGCCGAGATCGCAATATACGTTATGAACGCCGAACTTTTCCGGGATTTGGGCGAGATCGCTGACCCAGTCGATTCTCCCGGTCTGCTCGAATTTGTCGAGTTCCCCCTGGGGATCCTCGAGAAACGCGCGCAGTGCCGAATGATAGATGACGAAGTCGATCTGTGGCCATTGCTTTGCCGCGGGTCCGACATCGTCCGCGTTGGCGTAGCGCCATGCACCGCCGGGGATCGCGGTTTCGTAGTCCTTCGGCATCAGGCCCTTGTGGATGCACACGGTGGTGATGCCCGCCTTGGTGATCTTGTCATAGAACGGGCCCATCAAGTCCGCATCATCCAGCCGCCAGGGGTACTTCGTCGTTCGCGGCGAAAGCGGATCGCCGATCGTGTAGCCTTTCCAACTGGTGGGTCGCACCGAGCCGACGCAGCGATCCACCTCGTCCAGCCAGCCCGCCTGCTTCGGCGTGATCAGCGAGTGAAACAGCAGCCGCTGCCGCCCGGCTATGCTGTTCACCGTCTCCGCCGCCTGCCTGATCTGATCGTTCGACAGGAACCAGTTTTTCGGATCGTCGAATGGCGCGCCACTGAGCAATCCAACGCGCGTATCGCTGTCGAAGTAGACCTCCTTGAGGAAATTATCGAACTTGTAGCGATCGATCCCAAGGCCCACCGGATCGTTGCGCATCGCAGTGTTCCAATGCGCAGCCGCGTATTTTGCCAGATCGGTAAGTCCGTCCCATGGGTAATCGTCGCGGACGAAATGCAGTTGGTCGTCGAACACGAACTGCCGGGCCAGACCCGCGGCGCGGGATGCCGCGACGTCCGGTTGCGCGGCCTCCGCGCTCTCCACCTCGAACAAATGTCCGTGGACTTCATTCATCGCCACGAAGGCGGCTGCCATGCCGCAGGCACTACTCAGGAACCTGCGCCGGTCCATGCCGAGTTTGCGCCCGGTCGCCTCCGCAAGCTCGGCTATCCGCGCCTCGACGCGCCGCTGGCGCAGCGTTTGTGGCAGCGGATTGAACTCGCCGTTGGAAATCACCTGCGTCGGCACCGGCGATCCGAAGGCCGCCGTTTCGGCCGGGCGCAATTGCCTGCGCTCTGGCTCGCTCAGGTATATGCCCATCAACCGGTCCCCCCTTTGGAACAGGCGGGCGGCCACCAGTGCGCTCCGCGCGGCCGATGCCGCCACGCTCATTCGAACTCGATTGGCCGCTATACGCTTGTGGGATTGCGCCCGCGTGTCAAGGTGGCCGGGTTACTCCGTCCGGCCTCGCGCCAGCGGATGATGCGCCTCGACCAGCCGCTGCAGCCGTTCCGCCAGCACATGCGTATAAATTTGCGTGGTGGCGATGTCCGCATGTCCGAGCAGCAGTTGCAGGCTGCGCAGGTCGGCGCCGTGCGCCAGCAGGTGCGAGGCGAACGAATGCCGCAGCACGTGCGGTGACACGCGTGCCGGATCGAGGCCCGCCGTCAGCGCCACCTGCTTGAGCAGCAGGAAGAACGCCTGACGCGTCAAGGCCCGACGCGGGTCGCGGCCAGGAAACAGATGCCGTCCGGTATTGTCCTGTTGCGCCACCAGTTCAGCGGCGGCCTGCTTTGCGGTCTCTGAAAGCGGCACGATCCGCTCCCTGCCGCCCTTGCCGCGGATCAGCAGCACGGCGGCGTCACTGGCCAGCGCGCGGCGCGGCAATGCCAGCAACTCGGACACCCGAAGCCCGGTGGCGTAGAGGATCTCCAGCGCCGCCGTCGCCACCGCGCCGCGCTCGCCGGGCATCCGCCGGGCCGCCTCCAGCAACGCGTCCACCTCCTGCTCGTTCAGGTATTTGGGCAGCGTCCTGGGCAGCCGCGGTGCATCGAGCAGGGTGGTCGGATCGTCGCCGCGCACGCCCTCGCGCAGCAGGAAGCGATAAAACTGCCGCAGCGCCGACAGCCGCCGCGAGGCCGTGCGGGCGGCGAGGCCGGCGCGCTGCAGCCCCGCCATGTAGGCCTGCAGCAACGGTGCGTCGCATCCCGCGGGCGCATGGCCGCGCGCGGCGGCGAACGCCGCGAAGTCGTCGAGGTCGGCCTGATACGCCAGCAGCGTGTTGCGCGCGGCGCCGCGTTCGGCGGCCTGCATTTCCAGGAACGCCTCGACGTGCCGGTCCACTCAGTGGCTCTGGAACTTGTCGTTCGGCAGCACCTTCTCCACCGGATGCGGCGTCGGGTTGGGTGGGTAGGAGCCCAGGAACACCACGGTGGCACCGAGTATCACCAGGCCAGCCGCGACGACGATCAGAAAGATGCGGATCATCGTCTGTTCCACCGACTCCTGCGCGCCTTGGCCTGTCCGACGCACCGTGTGCTAGCGTCCGCCGCCATGACACGCAACACCGCGCTCAGGGAGGCTGTTCCGCTGCCGGAAGCGCTTGCCGGCCGCAGCATCGTGCTGGTCGGGCTGATGGGCGCCGGCAAGACCTCGATCGGCCGGCGTCTGGCCGCGCGACTCGGGCTGCCATTCCGCGACGCGGACGCGGAGATCGAGCTGGCAGCGGGCTGCACGATCCCGGAATTGTTCTCGCGCTACGGCGAAGGCGACTTCCGGGCCGGCGAGCGCCGGGTGATCCGCCGGCTGCTGGCCGGCGACCCGCTGGTGCTGGCGTTCGGCGGCGGCGCCTTCATGGACCCCGAGACCCGGGCGATCGTGCGCGAGGAGGCGGTGTCCGTGTGGCTGCGCTGCCCCCTGGCCATGTTGCTGCGACGCGTCGCCGGGCGAGACAACCGCCCGCTGCTGGCCGACGGCAATCCCGCGGACATTCTGCAACGGCTGATGGATGTGCGCGATCCGATCTATGCGGAGGCAAACGTGACCGTCGATTGCGTCGATGAGAGCCCGGACGCCACCACCGGCCGGGTGGTGAACACATTGCTGGCCTGGCAGGCGCCGCGGCGCCTTGCGGTCGTGCTGCCGAGCAGCAGTTACGACGTAGTGATCGGTGACGACCTGCTGGCGCGCGCCGGCGCGCTGCTGGCGCCGCGCATGGAACAGAAGCGCGCCGTGGTGGTGACCGACGATGCCGTGTCGCAGCTGCATCTGCCGGCGCTGCTGCGCGGTCTGGCGGAGACCGGGGTCGCCGCGAGCCAGATCGTCGTTCCGCAGGGCGAGGCATCCAAGAGCCTGGCAAGCTGGCAGAGCGTGGTCGATCAATTGCTGGACGCGCGGGTCGAGCGCCGCACCACGGTGATCGCGCTGGGTGGCGGCGTGGTTGGCGATCTGGCGGGCTTCGCCGCCGCCACGACGCTGCGCGGGCTGCCGTTCGTACAGGTGCCGACCACGCTGCTGTCGCAGGTGGACTCGTCGGTAGGCGGCAAGACCGGGGTGAACACAAGGCAGGGCAAGAACCTGGTCGGTGCGTTCTATCAGCCGCGCATGGTGCTGGCGGACACCGGCACGCTCGCCACGCTGCCGCCGCGCGAACTGCGCGCCGGCTACGCCGAGATCGCCAAGGCCGGACTGATCGGCGATGCGGCGTTTTTCGCGTGGTGCGAGGCCAACGGTGCGGCGGTGGTGGGCGGCGACCGGGAGGCGCAGGCCGAGGCGATCATGCGCGCCTGTGCATTCAAGGCGGCGGTGGTGGGCGACGATGAGCGCGAGGAAAAGCCGAACGACGGCCGCGCGCTGCTGAACCTGGGCCACACCTTCGGCCACGCGCTGGAGGCGGAGTACGGCTATTCCGGCGGCCTGCTGCACGGCGAGGGCGTCGCGGTCGGGCTGGGGCTGGCGTTCCGGCTGTCGGTACGGCTCGGGCACTGTGCGGCGGAGGATGCGGACCGCGTGGTGTCGCACGTCGCCGCGCTGGGCATGCCGGCGGAGTTGCGGATGCTGAACCGGCGGTTTTCCGCCGCCACGCTGGTCGGGCACATGCGGCGCGACAAGAAGGTGCGCGACGGGGCACTGAAGTTCGTGCTCGCACGCGGCATTGGGCAGACCTTCACGTCAGGCGATGTGCCGGTGGAGGCAGTGACCGAGCTGCTGCGTGATGAGGGTTGTGCGGCGTAGCTGCGGCTATGCGCGCGGCGCGATGATCCGGACGCTAGGAAACCAGGCGCGGCGGCGCGTGTCCCGGGTGATCAGCGTCATTCGCTCCACGGCGGCGTGGGCGCCGATGAAAAAGTCCGGCAGAACGCCGGTTCGCACGCCGCCCCGCCGACGGTAGTCGCGAAATTGCCGTGCCGCCAGAAACAGCGCCGGTCGTGGGATTTGCCGCACCTCCAGGTCGAGAGCCGAGAGCATCGCATCCAATTGCTCGATGGCCGCGTATGCTAGCGAGAACTCCGCATAGATCACAGGGTTGATCGCCAGGAAGCCGTCATTCGCTGCTGTCTCGAGCGCCTCACGCGACCAGGCCAGCCATCGGGAATCCCTCTCGGCGACATCCAGCAGCACGCTGGTATCTATCAGGAAGCCGGTCACTCCTCGGGATAGCCGCGTGTCAGCGCCAAGATCTCGTCGGTGGTCATCCTCACCGTGGCGGAACCGACGAGCGCCACAAACCGACTGCCCTTGCGGCCCGAACGTGCGTCGATCTTGCGGGCCACGATCCGCTGGCCAAGCGGATCATAGGTCCACGCCAATTCGGTTCCCGCCGCGACATCCGCGGCTGCCCGGATTTCGGCCGGAATTGTAACCTGGCCCTTGCTGGTGACACGTGTTGTCATGCCCGGCTCCCGGTAATACCGAAGTAATACACCTGGCCGCGCGACGGTTCAAGCCAACGGCATCGCATGGTGTGGCAGTTGAAGCGATTACCGGGGTTTCCGACCGACAGCCGCGATGCCATATCCATTGTGCCGCATCGCACAAAAACCAGGAGTCCGGAATGCCGTTAAGCCCGCCGCAGCAGCGCGAACTGCTCCATTCGCGCGACATCGTTCTGCGCGGCTATCAACGGGCCGACGGGCTCTACGACATCGAGGCGCAGCTCACCGACGCCAAGACCTACGGCTCGGCCAACCGCGACCGCGGCTACATCGCGGCCGGCGAGCCGATCCACGGCATGTGGCTGCGCCTGACCGTCGATGAGGAACGCCGCATCGTCGCCTGCGAGGCGGCGAGCGACCACACCCCCTACACGATCTGCCCGACCGCCACGCCCAACTTCGCGCGGCTCGCCGGCCTGCAGATCAAGCCGGGCTTCCTGCGGGAGGCGGCCAGGCAGATCGGCGGCACGCTGGGCTGCACCCATCTGCGCGAGCTGTTGCAGCAGATGGCGACGACCGCGTACCAGACGATCGACCCGGCCAGGGCGAAGCGCGAGGCGGACGCCGCCGGCGAGGCCGACACGCCCGGCAGCGACCGGCTGGATGTGCGGATCACCGCCAAGATGGGCGGCGCGCCGGCGATCCTGAACACCTGCATTGCCTACGGGACGGAAAGTCCGGTGGTGCAGCGGCGCTGGCCGCATCTCTACACGGGGCCGGCGACACCAGCACCCGCGCCGCCCGACTAGACTAGGCGGCGTGTTGCGCGAAGTGGCCGAACGGGGCGCGATCCGGCATCCCATGACTGGCGGCCTCGTGCCCGGCCTCGCTCGCAGCCTCGCGAAAGTATTGCAGCACGAATACCCGCACCGCGCTGGTGCGGCCGCCGCTGTGGCCGGTTGCCTCGATCTGGCGCACCAGCCGGCTGATGTCCTGGTGCTCGCGCCGGCAGATCTCGGCCAGCGCGTCCCAAAGCTCGGGTTCCAGGCGCATGCTGGTGCGGCCGCGTTCCGCCACCACGTTCCGATTGATCAAGCGACTGCTCGGCACGGCTGCCCCCTGTTTGAACCTCGGACAGGGAACCACAGGCATGCTAAGAAATGGTTGTCGCTCAGATCGGCAGCGGGGCCGCCTTCAGCCGCTCCATCGAGAACCGGCTGGTGACGTTGCGCAGCGGCACCGCCCCGATCAGCCGGCGGTAAAAATCGTCATAGGCGGCAATATCCGGCACCACCACATGCATCAGGTAATCGACGTCGCCGCTCATCCGCCAGGCGTCGACAATTTCCGGCATCGACCTGACCACCTCGGCGAAGCGCTGCAGCCAGTCGCTGGAATGATCCGCCGTCTCGACCGCGACAAACACCGAGACCGGCAGCCCTACTTTGGCAGGATCGATCGTCGCCACGCGGCCGCGGATGATTCCTGCCTGTTCCATGCGGCGGATGCGCTTCCAGCACGGCGTGGATGTCAGACCCACCTTCTCGGCAATGTCGGCAAGCGACAGCGAGGCGTCAGCGGCAATCAGCCGCAGAATCTCGCGATCCACCCGATCCATATCCTTGTCAGCAACCATCGTTGGTCAATCCCCAGCGGCGCTACCGTTCATAGCAGAAATTGCCAGGACTGGCCCTTCCATCCTGGTCAGACAGAAGAGTTTTCTCGAACACCGTCAGCCGGTTTCGTCGGGCGCCCGCAACACCAGCGACAGTGCGTGCATGCCGCCGGCAAACTCCGCCGCCAACGCGTCGTGCACCGCACGCGACCGCGCCACCCGGCCCATGCCGCGAAATGCCGCCGACACCAGCAGCACGTTGAAATGCGTCTCGCCGCCCGGCTGTGCACCGGCGTGGCCCGCATGGCGCGCGCTGTCATCGACCACGCGCAGCAGCGTGGGCGAAAATGCCTCGGTCAGCACGGCCTCCAGCCTTGCGGCCCGCGACTGCATTGCCGACATATCGACGGTTCCCCTTTCATCGCCAAGAGCCAGTTGCCAATCCCCCGTCCAGCTGCCCATAACGGCACCATGACCCGACGTGTCTCCAGGACCAGGGCCTATGCACCGGATCCGGCCGCCCCGGGCCGGACCTGCGACATGCCCGGCTGCGAGGCGATGGGCGAATACCGTGCCCCCAAGTCGCGGCGGAACCTGAACGACTACTGGTGGTTCTGCCTCGAGCACGTGCGCGCCTACAACTCCACCTGGGACTACTACAAGGGCATGTCGCCGGGCGAGATCGAGGCGCAGCTCCGTTCCGACACCGCGTGGCAGCGTCCATCCTGGCCTCTCGGCAGGCTGGGCAAGGCCGCGGCGTGGGATGAGGACGCGCTGCGGGATCCGCTGCAACTGCTCGCCGCCGGCCGCGTGAAGCGTGGCCCCGGCGGCACGCCGCAGCAGACCCCGCCGGACCTGCGGGAACCGCTCGCCACCCTGGGACTGTCGTGGCCGACCACGCTGGACGCGGTGAAGACGCGCTACAAGGAGCTGGCCAAGCGGCATCATCCGGACGCCAACGGCGGCGACCGTGCCGCCGAGGAACGCCTGAAGACGATCAACCTGGCCTACGCCGCGCTCCGCTCCCGTCTGATGCCCGCGCCCAGCGTGGCGGCAGCTGGGTGATTCCGCCGCTCTTTGCGCCAGCGTAAGCCGGGGTT
>DASXNR010000542.1:0-20942 GCA_036494925.1 Acetobacteraceae bacterium
TTGCTCGAGGGTGATCGAAAAGCGACAAACCCGAACGCCAGTTGCGTGACAAACGGCATTGGCGATCGCTCCCGCCGCACCCGTGATACCGATCTCACCAACGCCTTTAATGCCCAGCGCATTCACATGCGGATCAGACTCCTCAACCAGAATCGCCTCGAGCGGTGGCACGTCGACATTAACCGGCACATGGTACTCGGACATATTCGAATTCATCACTCGTCCTGATCGATGGTCCACCACCGCCTGCTCATGCAGCGCGAACGAGACCCCCCAGACCATGCCACCGTAATATTGGCTCCGCACCAGCCGCGGATTGATGATAGTGCCAGCCGCAAATGCGCCAACGAGCCGCGTCGCGCGGACCTGTCCCAGATCGGGGTCCACCTTTACCTCGGCAAACACGGCCCCATGCGCGTGCAGGGAGTAGGCATTCTGTGCGGCAGGATCAGCGGCACTGCTGCCGCGTCCTTCGATCTCCGCCACGCCGGCGCGGCGAAGAATATCGGCATAGCTCTCGCTTCGGCTCTCGTCGTCCCGCCGGATCAGGCGGCCGCCGCGCGCCGATACCCCCGCGTTGCCCGCACCGAACAGCGGCGAGCGTTCGTCGCCCATCGCCAATTCAGCCAGTTTGGCAACGACGTCAGCGCCGGCCCCGTGAATGGCCATGCCAGCGGTCGCGGTGTGACCTGAGCCGCCAGCGATGCCGGCGTCGGGCAGGTCGGAGCTGCCGGCGCGGAACTCGAGTTGTGCCAACTCCAGGCCCAGGCTGTCAGCGGCGATCTGTGCGAGCGCGGTCCACGCACCCTGGCCCATGTCCTCGGCACCGAGTTCCACCAGGCCGATGCCATCGGCGCGGATCACCGCCCTGGCGTTGCCTTGGAACATGATGGCCGGGAAGATGGCGGTGCCGAGACCCCAGCCGACCAGCAGCCCGTTCTCATCACGCATCTGCCGCGGGGCCAGCGGACGGCCTGCCCAACCGAAGCGTGCGGCGCCTTGCGCGTAGCACTCCCGCAATGCCTTGGACGAGAAGGGCTTGCCGGAAATCGGCTCGACCTCGGCGTAGTTTCTCAGGCGGAAGTTCAGCGGATCCATGCTGACCGCCAACGCCATCTCATCAATTGCGCTTTCCAGTGCGGCGCTGCCGCTCGCTTCGCCTGGCGCGCGCATGAACAGCGGCGTGCCCGTGTCCAGCCGCACAGCTTCCGCGCTCGTTGCGATGGCCGGGCTCGCGTACAGCGCGTGGCTGACCTGAACGGAAGGCTCGAAGAAGTCGTCAAAGGTGCTGGTGGTTGTGCGCATGTGGTGGTGGACCGCCGTCAATGCCCCCCGACGATCGGCGCCCACGCGGAGGGTTTGGCGCGTCGGCGCCCGATGGCCGACGGGTCCGTACATCTGGTCCCTGCTCAGCACCAGCTTCACCGGCCGTCCGACCATGCGGGCAGCCAGGATCCCGAGCACCTGCGGCCCCGAGATCAGGCCTTTCGAGCCAAACCCGCCACCCAGGAAGGGGCTACGGATGTGGATTTTTTCCGGTGGTATCCCGAACAACCCGGCGATCCGATCCTGGGCCCAGGCCAGGCCTTGGCTCGGCGTATCCACGGTCAAACGGTCGCCATCCCATTCCGCCACGATGGCATGGGGTTCCATCGCATTATGGTACTGGGCTGGAGTTTCGTAGACCGCCTCGATCCGGTGCTCCGCTGCCGCCAAGCCCGCTTCGACATCGCCGTGCTGCGCCTCGGACGGATATCCGACGCCGATGGTGGGCGGGATGAAGCTGTCAGCGCTGTCCAGCCCCATGCTCGCCGCCTCTGTGTCATAGCGTGGCGACAGCAGCGCTGCGGCTTCCGTCGCCGATTCCAGCGTCTCGGCAATCACGACAGCGATTGCCTGACCGGCGTAGCGCACCGTGTCGTTCTGCAGCAGGTCCAGACGGAACATGAAGGGGTGCAATTTCGCATCGGGATCCAGCGCGAGCGGTGGGCGGTTCGCCGGGGTCATCACGTCGATCACGCCGGGATGCGCCCTCGCCGCCGCCACATCGAGAAAGCGCACGCGGCCACGGGCGATACTGCTCACCGCGAGCACGGCATGCAGCATGCCGGGCGGATGGTTGTCGGCCGCATAACGGGCTTCGCCGGTAACCTTCAGAACCCCATCGCGGCGAGTAAGCGGCTGGCCGATGCTGCTGCCATGCCGGCGGGGGGAAGCGATGTCGATCTGCCGGGTCTCAGCCATGAATTGTGCCTCCGGGAACGGGAGCGAAGGGAGAGGCAGGGAGAGCGGGCATGCGATCGGGCGTGCCGGCCGCCGCGAGGACCAGTGCGCGGACAACGATCCGCCGCGCCAGCTCGATCTTGAAGCCGTTGTCCCCGGACGGACTTGCCTCGGCCAATGCGACTTCCGCGGCGCGGCGGAAGCTGCCGACATCCGGCTTGGCGCCGGCCAGCGCCGCCTCCGCGTTCCTGGCCCGCCAGGGCTTTGCCGCCACCCCACCCAACGCCAGCCGCGCCTCGGCTATGGATCCGCCTTCGATCCGCAGGCAGGCCGCGGCAGAAACCACGGCGAAGGCGTACGAGGTGCGTTCGCGCAGCTTCAGGTAGCGCGCGTTCGCTGCGAACTGCGCCGCCGCTCCAGGCAGGCGAATGGCGACTACCAGTTCGCCTGACTCCAGCACGCTCTCGCGCTCCGGTGTGGAATCGGGCAGCAGATGGAATTCTTCCAGCGCGATTTCACGCCGGCCCGCATGCCCCTCGAGCTCCACGATGGCGTCCAGCGCAGCCAGCGGCACGCAGAAATCGGACGGATGCGTGGCAATGCAGGAATCGCTCCAACCCAGCACGGCGTGCAGCCGGTTTTCGCCGCCACGCGCGTCACAGCCCGCGCCGGGGCGCCGCTTGTTGCAGGCGCTCGCCGGATCGTAGAAATAAGCGCAGCGCGTGCGTTGCAGCAGATTGCCGCCAACAGTCGCGGCGTTGCGCAGCTGGGCCGATGCACCGGAGAGCAGCGCTTCGGCCACTGCCGGGAAGCGCTTGCCGAAGCTCGGATCGTACGCCACGTCGGCGTTGCGCACGCCCGCGCCAATGCGTACGCCGCCATCCGGCAGGGGCTCGATTTGGTCGAGCCCTGGAAGGCGACTAACATCGATCACCCGCTGCGGGCTGATGATGCCGCCCTTCATCAGGTCGAGCAGGTTGGTCCCGGCCGCCAGATAGGTGCTACCGGGAAGTGCTGCAGCCGCAATGGCGTCCGGCACCGTTGTCGGCCGGACATAATCGAAGCGGTTCATGCTGCTGCCTTTCGCGCGGTCTGAACCAGGCGCCGCTGCGCCTCCAATACCGCTTCGGTAATGCCGCGATATGCGCCGCAACGGCACAGATTGCCGCTCATGCCTTCGCGCACGCGCTCAGGGTCGTCGCCGGCGTGGCCTTCCTGGATCAGGCCCACAGCGCTCATGATCTGCCCCGGTGTGCAGAAGCCGCACTGCAGGGCATCATGGTCGATGAAGGTCGCTTGCACAGGATGCAGCTCGCCGCCCTGGGCCAGCCCTTCAACGGTCAGCACCTCTGCGCCATCCTGGCTGATGGCCAGCACCAGGCAGGAATTGATCCGTCGGCCATCGAGCAGGACGGTGCACGCACCGCACTGGCCCCGATCGCAGCCTTTCTTGGTGCCGGTGAGGTCCAGGCGTTCACGCAGCAGATCGAGCAAAGTGACCCTCGGATCTTCCAGCTCGACTTTGCGTTGCACACCGTTGATGGTGAGAGAGATAGACAGGCTCATGCGGCGCTCCGATGAGGACTGTTGAGGGACGTGTGACGGGAGGCACTCGGCCGGTTGCCCTGACACACCGGGGAGGAAAATGTGGAGGGAACCTCCGTTTACAAGTGCCCGCTCACGAGAAAGCGAAAGCCGCGCACGGACGCCATTCGCAATCACGAGCGTGTGTTGGAGGCCGCCAAGGTGGTATTCAGCCAGGGCGGACCGGAAGCCAGTCTGGAGGCGGTGGCGCGACACGCCGGCGTCGGGATTGGCACGCTGTATCGGCACTTCCCAACCAGGGAGGCGCTGTATGAGGCGGTCTATCGGCGGGAGGTGGACCAGCTGGTAGAACTGGCCGCACAGCTTGAGACCCAGAAGGCGCCGGCCGAGGCCTTACGCAAGTGGATGCAGGCCGGCGTCGAATTCATGGCGACGAAGAAGGGCATGGCGGCGGCGCTCGCCGTGGCGGCTCACAGTTCATCGGAGCTCGTCGCCTACTCGCTTGACCGGTTGACCGGAGCGTTGGGGGGATTGCTGCGGCATGCTGTGGCCGCGGGTGAACTGCGTTCCGACATCGATGCCGAAGACCTGCTCCGGACCCTGGTGGGTATGTGCTACGCTCAGGACGGACCAGGTTGGCAGGTCAGGGTCCTGCGTTTGGTCGATATCTTCGTCGACGGGTTGCGTCGGCGCCCGACCAGTGGACGAAACCAGCGGTCCAGTAGTTCTGCCAACGATCGGTGAAGCCTGCAGCTCCGGGTTCGGAGCGAACGCTGCACCGTCTCGGCGACGGTCCATCATTTGCGTGGATCGCGATGACGATGCAGACTTCGGCGAGATTATTTACCAAACCAGGCCATTGCGTGGATCGCCAACACGGCGATCCAGCGAGGAACCCAGGCCATGAAGACTGCCGCACTCACAGCCCTTCTACTGGTCGCCGCCACCAGCGCTGCGCCTGCTTCGCCCGCCTGCACCACAGGCGAGTTGAATGCGCTGCAGGTTCCCGACGTCACCGTGACGCAGGCCACGCTCGTGACCGCCAAGGGAACCACACCTGCGTATTGCGACGTGCAGGGCTCGGTTGCCACACACGGCGAGGGCGCACCCGACGGCCTGCCGCAGTTTGCGATGCAATTGCCGGATTCCTGGCAGCAGCGTTTCTTTTCGATGGGCGTGGGCGGCAATGGAGGACGGCTGGTTCCGGCAGTGAACGCCACCGACCGCGCCTCCGCGCTTGGCAAGGGATATGTCGTCATTGTCACCGACACCGGCCACACCGGCAACGGTACCGACGCAAACTGGGTGATCGGTCCGGACGGCAAGCGCGACCAGACCAAGATCGTTGATTTCTTCTATCGAGCGGAACACGGCGTCACCGCGGCCGGCAAGAAGTTTGCTCAGGCTTACTACGGCGCTCCTGTGCAGCACGCCTATTTCGACGGTTGTTCCAACGGCGGCCGCATGGCGATGATGGAAGCCGACCGCTACCCCGAGGACTACAACGGCATCATCGCCGGCGATCCAGGCATGGACTACAACTCGGCGATGCTGCGGTTCGCCGTGCAGAAGGCGGCACTCTCCTCGCCCCAGGCGTATCTGCCGCAGCAGACCCTGGCTGCGATCGACAAGGTGGTGACCGCACGCTGCGACGCCATCGATGGTGCGACCGATGGTCTGGTGCAGGATCCGGCGCGCTGCCGGGTTCGACCTGAGAACCTGGTCTGCCGCAGCACAGATGCCGCCGATTGTCTGACCCAGGCGCAGGCCCGCGTATTGCACGCCTACACGACGCCGCTGCGCGATCGACACGGACATGTGCTGTACCCCGGCTGGGCAATCACCAATCTGTCCGGATCACGCGGCATCGGCTATTGGACCACCGGCGACACGCCGCCCGATCTGGCGCACCGCGAATTGCCTTGGGGCAGCGACCCCGATGTGCCGCCGCGGGGATGGATGTTCGCGCGTCAGGCGCTCACCTACTGGCTGGGCCTCGGGCCCGACACGGAGATGGCGACGCTCGATGTCGATCCGCACACGAACACCGCGGGCGAAGAGTTGGTGGCGATGGTCAATCGCGCGATGGGTCCAGGCGAGACCAAGGATCCGGCGAAGCTGCTGCCGTTCATTCAACAGGGACGCAAGCTGATCATTTATCACGGTGCCAGTGACCCCGCGATCCCGGCAGAGCGCTCGGTCATGTTCTACCATGAGTTGGCCACGACTCTGCATGGCATGCAGAAGGCAGAGGCGAGCGTCCGGCTGTTCCTGGTACCGGGCATGCAACATTGCGCGGGCGGCATCGGACCGGATCAGTTCGACACGCTGAGCGCAATCGAGGCCTGGGTCGAGCACGGCCGGCCGCCGGAGGCGATCGTGGCGAGCACCAAACCGGATGCGGCGGCACCACACAGCCTGCCGCTTTGTCCTTATCCGCAGCAGGCGCGCTATTCGGGCAGTGGCGCGCTGGGGGATGCGGCGAACTGGAAGTGCGCGTCACCCGGCCACGAGACGGCGCGGAGCGGACACGCAGCAGGCGCCGGGTAGCGACCGGGCTCCTGCACTCATTGCGGCTGGCCGCCCGGGTGCGTTCGCCCCGTTGCCAATGCCGCCAGGGCTGCGGGATCAGACGGCGGTCCATCACCGCGCCACACGATATGGAGGTCCGGGCGCAACAGGAACACGGCAGCGCCGTACACCGAACGCACCCGCTCCTCGTCCAGATGCAGCACCTCGAGCGGTGCGCCCACGCCGCGAAATGCCGCCACCAGCGGATCAGCATCGCAGTCGCCGCGCAGGTCGAGCAGCGTATAGTCGTCGCCAAGCACATCCTGCAGCGCGCGGCCATCCTTCAGCCACATATGCGGGATGCGGACGCCGGGACGCGCGTTCGGCAGGTATCGGCTGGTTTCCCACTCCGCGACGTTGCCAGGCTCATCCGCGATCAGCGGCGAGCCGGCATAGGAGTAGCCGGCCTCGACGCCGACCATTCCATGCATGCGGCGGTGGTTGACGTCGAACGATGCCGCCAGCTCCCGCCGCTTCGCCTCGCCTTCGGGCGTGTTCTCGTACACCGCCGGCGTTACCAGCGCGCGCCAGATCGGTACCCCTTCCGAGGCCCATCCCGCGGCGGCGACGTTGCGGATGCCGATCGGACGGCGCTCCTGTTCATAGCCGTCGAGCAGGCCGGGACCGCCCCAGCCTTTGATCGTGCCGGCCAGCTTCCATGACAGGTCGAAGGCGTCCCCGACGCCGGTGTTCATGCCGAGGCCGCCGGACGGGATGACCAGATGCACCGCATCGCCGGCCAGGAAGACGCGGCCGTCGCGGTAGCGTTCGGCCACCAGAAGATGATGCCGCCACGGAATCACATGGCGGATTTCGAACTCGCAGGGAAAGCCGATCAGGTCCTGGATGACCGGCCGGAAGTCTGTATCGGGCGGCAGCGAGGAATGCAGGGTGAACTCCTTGCGCGTCCCCTGCGCCACCATGCTCGACCCGCCCGCGTCCGCGAACTGATAGTGGCGTCCCTTGCCGGTGACGATCCGCTGGTAGAGTTCCTCCGAGCGGAAGATCACCTGCACCAGTTGGCGAATGTTGCCGCGTCCCTCCAGCTTGATGCCGAGTTGCTTGCGCACCGTGCTGGTCCCGCCGTCGCAACCGGCCAGGTAGCCACAGCGCAGCGTATCCATCGTGCCATCGGTCGCGCGTGCGGTGACGGTTATGCCGTCCGCGTCCGGCACGAATTCGACCAGCCCACAGCCGTATCTGACCGTAACGTTCGGCGTGCCCTCGGCCACCTCCTTCAGCAGCGGCTCGAGCTGGTTCTGCGAAACCAGCTGGTAGGGCTCCAGCAGCCATGCGCCGTTCGGAGATTCGTCGATCTGCTTGCGGCGCTCCGCCACTGACGGATAGTTCAACACCGCGATCGGCGGATCGCTGAGCCTGGTGGTCAGGAATACGTCCATCGGATTGTCGGGCGGGTAGCCCAACGCACGCACCCGGTCGGCGATTCCGAGCCGGCGGTAGAACTCCATGGTCCGCGCGTTGGAGCGGTCCATCTTCGGATATGGCAACGTCGTCGGACTGCGCTCGATGATCAGGCATCGGACGCCACGCCGGCCGAGATCGATGGCAAGCGTCAGACCAACCGGACCCGCACCGGCGACGACCACGTCATAGCCTGCGGTCTCGGTATCCATCGTCTTGTCCTGACCGGATGACTTCGTTCAGCCCGGCGGCGCGATCAGGAAGGCCTTCGATGAATTGAAGATCCACGTGTCCACGAAGCCGCTCTCCTGCGGCTTCCTTCCAAGCGCACTGAGAGCACCGACCAGGCACATCCAGTTCAGTATTTCCTGCTGCCCGCTGTCCTCAACAGCCTGTGCCGGATATTTCCGCCACGTGTCGTAATCGGCGTCCCGCAAGCGCTCATACATCTGCCGATCTGACGTCCTGTCGGGATAGAGGTAGTGATTCTTGGCCGTCAGGAACGCGTGCGACCAGCCGGATGACGCCAACAGCGCAACGCGATACGGCGATTCGGCCAGGATGCGCGCGGTCGCGGCGCCGAGGTCGAACAGGCGCCAGGGTGCGGGCGCCGGCGGGTCGAATTCGAGGTCCGACCGCGGCTTGTCGAACACCGGCACACCACCACGCTGGGAAATCACCTTGCTGCCGTAGCAGTTTATCGCGAACGGCACGATGGGATAATGGAATCCCTTACGGTCGTAATCGAGGTAGAAGATCGCGTTGGTGAAGGCGTGCCCGAGCGGATGGTGCAGCGGCTGGTACGCGTAAGCCGTGTCGAAACCCTGCTCGATCAGCCGGGTCGCGAGCATCTTGGCAGCATCACGATGCCCGGGCAGTTCGAACACCTTGTCGGTCTCGCCCCAAACGTTGTTGGCGCGCGGTGAGAAGGTGAACTTGTCGTAGGCAGCGATGCAGTAGGGCGGGATGATGTCTTCGCGGAAGTTCTCGTACTGGTCGTCGCCCCAGAGCAGTATGAAATCCGGTTTGAACGCATCGAGGGCGGACCGGGTCTTCGCCATCCAGCCGACCAGCGCGGCTCGGTGCCGTGCGGCGGACGTGGTGCCCTGGTCGTTGCCCCATTCGGCCCGCATGCCCTCGGGCCATCCCTCCGGAGTGCGCAGATGCGGGGGCAAGTCGGGGTTCTGCAGCATGCGCTGCAGGATTGCCGCCATGCGGTTATCGTGACCGCCCAGCGGCGGATAGTGCGATATTCCCAGTGCCAGGATTTCAGCCATCATGTCCTCGCTGTCAGTAGTTCACGTGTTATTCGGCGGCCTGCCGGCGTCGGCTGTAACGGTTGATCACCGGCCTCAGGCCAAGATTTTCGCGCAGCGTCCTTCCCTCATACTCGATGCGGAACAGGCCGCGCCGCTGTAGTTCGGGCACCACCATCTGGACAAAGTCTGCCCCGCCGCCCGGCAGAGTCGCAGGCGTGACGTTGAAGCCATCGCATGCCGCACCTTCGAACCACTCCTGCATGACGTCGGCAATGTCGGCGGGCGTACCGATCTTCGCGGACCCGGTGACGCCGCTGCGCGAGTACAATTCGCGGATCGTCGGCTGCTCCTTCCGCACGCGCTCCACCCACTGAACGCTCAGGCTGCGCAGCTCCTGCTTGCCCAGTGCGTCCTCCGGCACCGGACCGTCCAGCGGATAGCCCGACAGGTCGCCGAACACGCTGTAGAGCTGGCCCAGGCCAACCATCGGATCGATCAACGCCTGCAACTGATCAAACTTCGCCTGCGCCTGCGCACGGGTCCGACCGACGACCGGGCAGATCGCCGGCATGATCTTCAGGTCGTCGTGGCTGCGTCCGTACTTGGCCATCCGTCCCTTCACGTCAGCATAGTAATCCTGCGCGTGCTGCAGCGAATCGTGAATCGCATAGATGACGTCCGCGGTCGCGGCGCCAAGTTCGCGTCCTTGTTCGGAGGCGCCAGCCTGCACGATCACCGGATGATCCTGCGGCATGCCGGCAACATTCAAAGGACCGCGCACTTTGAAGAACCGGCCCTGATGGTTGAGCACGTGCATCTTCGCTGCGTCGAAATAGCGTCCCGTCGCTTTGTCGAACAGCAGAGCGCCGTCCTCCCAGCTGTCCCATAGACCCTTGACCACCTCGACGAACTCGGCTGAGCGCGCATACCGCGTATCGTAGTCCAGTGTCGTCTCCAGGCCGAAGTTCTGCGCCTCATGCTCGGACCATGACGCCACGACATTCCAGCCGGCGCGGCCGTTGCTGATCAGATCGAGCGTGGCAAACTTGCGCGCCAGGTTGTACGGTTCGTTGTAGGTGGTGGACGCCGTGGTCACCAGACCGACATGCTGCGTGACCATGGCGAGCGCCGGCAGCAGCGTCATCGGCTCCATCTCGAGCATGTCCCTGCCAGTGCGGCACAGTACGCCGGGAGGATTGTCGCCCTGACGGATGCCGGCACCGTCGGCGAAGAAGATCAGGTCGAGCTTGCCGCTTTCGGCGATCTGTGTGCTGCGCACGTAATGCTCGATATGCAGCGTGCCGTCGGCCGGTACATCCGGATGACGCCAGGCGGCCGGATGGTAGCCATGGCCGCGGATCGACAGGCCAAGCCGCATCTTGCGTGCCGTCATCATCCGGCCTCCTCAAACGAAGCGTCGCAGCAGTTCGGTGACATCCGGCACGTCTTCCAGATGAAGGATCGTGTGTGCCGCCGCACGCACTGCATCGTCCGAGATCGGCCGCACCGCATTGCGCGCACAGTTTGCAAACTTCGTCTCAAGCTGCTCGATGCTGAGGCGGTTTTCGGGTGAGCCGAGCGGCGGTCCCGTGCTGATAGAAGCGGTGCGGCCGTCGCGCAGGCCAATCGTGATTCTGCCAATGTCCGTCCCGGCGTCGACGCCCTCCATGCGCTCGGCGATGTTCAGGACCTTGGCGTGGTGGGTGTCGGCAACTTCCGTGATGCCGACGCGGCCGTGCACCACGGCTGCGGCAATCAGATACGGCAGTGCGAATTGCGCCTCGACGATTTGTGTGGGCCGGCGCTTGTGCGCGCCGCCGTTGAATTGCTCCGCAACGGTCGCAGCGGCGACAGTCACCCGAATGTTCGCGATCTCGGCAGGGTCGACCGCGGTTCCCAGCCCAAGCTGATTTCGGGCGGCAATGGCGGCATCCAGGATGGCATGTTGCGGGCGACCGCATGCATAGGGCTTGAAGCTCAATTCGTCGCCGCGGAATTTGCTGCCCAAGCCTTCGAGCAGTTTCGCGGGATCGTAGCCGTTCGGCTGATACAGCTCGAAGAATCCGAACCGGCCAAGAAAGATCTCGTGCGCACCGGTGAAGCCCTCGCCGGCAAGGATCGCGGCCAACACACCGCTGCTGGCGGCCTGGCCCGCCTGCAGGCGCTTGGTCAGCGCGCCATCGACGATGCACTGACGGTTCCCGGCGGCCTGGCTGAATGCGATCCCCAGCGCATTCACCATCTGCTCCATATTCAGGCCGAGCAGCTTGCCGGAAGCCGCCGCGGCGCCGAACACGCCCATTGCCGCGGTGCGATGCCAGCCGCGGTCGAGCGTCGAGGCAAGCGCGACGCGGCAGGACACATCGAGCCCGAGCGCGATCGCCAACAGCAGGTTCTGGCCGGACACGCCGCCGAGCATGTCGGACACCGCAAGGCTCGCGGCGAGTACGGACGCTCCGGGATGGATCGAACCGCCATGATCGAGCGTATCGTCGAAATCGAGCGCGTGCGCCATGCTGGCGTTCATCGTGGCCGCCTGCGGTGCCGGCAGCCGGATCTGCCGCAGCATCACCTGGCTCTGCGGCGCGCCGCCCCAGCCGCCGATGATGCGTGCGAGTTCGCCGATGCCCGGCGCTCCGCTGCCTCCAAGCAGGCAGCCGAACGTGTCGAGGACATCGTTACATGTGGCGACCCGCGTTGCGGCCGGAAGGCCCGCGAAGCGGCTGCCACAGACATGCTCTGCCAACGCCCAGGCTGGATCCTTGGTCATGGTCCCGCGACCTTCCGCTGCTGTTCCGCACAAGCCCTTTGCGTTGGCATGGCGCTATCATCCGCCATCGGCGGTCGGTTGCAAACCGATGCGCCGGGCTTCTATTCAGGAAGCGAGGCGCGACAGGCGATGGAGGCAGTGACATGGCAACCCTGACAGTGACATCCGGCGAAGACATCGACTCCAGGGCCTTTTGGACGGCACTCGGGCAACGGGCCACCGGTATGACGGTTGTTACCGCCGACAGCGACGATGGGCCGACCGGATTTCTCGGCCTGTCCGCGGCGCACGTTACGGCAAGCCCGGCAACCATGCTGGTGTCGGTCGATCGCAAGACCAGCGCATTGGCCGGCATCATGTCGCGCCGGCACTTCGCGGTTAATTTCCTGCCGGCGAGCGCTGCCGGGGTTGCCGATGCCTTCGGCGGCAGAGCCGGCCTATCAGGTGCAGCCCGCTTCGCACCCGGCGAATGGCGTGTCCTGTCGACCGGCGCTCCGGTTTTCTGCGACGCGCTGGGCGCGTTCGACTGCACCGTTGTCGAAGTCCTGCAACGGGGTGAGGTATCGATCATCATCGGCACGGTCGTTGCGGTTGCCGCGCGGGCAGACGGCGACCCGCTGATCTTCTTTCGCGGCAAGACCCACGCCGGTCTGGGCGCCGGCTGAGCCCTCTTTGGGTTCCGGCTCGGCTGGCTTAAGGTTCCCGCGACCGAATTCAGCCAGTGGATGCACGACGCGGCTCCACCTGCGTCCGAAATCCGGCACCAAAAAGACGGAGGAATGCCATGGCAAAGGGTGTGCTGATCGCGGCGATGGATTTCTCGCCGGTGGACGCCGGCGAATTCAACGATTGGTACGACACCGAGCATCTCCCCGAACGCGAGCGAGTGCCGGGCTTTCTGACTGCTCAGCGGTGGATCGGCACGGAGAACCCGCGACAATCGGTCGCGACCTACGACCTCGACAGTCTCGAGGTGCTGCGCAGCCCAGGCTATCGCGCGATCGGAGGCGAGAACCTCTCGCCGTGGTCGAAGCGTTTGACCGCGAAGGTCGAGCGGCTGCTGCGCTATGAAGGCGAGCAGATCCTGCCAGGGGACGCGATTGCGCCAGGCACTGCCGGTGGGCTCCTGTTGGTCGGTATGACCCCCGGTCCGGAGGTCGAGGCCGCGTTCAATACATGGTATGATGCCGAGCACGTCCCTGCCCTCGCCGGTGTGCCCGGGGTGCTGCGGGCGCGCCGGTTCCGCACCGGCGGCGGCGGCCCGAAATACATCGCACTTTATCATCTCACCGCCCCAGGGGTGATCGACACGCCGGAATGGAAACAGGCGAGCGGGTCGACGCCGATGCCGCAGCGCGTTCGAGACCAGATCAGCAATCGCCTGCGCCTGGTGTGCCGTAGCTACGTGCGTGCGTGAACCTACGCGATCGGTTGCCGGTGGAACAGTTACCAGGATTGCCGGAGGCGGCATTCGACAAGGCGGATCCATCACCGGACGCCGAATTCTATGCATACCCACGGTTTGTCACCCATATCGACGATGCGGCGATCGCCACCGTGACACGGGTGTATCGCGAGAGCCTGCCGGCCGGTGGAACGGTGTTGGACCTGATGAGCAGTTGGGTGAGCCATTTGCCGGAGGACGTTGCCTACGGCTCCGTCATCGGCCACGGCATGAACGAGGAGGAACTCGCGGCGAATCCGCGGCTCTCGCGATGGTTCGTTCAGGACCTGAACGTCGGGCACGTACTCCCGCTCGGTGACGCCGGCCTCGACGGCGCGTGCCTGTGCGTGTCGGTGCAGTACCTGCAGCGACCGGTCGATGTATTCCGGGAGGTAGGCCGCGTACTGCGACCCGGCGCACCACTGGTGGTGTCATTTTCCAACCGATGCTTTCCGACCAAGGCGGTCGCGATCTGGCAGTCGCTTTCGGGACCGGACCAGCAACGCCTGGTTGGGGCCTATATGCAAGCGGCCGGCTTCAGCAACGTCACCGGCCAGGCCGTGACGCCGCGGCAAGGTGATCCGCTGTGGGTTGTGATCGGCATCGTCTGAGGCCGTTACCGCCGCCGCACCTGGCGTGCGATCAGGAGGGAACCAATGCTCTATAGTACCGATCGCATTCTCACCACCCACGCCGGTTCACTGCCGCGACCGCCCGACCTCAGCGAGATGGTCGCTGCCAAGGCCAACGGTGCGCCGTATGACCCGGCCGAATTCGACGGGCGGCTGAAATCCGCAGTGGCCGAAGTCGTACTTCGCCAGGCCGAATGCGGCATCGATTGCGTAAACGACGGCGAACTTTCCAAGACCAACTTCACCGATTACGTGCGCTGGCGCATCGCTGGATACGAAGCGCGGCCTTCCTCGGGCGTCCGGCGGCTCAGTATAACCGCGCGCGACGAACGGAAATTTGCTGGCTATTTTCACGCCAATCCGCGCAGCAGACCGACCGGTCCGGCGACGATGCCCGTCTGCGTCAGCGAACTGCGCTATATCGGTCATGCCGACCTTGCCAAGGACCTCGACAACTTCACGGCAGCGCTGTCCGGTGTCAGCGTTGCCGGAGCCTACCTGCCGGCCAACACCCCTGGCACAATCGAACACTGGATGCTGAACGAATACTACCAGAGCGATGAAGCCTTCGTGTTCGCGATCGCCGACGCAATGCATGAAGAATACCAGGCGATTGTCGATGCCGGCTTCCTGCTGCAGATCGACGATCCGGACCTGCCGGACGGCTGGAACTGCCTGCCCGACATCACCCTGCCGGAGTACCGCAAATACGCCGCGATGCGGGTGGATGCCCTCAATCATGCCCTGCGGGGGATCCCGCGCGAGAAAGTCCGGTTGCATGTCTGCTGGGGCAGTCACCACGGTCCGCATCACGATGACGTTCCGCTGCGGGACATCATCGACCTGATCCTCCGGGTGAACGCCGGAAGTTTTTCCATCGAGGCATCGAACCCGTGCCATGAGCACGAATGGAAAGTGTTCGAGGAAGTGAAGTTGCCAGAGGGGGCCACCTTGATCCCTGGTGTCGTGGGCCATTGTTCCGATTTCATCGAACACCCGGATCTGGTGGCCGAGCGGTTGGTCCGCTACGCAAGATTGGTGGGCCGAGAGAACGTGCTGGCCGGGACGGACTGTGGACTTGGCACACGGGTTGGCCATCCATCGATTTGCTGGGCGAAGTTCGCGGCGATGGCCGAAGGTGCACGACGTGCGACCAAGACGCTGTGGGGACACGCCTGACGTTTCAAACCGGACACCGGTAAGGCGGGGAGGACAGCCGAATGCTCGGCAGCATGTTCCGATCGGCTGCGGCAATGCTTTTGGTCGCAACCGGTGCAGCCATGGGACAGCAGTACGGACCCGGCGCCTCAGCCACGGAGATCAAGCTGGGTCAGACCGTGCCATTCAGCGGTCCGGTTTCGGTTGCGGGTGTGGTGGGGTATGCCTCTCTCGCGTATTTCGACGCATTGAACAAGGCCGGCGGAATCAATGGCCGGCAGGTCAGGCTCATCGTACTGGATGATGGCTACAGCCCGCCGAAAACTGTAGAGGCGACACGTCGTCTGGTCGAGGACGAGAATGTCCTGATGATGTTCGGGTCTGTGGGCACGCCCACAAATGCGGCAGTGGAGAAATATCTCAACCTGAGGAAGGTGCCGCAACTGTTCATCACCACAGGGGCAAGCCGCTTCAGGGACCCCCCGACGTTTCCCTGGACGATGGCGTTCATGCCCGGCTACGTGGCGGAAGGCCGGGCGATGGGGCGCTACGTACTTGAGGCTGTCGCCTCACCCAGGATCGCGCTGCTTTACCAGGATGACGATCTTGGCAAGGATTTTCGCGCGGGCTTCAGGTCGGGTCTCGGTGACAAGGCGGAATCCCTGATCGTCAGCGAGCAAACCTTTGAAGTCGCGGACCCGACGGTCGATTCGCAACTGATCGCGGCAAAGGTATCAGGGGCCAACGTGTTCTACTTCGCCGGGACACAAAAAGCCGGCGCGGAACAGATCCGAGGTGTGCGCAAGCTCGGCTGGGCACCCTTGCATCTCGTGTGCAGCATAGCGAACGGTGTCGAGGGAGTGCTCAAGCCGGCTGGGTTGGAAAACGCGGAAGGCCTGATCTCGACAGCCTATGCGAAGGATCCGTTCGATCCGGCATGGGCCGATGATGTCGACGTGAAGAGCTTCCTGGACTGGGTTAAAGCCAGTCTGACTCAGGGCAACCCACGCGACAGCGGAGTCGTCGTCGGGTACATCGCCTCGTTTCTGGCCGCGCACGTCCTTGAACAGGCCGGATCGACGCTGACCCGGGAGAACGTGCTCAACATCGCTACGCACCTTAACAACCTTCGTGTGCCGATGCTGCTTCCTGGCATCACCGTAACGACGAGTCCTTCCGACTACAGCGTGATCAACAGGTTTCAGATTCAACGATTTGAGCGCGGCCGTTGGGTTCCGGTCGGCAAGACGATGTCGGGAGAGTGAAATCGGTCAGCGATCGCGAGGTCCGATGGGTAGAGCGCAGCGAAACCCATCACCTCTTCGTCGGCCATAGCCGGTCGCTGGCGATCCGCGCACCTTCCGCCATCGCCTGCAGCTTGGCCCATACCACCTCCTCGTGACCCACGCGCGAGCCCAGACCGCAATCGCTGCCGGCCTGCACGTTCTCGCGGCCGACCAGCCCGGCATATCGCACTATCCGTTCTGCGATCAGTTCCGGATGCTCCACCAGGTCGGTGGCGTGTGCCACCACGCCCGGCATCAGCATCCCGCCGTCCGGCAGCTTCACGTTCTCCCACACATGATACTCGTGCTCGTGGCGCACGTTCGCTGCCTCGATCGAGTACTGTTGGGCATCGATCCGCACCAGCAGGTCGGCGATGTGCCGAAGCTCGATGTCGTTGACGTGCGGCCGATGGCCGCTGCCCCAGCAGGTGTGGAATCGAACCAGTTCCGTCGGGATACCCCGCAACGAATGGTTGATGATCTCGACACTGTTCTCCAGGAAGGCGCGGTACTGCGCCACGTTCCAGTCAGGGTAGAACATCCAGGATGTGCAGAACTCCGGTTCGTCGATCTGTACGACCAGGCCGGCATCAGTGATCGCCTTGTACTCTTCACGGCAGGCGTCCGCGACCGCCATCATGTAGTCGTCTTCATTGGCGTAGTGTTCATTGCGAATACCGGCGCCGAGACTGAGCGGTCCGAGCGCCGCCAGATAGCCCTCGACATCCTTGCCGGCGATTGCCGCCTTCAGGTTGGCAATATCGCTCTGCACCGCAGCCTGTCCGACGTAGGTCACCGGTCCGGTGCAGCATCGACGTTCCTGCTCCGTGGTGTCATGCGCCTGTCCCGAAACCGCGAAGCCCGGCCTGACCGGCCCGCCGGAGCCGGAGTACCAAAGACCGCACGCGTGGAAGCCGGGAAAATCGCGTCGATCGCGTTCCGCGGTCCCCGCTCGCTTCTGTGGCACGGAAGGATCGGCCGGCACCATGGAATAGCCGCTGACCCGATCATGCATGTAGCCGCCATAGCTGCCGGCCTTGGCGAATTCGCCGTCGTTGACGATGTCGACGCCAAGCGCGATCTGCCGATCGACGATCTGTTGAACCGCGAGCGGCAGCCGGCCAGTGTACTCGACGTCGCGCGCGCGACTTCTGTCGTGCCCGATCAGTTCATCCAGATAGCCTGGCCGCGGCAGGTTGCCGGCGTGCGAGACCAGGATGCGGTCGACACTGCGTCGCATGATGTTTCTCCGTCGGCCGTTCGTCAGAGAGCGTCGGTCAGGAATATCCTGGCGCCAGGCTGAAGGCGCCGTCGCGCGCCGAGTTGGCCTCCGACATCACCAGCTCGTCAGTCGGAAAGCCATTGTGTTCGTCCTTGGTGTAGGTATAGCTGCCGAACAGACCCGGATATTTTCTCAACGTATTCCAGTAGCCGATGATCGCTTCGGGCGACGAGGATCCCGCCTCCTCGACCGCCTTGGCGATCAGGTTGATGGCATCCACACCTGAAACGACCCACCACAATGACGTGTCGTCCAGGCGGATCTTGCCCTTGACGCTGTCGACGAACGCCTGCGTGCGAGCCGGCAGCTTGCCCGACGCATCGAAGCTGCAGCTCTTGAAGCCGAGAATGTACACCTTGTTCCAGTTCTCCGGCTTGTCGAGCAGCTTGCCGACCTCACCGGACCCCATTGCCGGATGGCCAACGAACGGCACATCCCAGGCCATCGAGGCGCGTGCGTTCAGCATGCGCGCGATCATCCCGGTGGAGACGGTCCACACCACGATCGCCTGGGTGCCCGCGTTACGCATCCGCAGCATGTCGGGCATCATGTCGAGCTGGGTGGCATCGATCTGCGCCTGATACACCACCTGGCCGTTATGCGACTTGAAGTCGTCGACCGAGTCCTTCACCATGACCGTGCCGTAACCGGTGCTGTCACCGATCACCGCCACCTGGTTCATCTTCAGGACCTCCATGCAGTAGATGCGTGGCGCCTGCGCCGACTGGAAGTTCGCCGGCCCCAGGCGGAAGGCATTGGGAAATTTCGCAGGGTCTATCAGGGAAGTAATCCCGCATTCGTGGATGTTGGGAATGCCGCGGCGGGAAATGATCGGCGTGGTGGCCAGCGACTCGCCGGAATTGTTCGGCCCCCAGATCGCGTGCACGGTGGCGCTGCCCATCATCTCCTGCACCGCGTTCACCGCTTTGGTCGGGTCGCCCCTGGGTATCGCGTGTGAGCACTTCGATCTTGCGTCCCTTGACGCCGCCGGCAGCGTTGATCGCCTCGACCGCATAGACGACGCCGCGGTTGTTGCCGACGCCCGGCGCGGAGCTAGGGCCGGTCAACGCGGCGGGATAGCCGATGACGATCGGCGAGGTGTCCGCCAGCGCCGGTCGCGCAAGGGCCGAGGTGCTGGCAGCGGCCAGTGAACCGACGGCAAACCGGCGGCGGGTGATCTGCATCTGTTTCGCTCCCAACTTTCTCAGTTCGCAGCACGATAGCTGCGCCGCGTGACGGAGCAAAGGGAGCGCGCCGCCGCGCCGAAGCGGATGCCACGCAAGTCTGCATTCAAACGTGGATCGCACTCGGCACGTCCTGGCCGAAATAGGCGCGCTCCAACCGATGCGGCAGGTCGGGTTCGCTGGTGGCTGCCTCCAATACGACACGACCGCGAGCGAGCGCGTAGACCCGGTCGGCGAGAGCCAGCGCCTTCTCGATCAACTGTTCGACCAGCAGGATTGCCGTGCCGGCCTGCTGCAGCGCGCGTGCGACCGCAAGTACACGATCGACCAGCACCGGCGACAGACCGGCAGACGGCTCGTCCAGCATGAGCAGGCGTGGCCGCCGCACCAGGCCCTGGGCAACCGCCAGCATCTGCTGCTGGCCGCCTGACAATGCACTGCCGCGATCGCGGCGTTTGGCAGCCAGTTCGGGGAAATGCGTCAGCGCCTCCTCGACACGCACCGCGCGTTCGGCGCGCGGCAGGTCGTAGCCGGCCAACAACAGATTATCGAGCACCGACAGCTGAGTGAACACCCGATGACCCTCGATCACATGCACCAGGCCGCGCCGCGCCGTCTCCCGCGGACCGACGCCGCGCAGATCGCGGGAGTCGAACCGCACACTGCCCGCCGTGCGCGGCAACAAACCTGAGACGGTACGCAACAGTGTGGTCTTGCCGGCGCCGTTCGGTCCCAGCAATGCGACGACCTCGCCTCGCCCCACCGTCAGGTCAACCCCGTGCAACACGCCGATCTTGCCGTAGCCTGCCTGTAGTCCAGCGATTGTCAGCAACGTCTCAGGCGCCGAGATAGGCACTGACCACCTCCTGGTGTGCACGAATGTCGGCGGGTGTGCCCGATGCCAACTCACGTCCCAGATTCAGCACGGTGACGCGGTCGCAGATGTCGAAGATCAGATCTGCATGATGCTCCACCAGCAGCACACCGGTACCGCGTCGGCTGATCGCGGTGATCAACCCACCGAGGCGCTGGATCTCGTCGGTGGAAAGGCCCGCGGCCGGTTCGTCCAGCAGCAGGAACACCGGATGCAGCATCAGGGCGCGCGCGATCTCCATGAACCGCAGCTCACTGTGCTGGAGCCGGTCGGCGCGTACCGCCGCGAGCGCTTCAAGACCGACCACTCGTAGCGCCAGTGTCGCCTCCGCCTGCAACGCCATCTCGTCGCGCCGGTGACGCCGCAGACAGAGCAGTGATTCGGCAAAGGTCGCGGTGCCGTCGATCGTGCCGCCGATCATGACATTCTGCAGCACCGACGCCTCGCCGATCAGTCGCGGCGTCTGGAAGGTACGGGCGATGCCGAAACCGGCGCGGCTTTGCGGAGCGAGATGCGCAAGGTCGTGGGCGCCGAATGCCACGCGCCCCGCCTCGGGGCGGTTGTAGCCGCTGATTACGTTCAGCGTCGTGGTCTTGCCGGAACCGTTCGGTCCGATCAGCCCGTGGACCTGCCCCGGACTGATCTCGAGGTCGAGACCATCGATCGCACGTACTCCGCCGAAACTCATCACCACGTTGCTGAGTGTGATCGACCGGTCGGCGGCGCCGTGGTTCAGCAATTCGCTCAGCAGCGGGGGTCGCGGCACGATGGCCCGGTGGCTTTCCAGCGGCTTGCGGTTGGCAAAGTCGAGCAGGTCGGCGATGCCGCCGGGAATAGCCAGCACGATGACCAGCAGCAGCACGGCGTAGAGGAAGGTCGACCAGGCGACCAACGGGGCGGCAAACTCGGGCAGCACGGTCAGGATGATGGTACCAAGCAACGGACCCAGAACCGAACCGCGGCCGCCGATCAGGATGGCGATAAAGAACAGCACCGAGAGATCGAAGGTGAAGGCATCGGGCGTGATGTACGATTGCAGGGTGGCAAACAACCCGCCGGCTATCGCCGCGGCGGCGCCGCTGAACAGGAATACCGCGGCCAGCAGGCCGGGCTTGGAAATTCCGGTGGCCTCGGCTGCGACCTCGGCGTCGCGGATTGCCACCAATGAGCGGCCGAAGCGACTGTGCGCGATGTTGACGGTCATCCAGGTACACAGCGCGGCGATGGCCAGACAAAAGAAGTAGAAGCCGCGACCGGTGTCGAACGGTTGCGGCAGCACCGGGCCGGGCACG
>DASXNR010000543.1:0-12175 GCA_036494925.1 Acetobacteraceae bacterium
GCTATGCCGCCGCCATGGACGCGCAGCGTAGCTGGTCATCTCATGGCAACGGCCGTGCCTTCAGCCAAAGAAACAACGGAATTCGGGTCCATCGTTGCAAGTGCTTCCATTGATCCACGGCTCGGGGAATGGGCTCGCGGAGAGACGTGATCGCGAATCCCGCGTCCTCCAACGCCATCGTATAGGCTTCGAGCGGCCCCGACCATCCGGCGAAACGCATTTGTAAACCATCGCGCTCTTCCGTGCCTTCAATCCACTTCCAGTCAAAGTAATCGTCTTGTATGACAAAGGGGGACGTGGCCTCCGTGGTGGCGAAGCGGCCGTGATCGGAGAGCGGGTGCACGATCGAAATAACCAGTACTCCAGCGGGTCGCAGGACTCGTCTGATCTCTTGCAAGGTCGCCGGAACATCCTGGACGTCCATCAGCACGTTATAGGCCATAACGAGATCGAAGCGGGCGTCCTTGAACGGCAGATCGGCTCCCGGCGCGATGGCGTAGTCGTCCGCTGATCGTGCCTCCCTGGCCGCGCTGACCAACTCCGGTACAGGGTCTGATGCGGTGACCGTGTAGCCGAGGGCCTTCAGCTCGCGCGAGACGCGACCCTCTCCACACCCCACATCGAGCGCTTCGCCGACACCATGACCAATGAAGGCGATCAAGGATTCTCGATACGCCCAGAACGCATCGTGATTGAGTGCCCGCGCCCATGCAATCCACTGGCTGGAGGTACGGGACCAATGCTCGATGTCGGCATTTCGTTTCATTGGCACCCCTGGGGTTCGGAGCGACGACGCAGAAGCGATGGATAACCGAGCGCGAGCCAAACTCCCAGGGACGCATTTATTCCGCGATTTCCAGGCTACGCAGCTCGAACGAAGCTGAGCACAGCGCCCTTGCCCCGCACTTCCGCCTCCTCGAACTCGGCGGCGGCAATCGCCCGATCGAGAGCGGCGCGCAGCTCCTTCGCCGTCTCCAGCGTCAGCTCGATCGCCGCCCGCGCACCGGCGTCGAGGTCCGTGTTGTAGAAGTCGAGCGTGATGACGTCGCCCAGCGGCGCATGGCGCGCGTGGTCATAGGCAACCACCGACCGCGACAGCGGGAACCATTGGTCCCCGCGTTTCGCCATGCCCTCCGCGCGTGCGATCTCGATGATGGAGGTGCACATATCCGAACCTCCTACTTCGCCAGATGCTTGCCGTAGAAGGCCCAGATCTTGTCCCAGCCGTCCATCGCCTGCTCGGGCCGATACAGCGGCCGGTGCCAATAGAAGAAGCCGTGGCCGGCGCCGTCGTAGCGGTGGAACTCATAATTCTTGCCGTGCTTCTTGAGTTCTGCCTCGTGCTGGTTGACCTGCTCCGGGCTCGGTGCGCGATCGTCGTTGCCGAACAGGCCGAGCAGCGGGCAGCCGAGGTCCTTGGTCATGTCGATCGGCGCGACGGGCGTCTTGGGATTGAGCTCCTCCTTGGCCATCACCACGCGGCCGCCCCATTGCTCGACGCAGGCATCGATGTCCTTGCGTTGGCAGGCGTAGATGAAGGCGTGCCGGCCGCCCGAGCAGGAACCGATGAGGCCGACCTTGCCGTTGTGATCGGGCTGCGCGCGCATCCATGCCACGGCGGCTGCGGTATCGCCGACCATCTGGGAATCGGCGATGCCGCCCTCGGCGCGCACCTTCGCGGCGACGTCGTCAGGGTTGCCGTCGCTGCCGCCACCCTCGCGTTCGTACAGATTGGCGCAGATCGCGAGATAGCCGTGATGCGCGAACCGCCGTGTCGTCTCGATATAGAGCTCGCTCCAGCCCGGGAGATGGTGGATCAGCACGACGCCCGGAAACGGGCCCGGACCGGATGGCCTCGCCACGTAAGCCGTTATCGGCGTTCCCTTGTCGCCTTTGATGGTCACGTTCTCGCAGGTCATGCCTCGGTAGAATGACATCGATCTTCCTCCATCGGTGTGGGTCTTGGGCCTCCGTCGGCCATTCGAGCGCCGCGCCTTTACCGACCGGCGGGGTGAACTCGCTTCGCTGACCGAGCTTCGCACCGCCAGTATTCGACGATCGCGTACTGGGCGCAACTGGAGGCAGGCGATGACGTTCGATCACGCCCATGTGCCTGGCCGCCTCGCGAGGCAGCGCGGTTTCGTTCGCTGGTGCGATTGGTCGATTGCGGTTCAGCCAGGTCCGGTATCAGCAAGACGCTGCTCGACAAGCTCGCGATATTCCGGATCAGACGCAAAGCGATTGAACAGACCGTGGCGCGCAATACCGGCCACTCTTTCGAAATGTTCGATGATCTGCCTGAGCCCATTCTGGATCTTGCGGAACTCCTTTGGGTCTTCAACGTCATTTGTAATGTAGGGAATCACCAATTTGCGGTACTCGACTTCGACGACTACCTGCCCGCCTTCCGTCACGCCGATGCGTAACGCCGCGAAGTTGGGTGCTCTGAGTGCAGCCATCGTCGCATACACCGGCTGTTCCGCATCGCCGCTGGGCATCGGGTTGAAGGCATAGGCCCATTTCGACCGCTTATCATGCGCATACCCCGGAGTCGTCGTCGCGAATGCCTGCAGCACCTCTTTCAAAAGGAGGACAAACTGATCCCGGAATGGTGCTTCGTTTTGATTGTGACCAATCGTTGGCTTCATGCCCTGTACCCAAAACAGGCTTGATCGGAATCGTTGTCCCTTGGCACGCGTGGGTCCAATCGTAACGCAGGCTCGAACCGCCCAGCAAGGCTGCAGTCCGTTGCGGACCCACGACACTTGCCTTCGCCGTCGCTGGCCGCGAGATATCGACTGCCCGGCCGTGTTCTCGGAGTCCCGCCATGCCCGATCCGTTCGCCCCGTTCCGTCTGACCGGCCGCACCGCCTTGGTGACCGGCGCCCGCCGCGAAATCGGCCGCGCGATCGCGTTGGGTCTCGCCGGCGCCGGCGCGCGTCTCGCCATTCATCACGCCGGTACCACCGAGGAACGCAACGATGCCGCCGCCGTCGTCCAGGAAGTCCAGGCGATGGGCGGGGAAGCCACCGCATTCGGCCAGGATTTCGCCCACGACGACGCCGGCCGCCATCTGGCCGCCGCCGTCACCGCATGGGCGCCGATCGACATCCTGGTGCTGAACGCATCGATCGAATTGCCGGAGGACTTCCAAGGCATTACCCGCGACCGCTTCGACCGCCAGATCGCCGTCAACCTGCGCACCACGATGGAATTGCTGCAGGCCCTGGTACCGCCGATGGCCGAACGCGGTTGGGGCCGGGTCGTGACCATCGGCCGCGTGCAGCAGGAGCGGCCGCACCCTGCGATGTTTGTCTATGCCGGGACCAAGGCGGCCCAACTCAACTGGGCCCTGAGCCTGGCGCGCCAGTTCGGCGACCGGGGCGTGACGGTGAACAATCTCGCTCCCGGCGTGATCCTGACCGCGCGCAATCGAGACCAGATGGTGGTCGAGGGCGAGACCCTGGTGCAGCGCATCCCCGCCGCGCGCCTCGGCCGGCCGGACGATCTGGTGGGCGCCGCGATGCTGCTGTGTTCCGACGCCGGCAGTTACATCAACGGGGTCAACCTGTTCGTCGATGGCGGACGCACGGCAGTGTGATAGGCCCGGCCCTTCAAGATCAGCCGCCGCTCTGCCCGGTCCAAAGAAACCAAAGTGCGAGCAGTGGCGGTTCCGTTGAGCGCATCGCGTGTACGATGTTCGGCGGATTGTAGACCAGGCCACCGATGCCGGGCTCGTGCCATGGATCGCTCTCCTGGCGCCATTCCCCGCGCGACAACACGACATAGATCTCCTCGGGCGGATGGCGGTGGTCAGGGTAGCGTGTCTGCGGCGCCATAAGACTCACGCCGATCCGAACGTCGGACCGTATCTCGAGCCCCTCCGGACCAGTGATTGTGGCATTGGCATGACTGTTCAGGAACTGCTCGTCCTGCGTCTCGCCGCCGGCCCGGACCGTCCAGTTGAGCCGCGGCTCGATGCCGGCAAAGGCATCTGCCACGGCGCCGGCCGGGCCTGGCTGACGGCGCGCCTCCTGCAGCGCCGCCGGCAGATGGTGGCACACCGCCAATCGAGGCGCTCCCGGCCCGGCTGCCTGAGTGCACGCCGTTTGCAGCGCCGAAAATATCCGTTCCGCAGCCAAACGGACCCGTCCGTCGACACCCGAGCCATGGTCGATCGCGGCCTCGGCCAAAGTCATGAACAACTGGAGATCCGGGGAACGGAGCGACGTCATCTCTGGGACCCTCACCTCGCGCGTGACATCCTGGCACATAAAGACCGGCTTGTGAGCACTCGATTGACCCGGCCTTTCCGGTCCGACAGGCTTCCCAGGTCCGACAGGCCATCTTGTGCCGATCGGTCGGGATGTCTGGGGAGTGTGGCCCGGCAAATAATGGAGGCGACAAGAATGGCCAACGCCATGGAACATGAACCGCACGGCACTCACCAGTCGAAGAAGGCGGCTGCCAGTGGCTGGATCGGGTCGGCGTTGGAGTACTATGACTTCTTCATCTACGCCTCGGCGGCGGCCCTGGTGTTTCCCCAGATATTCTTCCCCTCCGGCGATCCTCAGATCGCCATCATCGCATCGCTGGCAACCTACGGCGTCGGCTACGTCGCCCGGCCGATCGGCGCCTTCTTCCTCGGCCACTGGGGTGACACCCACGGCCGCAAGACGGTGCTGCTGCTGTGCATGTTCCTGATGGGGTTCTCGACCATGGCGGTCGCGTTCCTGCCGACCTACGCACAGGCCGGCATGATTGCCCCGGCGCTGCTGGTCACGCTCCGCCTCATCCAGGGCTTCGCGGTGGCCGGCGAGATCTCCGGCGCCAGCTCGATGATTCTCGAGCACGCTCCGTTCGGTCGGCGCGGTTACTTTGCCAGCTTCAGTCTACAGGGCGTGCAGGCAGGTCAGATCCTCGCCGCGGCGGTGTTCCTGCCGCTCGCGCACTATCTGCCGGAACCGGCGTTCAACTCCTGGGGCTGGCGCATTCCATTCCTGCTGAGCTTCGTGGTCATCGTCGCGGGCTACATCATTCGCCGCAACGTGGCGGAGACTCCGGCGTTCGCCGAAGAAGGCGAGCACGGCGCGGTGCCGAAATCGCCGATCGTCGAGGCCTTCACGTACTACTGGAAAGACATGCTCCGGGTCGTCTGCATGGCCCTGATGAATGTCATCCCGGTGGTCGCCACGATTTTCGGCGGCGCATACGCGGTGCAGGCGGCGTACGGCATCGGTTTCCACAAGGATGTCTATTTGTGGATCCCGGTCATGGGCAACGTCATCGCAGTACTCGTCATCCCTTATGTCGGCAATCTTTCCGACCGGATCGGACGCAGGCCTCCAATCATCATCGGCGCGCTCGGGTCCGGGCTGTTGTCGTTCGTCTATCTCTACGCCATCAGCATCAGGAACGTGCCGCTGGCAATCGCCGTGTCGCTGCTGATGTGGGGAATCATTTACCAGGGCTACAACGCCATATTCCCGAGCTATTATCCCGAGCTGTTTCCGACGCGTGCCCGGGTCACCGCGATGGCCATCGCCCAGAACATCGGAACCACCATCACCGCGCTGCTGCCGGCGCTGTTCGCCACCGTGGCAGCCCCCGGCTCGCCCAATATCCCGCTGACGATCGGCGCCATCACGTTCGGCGTCACCATCATCGCGGCGGCGGCGGCCTGGACCGGTCGGGAAACCTATCGGGTGCATCTCAACGACCTCGGTGATCCGGACGCGGTTGCCGTTGACGCGCTGGACTACGGTCGGATGCGAGCCGAAACCGTTGCCGCGCGGTCGGCCTAGGCATCGCGAAGGCCTGAACGGAGGTTGAGTTTGTCCGCAACGATCGGTGTCATGCCACAGCAGGCGACTCCGCTGCGCAAATCCATCGCGACGATAGCGCTGAGCGGCACGCTGGTGGACAAGCTGGAGGCGGCCGCCACCGTCGGTTTCGATGGCGTCGAGATTATGGAAAGCGACCTGCTGACGTTCGATGGGTCACCGGCGGAGGTACGGCACATCTGCGAGAACCTCGGCCTCACCATCGATATCTATCAGCCGTTCCGCGACTTCGAGGCGATGCCCGAACCGCATCGCAGCCGCAACCTGGATCGGGCCGAGCGCAGGTTCGATACGATGCAGGCACTCGGCACCGATCTGGTCCTGGTGTGCAGCAACACCCATCCGGCGACATTGGATGACGATGTGCGTGCCGCGGCGGATCTTGCGGCAATGGCGGAACGCGCGGCCCGCCGTGGGCTTCGGATCGGCTACGAGGCGCTGAGCTGGGGCCGGCACGTGCGACTGTGGCGGCATGCCTGGCGGATCGTGCAGCAGGCCGGTCATCCGGCGCTGGGCCTGATCGTGGACAGCTTCCATACCCTCGCTTTGGATGATGATCCCGCCGCACTGGCCGAGGTTCCCGGCGATCGCATCTTCTTCGTGCAGTTGGCCGACGCGCCGCGTCTGTCGATGGATGTCCTGTCCTGGAGTCGCCACTTTCGCAGCTTCCCATACCAGGGCGATCTGCCGGTCGATGGCTTCGTGCGCGCGGTACTGGCCAGCGGCTATCAGGGACCGTTGTCGCTGGAAGTATTCAACGACAATTTTCGCGCAGCACCGGCCCGGATGATCGCGCGCGACGGCCTGCGCTCGTTGATTCTGGCCGAGGCGCAGGCACGCGGCGCGGACACGTTGCCGGCGCCTGCGGAACTCGACGGCATCGAGTTCCTGGAATTCGCGGTCGATGCCGCCGCGAGCGAGGCGCTGGCGGATTTCCTGCGCCGTCTCGGCTTTCATCACGCCGGCAGCCACCGGTCCAAGTCGGTGGAGCTGTATCGCCAGGGCCGCATCAATCTGGTGCTGAACAGCGAACAGGACAGCGCGGCATCCGAGCATTTCCAGCACCACGGCCCGTCGGTCTGCGCCATGGCGCTGCGGGTGGACGATCCTGCCCGCGTGCTCGCCCGGGCGCGCGCGTTGCTGATTCCCGACTGGCGCGAACGGATCGGCGAAGGCGAGCGTCAGATTCCTGCGGTGCGCGGGCCGGACGGCACGCTGATCTATCTGGTGGGCCGCGACGCGCCGGGATTCACCTTCTGGCAGGACGATTTCCACCTGCTGCCTGACGCATCGGAAAGCGCCGGCCTGGTCACCATCGACCACATGGCGATCGCGCTCCAGGCAGGGCGAATGGACACCTACGTCCTGTTCTGGCGCGCGCTGTTCGGGCTTGAACCGCAGCCGGTGTGGGACCTGCCCGACCCGTACGGCCTGATCCAGAGCCGTGCCATGGTGAGCGGCAACGGCGCCTTGCGGCTGACCTTCAATGTCTCCGAGGCGCGGGACACGGTCACCAACCGTTTCGTGTCGATGTTTGCCGGCGCCGGCGTTCACCACATCGCATTCGCCGCCACGGACGCAGCGATTGCGGTCGATCGCGTGAACCGGTCAGGCGCGCCCCTGCTTGCCATTCCCGCCAACTATTATGAGGACGTCTCGGCCAGGCTTGGCCTCGACGACGCCACCACGACGGAGCTGGAACGGCTGAGGCTGCTCTACGACAGGGACGCGATCGGCGAGTTCCGGCACACCTACACCGACGCGTTCCAGCACCGGTTCTTCTTCGAGATCGTCGAGCGCAAGGGTGGCTACGCAGGCTTCGGCGCGGCCAACGCCGCCGTCCGCATGGCCATACAGGCTCGCCAGAATCCAACCCGCGTCTGACCGGAGGACGGATATGTCGCCGCACGACGCGCGTGCCGAACGAAGAATGGCCGCGGCGTTTCGAACGCGCTGGCCGAGGGCGTCTGAAGCAGCGTGCGGTTTTTGGGAGCGGGACCATGATCACCGGCAGGACCAGGCTCATTGTCCATCTCGGCTATCCCACCGAATCATTCAAGGCGCCGATGATCTACAATCCCTGGTTCGAGAAGCACGGCATCGACGCGGTCGTCGTTCCGGTGGGTGTCGAGGCCCATAGTTACCCCGACCTGCTCAAGGCGTTGTTCCGTACCACCAACGTGCACGGTGCCCTCGTCACGATGCCGCACAAGGTGACGACGACCGGACTGGTGGACGAATTGACCACGACGGCGAAGATCGCCGGCGCATGCAATGCGCTCCTGCGCCGGCCCGACGGCTCGCTGCTCGGCGACATGTTCGACGGCGCGGGCTTCGTTCGCGGTGTGGAACGCAAGGGCAGGACGATCGCCGGCGCGCGGGTCCTGGTCATCGGTTGCGGCGGCGTCGGTTCGGCGATCGCGGCGTCGCTGGCCGCGTCGGGACCGTCGTCGATGGCTCTGTTCGATGCGTCGAAAGCATCGGCGGAGGCGCTTGCCGATCGACTGCGCTCGCACTACCCCGCATTGCAGGTCACCACGGGCTCCAGGGATCCCGTCGGCTACGAAATTGTCGTCAACGCAACGCCACTGGGGATGCAAGCGGGTGACCCGTTGCCGGTCGATGTTTCCAGAATCACGCCCGACACCTTTGTCGGCGAGGTCGTGATGAAGGAGGAGTACACACCATTGCTGCGCGCGGCGATGGACAAGGGCTGCACCGTCCAGGTCGGCACCGATATGCTGTTCGAGATGATTCCGGCATACCTGGAATTCTTCGGCTTCGGTACCAGCACGCCGGAGGAGCTGCGCGCGGTGGCAACGCTGAAATATTGAGGCGCGCCCTATGCCATTCGTCTTAAGCCACCAGTCGAGGGGCATGGTCGGATTGCTCGACGGTCTGGGGCTTGCGATCGGCGGCGACGTTGCGGCACACGGATTGGCAGAGGCGGTCTGATGAGTTTTTCCCCACTCGATTCCGAACTGCTCGGACCGCTGTTCACCACCAACGCGATGCGGGCCTGTTTCTCCGATACGGCCTGGGTCGGCGGCATGCTGGCAGCGGAGGCCGCTCTGGCACGCAGCGAGAGCCGGTGCGGTCTTGCCCCGGAAGCATTGGCGGTGGCGATCGAGGCGATGCGCCCGGACCAGTTCGATATCGCGGCTCTCGGGCTTCGCACCGGCATCGCCGGCGTTCCGACGATCCCGTTCGTCCAGGCCGTGCAGCAGCGGCTGCCGGCTTCGCTGGAACGTCACTTCCACAAGGGAGCGACCACCCAGGACATCATCGACACCGCGCTGGTACTGCGGATGCGTGAGGCCTTCGAGCTGGTTGCCGACGATGTCGCCGCGGTCATCGCGGGACTGTGCCGGTTGGCGGACCGGCATCGCGCGACGCCCTGCGTGGGACGCAGCTACGGCCAGCACGCCGCCCCGCTGAGCTTCGGCTACAAGGTGGCCGTCTGGTTGATGGGCATCGCCGACACGGCCGATCGCCTGCCTGAACTCAGGACACGTGTGCTGGTCGCCTCGCTCGGAGGACCGGTCGGCACTCTGGCGTCGTTGGGCGACAAGGGGCCGGAAGTCGCGGAGGAGTTCGCGCATGAGCTTGGCCTGCACGCCGCGCCGCTATGCTGGCACACCGACCGCGGTCGCATTGCCGAGACCGGCGCGTGGCTCGTGCAATTGATCGGCTCGTTGGCGAAGCTGGCAACCGATGTCGTGCATCTCGCCTCGACCGAAGTGGGCGAGGTGGCGGAGCCATACGTGGCGGGGCGGGGCGGCTCCTCCGCCATGCCGCACAAGCGCAACCCGGTGGGTGCGACGGTCATCCTGGCTGTCCACGCCGCGGGCAAAGGCCATGCATCGACACTGTTCGATGCGATGGCCGCCGCGCATGAGCGCCCTGCCGGTCTCTGGCATGCCGAATGGAATGCCCTGCCGATGCTGTTCGGGCTGGCGGCGGGCGCGCTGCACGAGGCCAGGGCGCTGGCCGAGGGGCTGGTGGTCAACGAACACCGCATGGGTGCGAACATCGACCTGACCCGCGGGCTGCTGTTCGCCGATGCGGCAGCGGCGCGTCTGGGGGCAAAGCTGGGCCGGGAGGCGGCTCATCACCTGGTCGAGCAGGCAGCGGAGGACGTGCGGCGGACCGGAGCGACTCTGGCGGAGGTGCTGGCGCGGAACCAGACGGTACGCGACGCGGAGATCGATCTGACGGATGCATTCGACGTAGCACCAGCGGTCGCCGCTGCCGCGCGCTGGGTCGATCCCGCATTGCGTCATGCCGCCGCGGTTCGCGAGCGGCTGGCTCTGGGCGCCTGCAAGCCGCAATCCCGCGAGCGGGAAGAGATCGCCATCGCGCAGCGCGATGACCGGCCAGGGCCGATGCCATGACCGAGCTGTTCCGGCTGGATGGGCGGCACGCGCTGGTGACCGGCGCGTCCAGCGGGTTGGGCCGGCACTTCGCCGGTGTGCTCGCGCAGGCCGGCGCCCGTGTGACCGTCGCGGCGCGCCGCGAGGCGGCACTGTCCCAGACCGTGCAGTCGATCCAGGCATCGGGGGCCGACGCGCAGGGCGTGCGGATGGACGTCACCGATGCCGGCAGCATCGAGCAGGGTTTCGCCGCTGCCGAAGCGGCGGGCGGCCCGATCGGCATCCTGATCAACAACGCCGGCGTCACCGCCACGCGCGCTGCGCTGGACGTTGCCGAGGCTGACTGGTCGAGCGTGATCGACACCAATCTGAAAGGCGCATGGCTGGTCGCCCAGCACGCCGCGCGGCGGATGGTCCACCACGATACCGGCGGCAGCATCGTCAACATCGCCTCCATCCTGGGCCTGCGTGTCGCCGGCGGCGTCGTGCCCTATGCGATCTCGAAGGCGGGGGTGGTGCAGATGACCAAGGCGCTGGCGCTGGAATGGGCGCGCCACCGGATCCGGGTCAACGCCCTCGCACCCGGCTACATCGAAACCGACCTGAACGAGGCGTTCTTCGCAAGCGATGCCGGCAAGGCGCTGATCCGGCGGATCCCGCAACGGCGTTTGGGCGAGGCGCGGGAACTCGATGGTGCGCTGCTGCTGCTGGCGTCCGATGCCGGTTCCTACATGACCGGAAGCGTGATCGCGGTCGATGGCGGCCACCTCGTCAGCGGCCTCTGACCCGATCGCCGCGAGATCGGTCCTGCACTGGGAGGAAGTGATGAGCCCGGAAACCACGTCGCACCCGTTCGAAGCCGGCCTGGACCGCCACCCCGCCAATTTCGTTCCGTTGTCACCGGTCAGCTTTCTGCGCAATGCGATGGCCGCATTCCGCGACAAGGTCGCGGTGATCGATGGCGAGCGGCGTCTGACCTACGGCGAGCTGTATCAGCGCTGCGTTCGGCTTGCCGCCGCGCTGGCGGATCGCGGCGTGGGACGCCTGGACACGGTAGCGATCCTGGCATCGAACGTCCCCGAGATGATCGAGGCGCATTTCGCCGTGCCCATGCTGGGTGCCGTGCTCAACCCACTGAACACGCGGCTCGACGCGGCGACGATCGCGTTCTCGATCAATCACGGCCGTGCCAGGGTGCTGATCGCGGATCGCGAGTTCGCCACGCTGGTCGGCAATGCGCGCAGCCGGTTCGACCATGACGTGCTGGTGATCGATATCGAGAACCCCGAATTGCCGGAGGCGCCCGGCATCGGCGAGATCGCCTATGAGGCGCTGCTTGCCGGTGGCGATGTGGAGTTCGCCTGGCGCGAGCCGGACGACGAATGGCAATCGCTTTGCCTGCTGTACACGTCCGGCACTACGGGAGATCCGAAGGGCGCGGTCTACAGCCACCGCGGCGCCTACCTGCAGGCGCTGAGCAACGCGCTGATGTTCCGGCTCAGCCACGACAGCGTCTATCTGTGGACGCTGCCGATGTTTCATTGCAGCGGCTGGTCGTATCCGTGGGCGGTGGTCGCCGTTGGAGGGACCCAGGTCTGTCTGCGCAAGGTCGATCCGGCGCTGATCTTCCGGTTGATCGCACAGCACCACGTGACCCATCTCTGCGGCGCACCGATCGTCCTCAATATGCTGGTACAGGCATCGTCCACGCAGCGCGTCGCATTCAGCCATACCGTGAACTGTGCCACCGGCGGAGCGGCGCCGCCGTCCACGGTGCTGCGCGCCATGGAGGAGATCGGCTTTCGCGTGACGCATCTCTATGGCGCCACCGAGACCTATGGTCCCGCGCTGTCATGCGTCGAGCCGCCGGAATGGGGCGAGCTGCCGGCCGAACAGCGTTACGCCAACATGGCTCGCCAGGGCGTCGGGTACCCGACGGTCGCCGGGCTGATGGTGGCG
>DASXNR010000544.1:0-10952 GCA_036494925.1 Acetobacteraceae bacterium
CGGCGAATGCGACGATATGCCGGCGGCGCTGAAGTTGGCCGATGTCGTCGTGCACGCCTCCACCGAACCGGAGGCGTTCGGCCGCGTGGTGATCGAAGCGCAGGCAATGGGGCGGCCGGTGATCGCCGCCGACCTCGGCGCGCCGGTCGAAACAGTCGAGCACGGCGTGACCGGCTGGCGCGTGCCGCCCGGCGATCCCGCGGCACTGGCAGCGGCGATCGAGGCGGCGCTGGCGCTCCCCGTCGCGGAACGTAACGCACTCGGCTGCCGGGCGCGTGCCGCCGTCCTGCGCGGCTATACGGTGGGCGGCATGCAGGCCGCGACGTTGGCGGTTTACCGGGAGATCATGGGTCTTGCATAGCAAGGTGCCCGACGCCATAGACACACGTTCCGATTGAAGGAGGAGCCTCGACCGATGCCTGCCATCACCCTGCCCGACCAGTCCGTGCGCCGTTTCGACGGGCCGGTGACGGGCACGACGGTGGCGGAAGCGATCGGTCCCGGCCTCGCCCGCGCCGCACTGGCGATGAAGCTGGACGGCAGGCTAGTCGATCTGGCGACCGAGATCGATCATGACGCCGACGTGATGTTCGTCACCCGGCGTGATCCCGAGGCGCTGGAACTGATCCGTCACGATGCCGCGCATGTGCTGGCGGAGGCGGTGCAGGAACTCTATCCGGGCACCCAGGTCACCATCGGGCCGCCGATCGCGGACGGCTTCTATTATGATTTCGCGCGGAACGAACCGTTCACCCCGGACGATTTTGCCGCGATCGAGGCGAAGATGCGCGACATCGTGGCGCGCGGGGAGAAATTCGTTCGCGAGGTGATCGACCGCGACGAAGCGATCCGGTTCTTCCAGGACAAAGGGGAAAAATACAAGGCGGAGATCATCCAGGACCTGCCGCGCGACCAGCCGATCTCGCTATACCGGCAAGGCAACTGGGTGGATCTGTGCCGTGGCCCGCACATGCGCTCCACCGCCGATGTCGGCCCCGCGTTCAAGTTGATGAAGGTGGCCGGCGCCTATTGGCGCGGCGATCACCGCAACGCCATGCTGAGCCGCATCTACGGCACCGCGTGGCGCGACCAGAAGGAGCTCGACGCCCACCTCCACCAGCTGGAGGAGGCGGAACGCCGCGACCACCGCCGCATCGGCAAGGACATGGCTCTGTTCCATTTCCAGGACGAGGCCGCCGGCAGCGTGTTCTGGCACCCGAAGGGATGGAAGCTGTACCGCACTGCGGAAGCCTACATGCGGCGGCGGCTGGACCGTGACGGCTACCAGGAGGTGAAGACCCCGCAATTGCTGGATCGCAGCTTCTGGGAGCGGTCGGGCCACTGGGAGGCCTACCGCGAGCACATGTTCATCGCCCGCATCGACGACGAGGACAAGACGCTGGCGGTGAAGCCGATGAACTGTCCCTGTCACGTGCAGATCTTCCGCCAGGGCGTCCGCTCCTACCGCGAGCTGCCGCTGCGGTTGGCGGAATTCGGCTCCTGCCATCGCTACGAGCCGTCCGGCGCGCTGCACGGCTTGATGCGGGTGCGGGCGTTCACCCAGGACGATGCGCACATCTTCTGCACCGAGGAGCAGATCGCCGGCGAGGGCGCGCGGTTCGTGCGGCTGCTGTCGTCGATCTATCGCGACCTGGGCTTCCCGGAGTTCAGCGTCAGGTTCTCCGACCGGCCGCCGGTGCGGATCGGTGCGGATGCGGAGTGGGACCGCGCCGAGGCGGCGCTGCGCGAGGCCTGCGCGAGCGCCGGCGTCGAGCCCGCCCTGAACCCGGGTGATGGCGCGTTCTACGGCCCCAAGCTCGACTTCGTGCTGCGCGACGCGATCGGGCGGCCGTGGCAGTGCGGGACGTTCCAGGTGGACATGCAGCTCCCCGCCCGGTTCGACGCCGAATACGTCGCCGCCGACGGCAGCCGCCGGACGCCGGTGATGCTGCACCGCGCCATCCTCGGCAGCTTCGAGCGCTTTCTCGGCGTGATGATCGAGCACTACGCGGGCCGCTTCCCGCTCTGGCTGGCCCCGGTGCAGGCGGTGGTGGCGACCATCGTCTCCGACGCCGATGAGTACGCGGGCGAGGTGGCGGGGGTGCTCCGCAAGGCGGGGCTTGCGGTGGAGCTCGATCTCTCCAATCAGAAGATCAACGCCAAGGTGCGCGAGCACAGCCTGGCGCACGTGCCGGTGCTCGCGGTGGTCGGTCGGCGCGAGGCGGAGCAGCGGATGGTGGCGCTGCGCCGGCTGGGCGGGGCGGCGCAGGAGGTAATGGCGCTGGACGAGGCGGTGCGGGTGCTTGCGGCCGAGGCGACGCCACCCGATTTACGGCAATAAGGCCTGATCGGCGGGGTGAGCGCCGTCACGCGAACACCGCTTGATCGAACCCGCACCGATCGGCCAAACTGACTACCGCCCAAACGTCAACCACGACAGGAGAAGACCATACCAAGAGGACCAATGACCGCACCGCCGAGCCGCGACGGCCCGCGCGTGAACGAGGAGATCCGGGCGCCGCAGGTGCGGCTGATCGACGAGGCCGGCGAGATGCAGGGCGTGATGAGCGCCCGCGAGGCGCTGTTCAAGGCGCAGGCTATCGGCCTCGACCTGCTGGAGATCAGTCCCAACGCCGACCCGCCCGTGGTGAAGATCCTCGACTTCGGCAAATACAAATACGAACTTCAGAAGAAGCGGAACGAGGCCAAGAAGAAGCAGAAGGTCATCGAGATCAAGGAGATCAAGGTCCGCCCGAACATCGACGAGAACGACTATCAGGTGAAGATGCGCGCCATGAAGTCGTTCATCGAGGAGGGCGACAAGGTCAAGGTGACGCTGCGGTTCCGTGGCCGGGAGATGGCGCACCAGGAGATCGGCGTGCGGGTGCTGGAGCGGATCAAGAACGAGATGGATCTGACGTCCAAGGTGGAGCAGATGCCGCGGATGGAAAATCGCCAGATGGTGATGGTGCTGACGCCGCGTTAGTGCTCCAACCCAAACGGATCACTTCCAGTGTCATTCCCGCGAGTCCAATGTCATTCCCGCTTTCCGCGGGAATGACGTGATCTGCAGCGCCGGCGAAGCATCCGATCGCGGCTGCGCAAACTTCGGCGCCGCCGGCAGCATCAGACCGCTCCAGCATGGCGGCAACGTCCGCGCTCAGGCGGGCAGCCCAAGCTTCGGCAGCACCTCCCGGCCGTAGAATTCGATGACCCGGCCCTGGTCCATTTGCCCGGAGTGGATGTTCACGATGCTCGCGCCGCTGTCGAACAGCGCGCGGATCTTGTCCACGTGGACCCGTGGGTCGATGCCGGTGGGCCAGTCCTCGACGATCTGCTCCAGCGGAATCTCCGCTTCGGCGCGCTGCTGGATCTGTGCCGGGTCGGTGACGTTGTAGTAGCGCTTGAAAGCCTTCGGGATGAAGCGCCAGAGTTGCGCCGCCTCCATCGCCCCCGTGCGCTCACCCACCGCCACGAACTGCTCCACCAGCACCGGCATCCTCGCGGGATCCTTGCCGGCGTCGCGGGCGCCTGCCTCCCACTCCGCCTTGTGCTGCTTCCAGGTCGACGGGTCGGTGACCAGGCCATCGCCATGCTGCCCGGCCAGCCGCATCGACTTCCGTCCGTTTGCAGCGGTCAGCAGCGGGATGGCCGTGGCGGGCGGATCGTACAGCTTCGCATCCACCGTGTAATAAGTGCCGCGATGCGACACCTGCTCGCCTGACCACAGCGCGCGGATGACGGCGATCGCCTCGATCAGCCGATCCCAACGTTCCTGCCACTTCGGCCATGCCCCGGTGGCGGCCTGCTCGTTCAGTGCCTCGCCCGATCCGACGCCAAGGAAGATGCGTCCCGGATACAACTGGCTGAGCGAGGCGAATGCCTCCGCCACGACTGCCGGATTGTAGCGAAGGATCGGACAGGTCACGGTCGTGCCCATCCAACTCCGCGTCGCCTGGGCACCGAGCGCGCCCAGCGTCACCCACGCCGCACCGGAATGGCGTTCGTTGGCCTGCCAGGGCTGCAGATGGTCGCTGGTCGCCAGCAGATGGAAGCCGGCGCCCGACGCCTGCGCACCGATGCGCAGCAATTCGGGCACCGGGAACTGCTCGTGGGCGAGCATGAAGCCCACCATCTTGTTGCGAAAGTCGTGCGGCATCTGGCCCTGCTGTGACTGTGGAGCCGGCATGGTGATCCCCTGTTGTGCGGCTGCCTGCTGCGACACCACGCCGGACGCGGCGGCCATCGCGAGCAGGTTGCGGCGACCTGTCGTCATCGTGTTCTCCGGTTCTGTGCGTCGCCGCCGACATCGCGATCCATTTGGACCACGGGAGCCGGACCGGGCGGGTCGCTCAGCCTCGGCGCCTGCGCGTTGTTGCCGTTGTACATACTGCCGGTGACGGGCGGTCCCGCCGTTGGCTGCGTGCTCGCGGTGGCAACCAGCACCGCGGCGATGAGTGTCGGAATGATCCTCGGGGGCATGGCGCCGTCAGCCTCGTTGTCCGCATTCCCAACCGCCCGGACCGGCCAGCGTTCTGTTCAGAAGATCGTGTTGGCGCCACGGCGCGCGCGGCTGAACCGGGTGCCGGATGCAGCGCTTATGGCGGCAGCCACAGCGAGAGACCGACATGACGCAGCCGCCTCAGCCAGCCCCGACACCCGGTCCCGAGCTGCCCCCTCGTCCCGGTCCGGACATCGTGCCACCGAGCCCGCCCGGCCCCGACATCCAGCCGCCGCCCGGGCCGGATATCCCGCCGGTGGCCCCGCCCGGTCCGCGCGATATGCCGCCGCCGGTCGCGCAATCGAGGCGATGGATATGCAACGATTGGCACGTCGTGCGATGGTCATGTCGTCGGCCACCCTGGCGCTTGGCTCGGCATCCCTGGCGCGCGCTGCGACCGGTGGCGATGCCGATGCCAGCAACCCGGGCCCGGACAATGCCACCCTGCTCGGCCAGTTTCCTTCGTCCGACAACCCGCCGCACACCGACCGCGGCGATGTGCCGAACCTGTGGTTTCCCTTCTCCCAGGCACATCGGCGCATCCAGCCCGGCGGTTGGAGCCGGCAGGTGACGGTGCAGGACTTCCCGGTCGCCAAGTCGATCGCCGGGGTGAACATGCGGCTCACCGCCGGCGGGGTGCGCGAACTGCATTGGCATCTGCCGGCCGAATGGGCGTTCATGGTGACCGGGCGCGCGCGCGCCCGGCGTCGTTCCGCAGCGGTTCGACTTCTCGCTCGGCGCCAAGCAGCCGGACTTCCAGACCGCCAGCGGCAGCGTGCGCATCGCCGGTTCGCGCAACTTCCCGATCGCCTCGACCATCGCCGCCGCGCTGGTCGAGGTGAATCCCGGCGGGATGCGCGAACTGCACTGGCACCCGAACGCGGATGAATGGCAGTACTGGATCGCCGGGCAGGCGCGGATGACGGTATTCGCGGCCGGCGGCCGTGCCCGCACCTTCGACTTCCACGCCGGCGACGTAGGCTACGTACCACGCGCGATGGGGCATTACATCGAAAACACCGGCAATGAGACGATCCGCTATCTGCAGCTGTTCAACAACGCCTATTACGCCGATGTCTCGCTGAACAGCTGGATGGCGCACACCCCGCACTGCCTGGTGGCGCAGCATCTCAATCTCGACCCCGCGTTGCTCGCTCGCCTGGCGATGCAGAAGCAGCCGGTGGTTCCGGCGTGATGTCCGGTAATGCAGAGCGCGAGGAGCGCATCCGCAAGCGGGCCTACGCGCTGTGGGACGCCGACGGCCGACCGCATGGGCGCGAGGCGGAATTTTGGGAACGTGCCGAAGCGCTGATCGGGATGGAGGAGAATTCTGATGCCGGCCGGCTGCCCAATCCGATGGGGCGGGAGGGATCCACCGCGGTGGAAGAGGCGGGAATCCAGGAGAATTACGGCGAGTTTCCCGACCGCTTCACCGATCAGGGCGAGCGGCGGCAGACGCCGGCGCCGCGTTCGTGAGCCTGAGGGCGTAGCCCTGCTGCGAGCTCCATGGTGAGGGCCGGGCGGACCCCACCGGTTTCACTGTGGTGGGGCGGCTTTGCCCGGAGATCCGTCCTGCACAAGAACCTCGAATTCCGCTATAAGACTCTGATTCTGAACGGCAGCAATACCAGAACCGGCGAGCGGTCGGTGACGACTGTTCGTTGTGCGAATGATTCCGGGCGCAGGGACGTGGCACCTGACGCGCGGCGGAGGTCGCGTTGCCGAAGGAAGGCGGCCGCATCGTGGCTAACCGGGTGTTCGGGCGCGAGAGTTGCCGACGCTGCCGGAGGAACTGAGCAACACGCCGAAGGGCGGTGCCGAAGCCGCGTGAGCGCCGACCGGGCTTGAGACGACCCAGGAAAATCCCGGTATTATGGAACTTCCGCCATTCACGGAACCGGTCATGCAGGAAACATCTGTTGTAGCGACCTATACCGCCACCGACCTGAACAAGGCAGGCGGCAAGGTGCTGGACGATGCCGCGACCGGTGTCCGCATCAGGCGGCGCGGCACCAGCTATGTGCTGATGCGCGAAGAGCATTTTTCACGGCTGCTTGCAGGGGCACGCGAGGGACGGCCGCAGTCGCTCGAGGACCTGCTGCGCGGCTACGATGCCGGGAAGGTCAAGTCGCTGACCCGGGATTTCCTCGACGCTCCGACCCTCGGCAAGGAACGTCTCTGAGTGCCTCGGCGCGGCGACGATTTCGCGCGTGGCTACTCACCGGCATTGGGTGACCTTGTGCAGGTAGACTGGGCACCCTCGCTTGGGCGCGAAAAGCGGGGCCCGCACGTTGCCCTGGTGCTGTAGGCCGATCTGTACAACGTCGCCACCGGCCTGGCGGTGTTGTGTCCGATCACCTCCAAGGTCGGCAAGCTCAGCGATCTCGAGTTCCCAGTCCGATCCGGACGAGCGAATGGCGCTGCGATACTGTCCGAACTGCGGTCGCTGGATTATCAGGCGCGCAGCGTCCAATACGAGGCCAGGGTGCCGCCGGCTGCCATCGCCGAGGCGAACCGCCGGGTGCCGATGATCTTTCCTTAGTCGGCGTCGCTGCTGTGCGGGCGTCCGCTGCCGCCACCCTGCTCGCAATCGCCGGCCGAGGCCCCCGGCGTGCCGCGCAATATCCGTGTCCAACCGGGGTTTCATATCCTTTGCTTGGGCATCTCAGCTTCCGCGTCACCGCGACGAGACGCTGGGCGGAGGGCTTGAGGCTCACAAGCCCCGCGCGCACACTCGCCGCCCGTGGGGCACCGACCCAAAGCAGCGAGGCGAACCGTGTGAGCGCCCCACTCTCCCTCAGCCCGTCCGCGCGCCAGGCAGGGCTGCTGCTGGCCGCCGCGTTCCTCACCTTCGCCGTCGGCGCGGCGTGCATGCACTCCTACACGGTGTTCCTGATCGCCTTCATCGAGGCGTTCGGCTGGACCCGCGCCGAAGCCTCGATCGCGTACTCTGTATCGCAGCTGGTCACCGGCGCGAGCTCGCCGGCGGTGGGAATCCTGGTGGACCGGCTTGGCCCGCGCCGGCTGATCCTGATCGGCGGGGTGCTGCTGGCGGCCGGCCTGATCGCCAGCGCGTTCGCCAATGCGTTGTGGCAGGTGATCCTGCTGTACGGCGTGGTGATGACGCTCGGCGCCAACTGCCTGGGGCTGGTGGTGTTCGTGCCGATCCTGTCGCGTCGCTTCGTGCGCAACCGCGGCATGGCGGTGGCGGTTGTGCAGTCGGCCAATGGCTTCGCCCGCGCCGTCTCGGCGCCACTGGCGCAGGTGCTGATCGCGACGCTGGGCTGGCGCGGCGCCTATCTGGCGCAGGGTGGGTTCATGGCGGTCGCGTTCCTGCCGCTCGCCGCGCTGTTCCGCCGTTCCGAGCCGGAACGGGCGCTGACCGCCGCCGGGCGCGCCGTCGAGGCCGGCGGCTGGACGCTGCGCCGCGCGATCCGCACGCCGCATTTCTGGCTGCTGTTCCTGGCTATGTGTTCACCGGTCTGGGCAGTTTCCTGGTGGCGCTGCACCAGCTCGCCTTCGCCGTCACCATCGGCTTCGACAAGCTGTATGCGGCCGAGGTGCTGGGTCTCGGCGCGCTGCTGTCGCTGCCGGGGGTGATCATCACCGGCATCCTGTCCGATCATGTCGGACGCGAACTGTCAGCGGTGGTGACCTACGGCACGTCGATTTTCGGCGTCGCCTGCGCCATGTTCATTACGTCGCCAGACCAGCATTTGCTGTTGTGGCTGCATTCCTGCTTCTTCGGCCTCACCTGGGGCGCGCGAGGGCCGGCGATCACCGCCAAGACCGCCGACCTGTTTCCGGGTCCGCGACTGGGCACGATCCTCGGCGCGATCACGATCGGCACCGGGATCGGGTCGGCCTCGGGTTCATGGCTGGCGGGATGGATCTTCGACGTCACCGGCAGTTATCAGGTGGCGTTCGGGCTTTCGATCTTCTTCTATGTCTGCGGCAGCGTTGCCTTCTGGGCGCTGCGGCGCCCGCCGGCGGTGGAATGCTGATGGGGATCACTTTCCCTCTGGCGCCGTATCCGGCAGGCCGCTAAAACCGCTTCACCTTTGCTTGATGGAATGCTCGTGATGCGCCTGATTGCAGCGTTGCTGACCGTTGCCTGCCTCGTCGCCTGCGGCATGACGCAGACGCAATCGGAGCATGCATTGTTGCGCTACGACGACGAATGGCGCCAGCGGCAGGCAGTGCTGGACGCCGAGGCGATCATGCAGGGCATGCAGCGGGCACGGGAACGTCAGGAAGCGCTGGCGCGAACCGCGCGCTAGTGCTCTGAGCCATTCAGCCGATTCACAACGGCTGACTGGCGTGCGATTCTTGTCGCATGGCACAGACAGTCTGCGTGATCGTAAGCCCATCGGATAGAGCCCGGCTTGAGGCAATCGCGTCGGATCGTAACCGACCACAGAAGCATGCCGAGCGCGCCCGCGCGGTGCTCGCCTCGATGGCGGGCGATCCAGTGCAACGTGTGGCGGCCCAGGTCGGCGTCAGCCGTCCGATGATCTGGCGCTGGCAGCAACGCTTCGCCGAAGCCGGCGCGGATGGTCTGCTGCGCGACAAGACGCGCAAGCCCGGCAAGCCGCCGATTGCCGCCGAGACAGTGGCGCGGGTGGTAGCCCTGACCTGCACTGACCCGCCTCATCAGGCGACGCACTGGACTGGTCGGGCAATGGCCGAAGAGGCCGGTATTTCGCTCAGTTCGGTGCAGCGTATCTGGGCAGCGCACAAGCTCCAGCCGCATCGTGTCCGCAGCTTCAAGCGATCCGGTGATCCCGCGTTCGCTGCCAAGCTGACCGACATCGTCGGCCTTTACGTCGATCCGCCAGCGCATGCTGTGGTATTGTCGATCGACGAAAAGAGCCAGATCCAGGCACTCGACCGCACCCAGCCCGGGCTGCCGCTGAAGCCGGGCCGCTGTGGCACCATGACGCACGACTACAAGCGCCACGGCACGACGACGTTGTTCGCCGCTCTCAATGTACTCGATGGCAAGGTGATCGGCCGCTGCATGCAACAGCACCGGCATGAGGAGTTCATCCGCTTCCTCAATGAGGTCGAGCGCGCGGTGCCGGCCGGGAAGCTTGTCGAGGCCGTCGTCGACAACTACGCCACCCACAAACATCCCAAGGTCAAAGCCTGGCTCGAACGCCATCCACGCTGGACGTTCCATTTCACGCCAACCTCGGGATCATGGCTGAACGCGGTTGAGAACTTCTTCTCGGTCCTGACCCGCAAGCGCATCCGCCGAGGCAGCTTCCACTCCCTGGTCGATCTGCAGGCCGCGATCAAGCGCTACCTCGCAGAACACAACGCTGCGCCGAAGCCCTTTGTCTGGAAGGCATCCGCCGCGTCGATCCTGGCCAAGCTCGACAGACTGCCCGTATCCTCCGAATGAGTCGGAGCACTAGCGATTCTGGCGTGGTCAAGAGGATTGCCGGCGGATCATCCAGCACGCGCTTACGCGCGGCGCCGCCTATGTCACCATGCCAGAGCCCCGCTCTTAATCCTACGAACGACGCGTAGCGCCGTAGCCGCGGTTCCAGGTTGTTGAGCAGGGCTTTAAGCGGGCATACATAGAGCGCAGAGAGTCCTTGCCAGTTTTCAGTTGCCATACGCGACAGTAGCGGAAGCAGCGCTGCCTCTGTTTTGCCTCCCGCTGTTGGTGCCAGCAGAAGCACGTTTTCACCGGCCAATATCGGCATGATGGCGTCGCGCTGCGTCGGTCGGAGATCGGTCCAGCCAAGCGTATTGACGACGTGATAGCGGAGCGCCGGATGCAAGGCCTCGAAGGGAGTCATGTCTCCAGCTCGATGTCATCCACCGACGCAGCTCCAGCCGCCGCCCGCTCAGCGGCACTCATCTCTCTTGCATCAAGGGTTGGCGCATAATGTCGCCGCGGGTCGAAATCGGGAAACTGATCAACGCGATCAAGAACCTCTGTTAGAAGCTTGCGTAAATAGAGGCGCGGCGCGATGCCCGCGTTTCCGCCCAGGCGGCCGGAGACCCCTGTCGCGAGGTCGGCGAGATACTTATCGTTGACGACTGATCGAATCCGTCCGGGATCGGCGGCCTGCTCAGCAAACAGATCACGCACGCGCGCTCCTACGGCGATGAGCGCATTGAGATCGAAACCCGGAAGGCGGATTTGCACGGCCCGCGGGTTGTCGAACCGTGAGTCGGTTGCAAAGTCGGTGTGGAGACGTTGGGCAAGCGGGGATAGACGCTGGACGCCCTGCGGGCCTTCAAAGAAGGCCGCAGTGCCAGTCACAACCAAATACAAGCCGGGGTAGCGTCCCGCATCGAGCTCGTCCAGTAATTGGCGCAGTGCGTTCAGCCCCTTCTCGCGCGTGTCGGCGCGCATGCGCTGCAAGGTCTCAGCTTCATCGAGTACAAGTACCAAGCCAGCGCGACCGCTATCACGTAGGATGGTGAGCAGACC
>DASXNR010000545.1:0-4531 GCA_036494925.1 Acetobacteraceae bacterium
CCGTCCGCTTCGATCCCCGGCAGCTGCCGCGCGCGCGCTCCGGTCGCCAGGATGATGTGCGGCGACTTCAGCGTCGCCACCGGCTTGCCGTCCTTCTCCACCGCCAGCGTCTGCTTCCCCGCCAGCTTGCCGGTGCCCGCGATCACGGTGACCTTGTGCTTGCGCAGCAGATACGCCACGCCTTGCGAAAGCTGCTTCGCCACCGCGCGCGATCGCTTCACCACCTTGTCGATCTCGAACCGCGGTTCGACGGCGGAAAAGCCGAAGTCGGGCAGGTGGTGCAGCAGGTGGTTGATCTCCGAGGTGCGCAGCAGCGCCTTGGTCGGAATGCAGCCCCAGTTGAGGCAGATGCCGCCCAGCTCATCGCGCTCCACCACCGCGGTCTTCATGCCGAGCTGCGCGGCGCGGATCGCGGCGACATAGCCGCCGGGGCCGCTGCCAAGCACGACGAGATCGAAATTCTGGTCAGCCATTGCCTGCTCCTTCGGCCAGCGCGATCAGCGCGTCGCCGCTGAGTTCGCGGGCGATCCAGCCGCGCATCGGTTTGGCACCGATGTGACGGTAGAACTCGATCGCCGGCGTGTTCCAGTCGAGCACGTTCCAGGTCATGTCGGCACATTTCCGCTGCACGGCGATGCGCGCCATGTGGCGGAACAGGGCGAGCCCGATACCGCGGCCGCGGTGCTGCTGGTCGACGTAGATGTCTTCGACGAACAGGCCCCAGCGGCCGGAGAACGTGCCAAAGGTGAAATACCACAGGGCGAAGCCGACCGTGGCGTTGCCGGCGTCGACCAGGATGGAATCGATCGGCGGGTTCGGGGCGAACAGCGCGTCGTGCAGTTCCGCTTCGGTGATCCTGAAGCGGTCCTGGAGTTTCTCGTAGGTCGCGAAGTCGCGCATCAGCCGATGCAGCGTGGGGATGTCGGCTGGTGTGGTGGGGCGGAGGGAGCAGCCTATCATGGTTCGGCCGGGTAGATATCGGCCACGTAGATCGCGATGCCGGGCGGGTCGAGCGCAATAGAGCCGAGATTGATCACCCGGGTCATGATGTCTGACCCCACGTGCCGATGGTGGATTACCTCCCGCCGAGTTGCGCGCACAACGAGGTGATGCTGTATCGAGGGCACGCGAAAGTAGTCGGCCAGTTTATCCGCCAGATCGATGGACTGGGTGCCCGGTGACAGCACCTCCACCACAACGACCGGGTTGGTAGCCGCGACGGAGTCCCCCGGAGCGGGTGGGCCGCAGTTTACGATCGCGTCGGGCTCGTAGTCGGTATCGGCATCGACTTCGATCGTCACACCGTCAGGGAGTGCCTCACAGGCAAGCCCGGCCCCGCGGATGGCCTGATCGAGCGCCGCCCAGACGCGACTCTTGATTCGCGCGTGGTGAATTCGCTCCGGTGACATCGCCACGGGCTCACCGCCCACGCGTTCGAAGCGACCCCTGTGAGCGCCCGCCCATTCACGAAACTCTTCCCGGGTCAAACGCTGCGCCATGGTGGCCTCTGCAAAATGCGGTTCATCACAGCAGCAGACTCAACGGATCCTCGACGATCCGCTTGAACTCGCGCAGCCAGCGTGCGCCCAGCGCGCCGTCGACCACCCGGTGATCGACACTCAGCGTGCACGTCATCACCGTCGCGATCCCCAGCGCATCGTGCTTCACCACCGGCCGCTTCTGTCCCGCGGCCACCGCCAGGATCGCGGCCTGCGGCGGATTGATGATCGCGGCGAACTCGCTCACCCCGAACATCCCCATGTTGGAAATGGAAAAACCGCCGCCCTGGAACTCCTCCGGCTTCAGCTTGCCCGCCCGCGCGCGGCCCGCCAGGTCCTTCATCTCGCGGCTGATCGTCGCCAGTCCCTTCTGGTCGGCGCGCCGCACGATCGGCGTGATCAGCCCGTCCGGGATCGCCACCGCGACGCTGATGTCCACGTCGTCGAACAGCGCCATCCCATCGTCGGTCCACGCCGCGTTCACCGTCGGCACGCGGCGCAGCGCTGCAGCCGAGGCCTTGATCACCAGGTCGTTGATGGTGATCAGATAGACATCCGGCCCCTCCTTCGGCGACTTGGCATTGAGCTCGCTCATCAGCTTGATCAGCGCATCGATCTCGACGTCCATCGAGACGTAGAAATGCGGGATGGTCGATTTCGCCTCGGTCAGGCGGCGCGCGATCACCTTCCGGATCGAGCTGTGCGGCACCAGCGTGTGCGGCGCGGCGATCGGCCCCGCGGGCGGTCGCGCAACCGGCGGTGCCGGCGCAGCGGCAGGCTGCGGCGCGGCAGGCGCGCCCTTCCGCAACGCGCCCTCGATGTCCGCCTTGACGATGCGCCCGTTCGGTCCGCTGCCCTTCAGCGCCGCAAGATCGAGCCCCGCCTGCTTCGCCATCCGTCGCGCCAGCGGCGAGACGAAGATGCGCCCTTCGCTCTGGTCGTGGCCATTGCCGCTTTGCGGAGCCGGCCTGGGTGGCTCCGCCTTCGCCGCCGGCGCCGGGGCAGCAGCCGGCCTCGGCGCGGGCGCGGGCGCGGGAGCAGGAGCGGCCGCGGGAACCGCCTCGCCCTGGTTCACCAGGATCGCGATGGGCTCGTTCACCTTCACGCCTTCGGTGCCGTCGGCGATCAGGATCTTGCCCAGCACGCCCTCATCGACCGCCTCGACCTCCATAGTCGCCTTGTCGGTCTCGATCTCGGCGATCACGTCGCCGGCGCGCACGTCCTCGCCTTCCTTCTTCAGCCAGCGGGTCAGCGTGCCCTCGGTCATGGTAGGCGACAGCGCCGGCATCAGGATGTTGGTTGCCATTTGCCGTTCCCCTCAGATCAGCTTCTTTACGGCGTCCACCACCCAGTCGGGCTGCGGCAGCGCGAGCTTCTCCAGATTGGCGGCATAAGGCAGCGGTACATCGAGCCCGTGCACGCGCACCGGCGGCGCATCCAGCCAGTCGAATGCGTGCTCGATCACCTGCATCGCCACTTCGGCGCCGATGCCCGCGAACGGCCAGCCTTCCTCGACTGACACCAGACGGTTGGTCTTCTTGACGCTCTCCACCACGGTCGCGGTGTCGAACGGGCGCAGCGAGCGCAGGTTGATCACCTCCGCCTCGATGCCTTGTTCGGCCAGCGCCTCCGCCGCCTTCAGCGCCACGCCGACCATGATGCTGAACGCGACGATGGTCACGTGATGGCCGGCCCGTTCCACCTTGGCGCGGCCGAGCGGCAGGATGAAGTCTTCGTCGGTCGGACAGTCGAAGGTGTGGCCGTAGAGGATTTCGTTCTCCAGCACGATGACCGGATTGGGATCGCGGATCGCCGCGCGCAGCAGCCCCTTGGCGTCCGCCGACGACCACGGCGCCACCACCTTCAAGCCAGGCACATGCGCGTACCAGCTTGCGTAGCACTGCGAGTGCTGGGCCGCGACGCGTGCCGCGGCACCATTGGGGCCGCGGAACACGATCGGGCAGCCCATCTGTCCGCCCGACATGTACAGCGTCTTCGCCGCCGAGTTGATGATGTGGTCCATCGCCTGCATGGCGAAGTTGAACGTCATGAACTCGACGATCGGCTTCAGTCCGTTCAGCGCGGCACCGACCGACATGCCGGTGAAGCCATGCTCGGTGATCGGGGTGTCGATCACCCGCTTCGGGCCGAACTCGTCGAGCAGTCCCTGGCTGATCTTGTAGGCGCCGTGGTACTGCGCGACTTCCTCGCCGATCAGGAACACGCGGTCGTCGCGGCGCAGTTCCAACGCCATCGCATCGCGCAACGCCTCGCGTACGGTGATCGGTTTGGTCGGCCCCCAGTCCTTGTCGGGTTCCCCCCGGGTCAACTGCCCGGGGGCAGGCGCGCGCGCTGCCGGTGCGGCGGCAGGCGGCGCGGGACGCGGCGCCACCGGCGCCTCCGCCTGCGGTGCGGGCTTCGCCGCCACCGGGGCGGCCGCAACGTCTTCGCCGTTCACCGCCAGCACCGCGATCGGCGTGTTCACCGCGACACCCTCGGTGCCTTCATCTACCAGGATTTGTGCCAGCTTGCCTTCATCGACCGCTTCCACCTCCATGGTGGCCTTGTCGGTCTCGATCTCGGCGATGACGTCGCCGGCGCGCACATCGTCGCCGACATGCTTGAGCCAGCGGGACACCTTGCCCTCGGTCATGGTCGGCGACAGCGCCGGCATCAGGATCTGCGTGGCCATGGTTCAGCCCTCTACCAGCACATCGGTCCACAGTTCGGCTTCGTCCGGCTCCGGACTGCTTTGCGCGAAATCGGCGGCATCCTGCACGATCGCCTTCACCTCATCGTCCAGCCGCTTGATCTCCGCTTCGTCCACGCCCAGCGCCTCCAGCCGATGCCGCGCGCCGTCGATTGGATCGTGCTGCGTGCGCATCGTCTGGATTTCCTCGCGCGTGCGATAGCGCGCCGGATCGGACATCGAGTGCCCACGATACCGGTAGGTCTTCGCCTCGATCAGGAACGGCCCTTTGCCGGACCGGCAATGCGCCACTGCCTGCTCGCCCGCCTCCTTCACCGCCACC
>DASXNR010000546.1:0-10243 GCA_036494925.1 Acetobacteraceae bacterium
CTGGGCGGCGCGCGCACGCGCGGAGGTCTGGACAGCGCCCTCGCTGCCCGGCCCGCTCGAGCTGCCAGCCGCGGGCCTCGCGCTCGACGACGCCGATGCGGTCGGCGACGAGACCGCGCTGCTGCATCTGCTGAATGCCGCGAGCGAGGCTCGCCTGCCCGTTCTGCTCGCCGCCCGCGCTCCACCGTCGCGCTGGATCGTCCGGCTGCCCGATCTCGCCAGCCGGTTGCGTGCCATCACCGCGGTGGAGCTTGGCCCGCCCGAGGACACGCTGTTGCGCGCACTGCTCGTCCGGATGCTCGCCGATCGTCAGCTCCGCCCGCCGGAAGCGCTGCAGGAATGGCTGGTACGGCGCCTGCCGCGCAGCGCGGCGGCATTGCGGGAGGCCGTTGCCCGACTGGATGCCGCTGCGCTCGATCGGCATCGCAACCTCACCGTCCCGTTCGCGGCCGCAGCGTTGGCGGATATGCTGGCACCGGATGAAATTTCCGGGACAGCACACCCCCCCTCGCGGGACGGCCCGGCTCTCCTGTAGGATCGCCACATGAGCAAATCGCAAGCTCGGGAAGCGCTGGAGCACGACGACGACGCAGTGGACGTGCTCGAGCGGCCAACCGAACCGCCGCGATCCGAACTGCCCGGTATCGCGCCGGACAGTCCCGATCGGTTCATCAACCGCGAACTGTCCTGGCTCGACTTCAACCATCGTGTGGTCGAGGAGGCGGAGAACCCGCGCCACCCGCTGCTCGAGCGTCTGCGCTTCGTCTCGATCGGCGCCTCCAACCTGGACGAGTTCTACTCCGTCCGCGTCGCCGGGCTGATCGGCCAGGCAAAGGCCGGCGTTACCGCGGTGTCTCCCGATGGCCGCACGCCGGCGCAGCAGCTCGCCGAGATCAAGCTCCGCGCCGAATCGCTGCTGGCCGAACAGCAGCGGGCGTGGCGCGAGCTGCGCGGCCTGCTGCGCGAGGCGGGCATCGAGGTGTGCGAGCCGGAGGAACTCTCCGCCGACGACGTGAAGTGGCTCGACGCGTGGTTCATGGAGCGGGTGTTTCCGGTGCTGACGCCGCTGGCGATCGACCCGGCGCATCCATTTCCGTTCATCCCCAACATGGGCCTGGTGCTGGCCCTGCTGCTGCTGCGCGAGGAGGACGGGCTGAGCATGCGGGCGCTGCTGCCGTTGCCCAGTCAGGTGGACCGTTTCATCCGCCTGCCGGGCGCGCACGGCGAGCCGATCCGCTTCGTGATCCTCGACGAGCTGGTCGGGCTGTTCCTCGACCGGCTGTTCCCGGGTTTCCGTGTCACCGGGCAAGGCGCGTTCCGCCTGATCCGCGACACCGACGTGGAATTCGAGGAAGAGGCCGAGGACCTGGTCCGCTCGTACGAGACCGCGCTCAAGCGTCGCCGGCGCGGGGTCGCGATCCATCTCGGCATCGATGCCAGGATGCCCGAGGAACTGCGCGCGCTGGTTGCCGCCGAGACCGGTGCCACCCCGGACGAGACGCATATCGCCGACGGCATCCTCGGCATCGTCGATCTGCGGCAGCTTATCGTCGACGATCGCCCCGACCTGCTGTTCCCGCCCTACACGCCGCGCTTCCCGGAACGCATCCGCGACTTCGGCGGCGACTGCTTCGCGGCGATCCGGGCGAAGGACATCATCGTCCACCACCCGTTCGAAAGTTTCGACGTGGTGGTGCAGTTCCTGCGCCAGGCCGCGCAGGACCCCAACGTGGTCGCGGTGAAGCAGACGCTGTACCGCACCAGCCGCGACTCGCCGATCGTGAAGGCGCTGATCGAGGCGGCAGAGGCGGGAAAATTCGTCACCGCCGTGGTGGAGCTCCGCGCGCGCTTCGACGAGGAGATGAACATCCGCCTGGCGCGCACGCTGGAGGCCGCCGGCGTGCAGGTGGTGTACGGCTTCGCCGAACTGAAGACCCATGCGAAACTGTCGCTGGTGGTGCGGCGCGAGGGCACCGGCGTGCGCTCCTACGCCCATTTCGGCACCGGCAACTACCATCCGATCACCGCGCGCGTTTACACCGACCTCTCGTTCTTCACCACCGATCCGGATCTGACGCGCGACTCTGCCAGGCTGTTCAACTATATGACCGGCTATGCGCGCCCCGAGCTGATGGACGCGCTGGCATTCAGCCCGCTGACCACCCGGAGCGTGCTGGCCGAACTGATCCGGCGCGAGATCGCCTTCGCGCACGCGGGCAAACCGGCCGGCATCTGGCTGAAGATGAACCAGCTGGTCGATGAGGCGCTGATCGATCTGCTCTACGAGGCGTCGCGCGCCGGCGTTAAGGTGATGGCGGTGGTGCGCGGCATCTGCTGCCTGCGCCCTGGCGTGCCGGGGCTGTCCGACCACATCCGCGTCAAGTCGATCGTCGGCCGCTTCCTGGAGCACAGCCGCATCTGCGTGTTCGGCAACGGCCATCCGTTGCCCAGCAGGCACGCGCGCGTCTACATCAGCTCGGCCGACTGGATGGCGCGCAACATGGATTGGCGCGTCGAGACGCTGGTGCCGATCCACAACCCGACGGTACACGCGCAGGTGCTGGATCAGATCATGGTGGTCAATCTGAAGGACTCGATGCAGTCCTGGGAGCTGCGCGGCGATGGCGTCTGGCGGCGCGTCGCGCCGGGCAAGAAACCGATGTCCGCGCACGATTACTTCATGACCAATCCGTCGCTCTCGGGCCGTGGCTCGGCGTTGCATGGATCGGCGATCGCCGCGTCGCTTGGCAACCACCGCCGGCAGGACCGCGTGAACCAGGATTGATCACATGCCATTCCAGCCGCCTATGGATGCGCCCCGGTGCGCTGTGGTCGATCTCGGATCGAACTCGGTGCGGCTGGTGGTCTACGAGGGGCACCGCCGCAATCCGGTGGCGATCTTCAACGAGAAGGCCGTGCTGCGGCTGGGCCGCGGCCTGCAGGCAACCGGGCGGCTGAACGAAGAGGGCATGGGTCAGGCGTTGACGGTGCTGCACCGCTATTACGCCGTGGCCCGCGCGATGGGCGCGGAGCCGTTCGAGGTCCTCGCCACCGCCGCGGTGCGCGATGCGCGCAACGGAACGGACTTCGTCGCTGGGTTGCAGTCGCGGCTGCCCGGCGTGGCGATCCGCATTCTGTCGGGTCTGCAGGAGGCGGAATTCTCGGCGATGGGCGTGCTGTGCGGCATCCCGACCGCCGACGGCATCCTGGCCGACATCGGCGGGGGATCGCTGGAGCTGGTGCGGCTCGACCGCGGCGCGCGCGGCGTGTCGCACACCCTTGGCCTCGGCGCGATCCGGCTGGCGGAGCGTGCCGGCGGCGACCCGGTGCGCGCGCGTGCGATCGCCGAGGCCGACCTGGCGCTGATACCGTGGCTGGCCGAGGGCGCCAATCGCGATCTGTATCTGGTGGGTGGCGCGTGGCGCGCGCTGGCCCGCATCCACATGGTGCAGACCGGCTACCCCTTGCAGATGGTGCATCACTACACGATCAGCCGGGAGGAGGCGCGCGACCTGACCGGGGTGATCGCCGGCGCCGGCCGTCGGGCGCTGGAGCGGCTGCCGGGGCTGTCGCGGCGCCGGATCGACGATCTGCCGTATGCCGCGGTGGTGCTGCGGCGTGTGCTGCGCGCGACCGGCGTGCGGCGCGTGGTGTTCAGCGCGAGCGGCCTGCGCGAGGGCTGGTTCATGCAGCGCATGCCCGAGGCGATCCGCGGCGAGGACCCGCTGCTGGCGGCGGGCAGGGAACTGGCGGCGCGGCTGGGCCGCGATCCCAACCTGCCGCCGGCGCTGCTGGCCTGGACCGATCCGCTGTTCCCGGCCGAAATCGGCGAGGCGCGGCGGCTGCGCGAGGCGGCGTGCTGGATGTCCGACATCGGCAGCCATGACCATCCCGAGTTTCGTGCCGAACAGGCATTCCTGCGGGTGTTGCGCCAGCCGGGGATCGGGCTCGACCACCACGCGCGGGCGTTTCTCGCGATGGCGACCGCCGAACGCTACGAAGTGGACACCGACGCGCCGTTCCTGCGCCCCGCTCGGCTGCTGCTGGACGTATCCAGCACGCATCGGGCCGAGGTACTCGGTGTGGCGTTGCGGCTGGCATACACGCTGTCGGCAGGCACGCCGGATCTGCTGGCGGGAACCGGGCTGCGGCTGTCGGGCAGCCGGCTGATCCTGCGCCTGGAGGAGGACAGCGGGGTGTTCGCCGGCGAAAGCGTGATGCGCCGGCTGGATCGCCTGGCGCAGGCGGTCGGTCTCGAGGCCGCGACCGAGGCGGCACGCGAACGGGCGGCATGATCCGGCCGGCGCGTCCAGACGATACCGCCGCGGTGCGCGATGTCGTAGACGCTGCGTATCGCCACTACATCGACCGCATCGGCAAGCCGCCTGGTCCGATGTTGGACGACTACACGCAGCGCATCGCCGACGGCCAGACCTGGGTACTGGAAGATGCAGGCCGCATCGTCGGCATCCTGGTGCTGGAGGAGACGCCGTCAGGGTTACTGCTCGACAATATCGCGGTGCCGCCGGAATGCCAGGGCAAGGGCCACGGCCGCGTTCTGATCGAATTCGCCGAAGCCGAGGCGCGCCGGCGCGGGTTCCAGGAGATCCGCCTCTACACCCATGCGCTGATGGTGGAGAACGTCGCGCTGTATCGCCGCATCGGCTTCGTCGAGACACACCGCGTCAGCGAGAAGGGCTACGACCGGGTCTACCTGACGAAACAACTGCCATAGGGAAGCGGCACATGCCCGCAATCGAGATCATCGGGGCTCCGCAAAGCAACTTCGTGCGGACCGTGCGCATCGCCTGCGTCGAGAAGGGGGTGCCGTACACACTGACTCCGGCGCGGCCGCACACACCGGAGGTCGATGCGATCCATCCGCTGGGCAAGATCCCCGTGATGCGTCACGGCGACCTCGCGCTGTGCGAGTCGAAGGCGATCGGCAGCTATATCGACACCGCGTTCGACGGCCCGCCACTGATCCCGCGCGATCCCGCCGGTGCGGCACGCACCGAGCAATGGATCTCGCTGATCAACACGGCAATCGATCCGTTGCTCATGCGGCAGTACCTGGCAGCGTATTTCTTCTCCGGCCTGCCCGACGGCGCACCGGACCGCGCGAAAATCGACGCCGCGCTGCCGAAGCTGCGCGAGATGTTCGCGCTGCTGGATCGCGAACTCGGCCAGCGTTCCTACCTTGCCGGCGACAGCTTCACGCTGGCCGATGCGTTCCTGCTGCCGGTGATCCACTACATGCGCCTGCTGCCGGAAAGTGGCGAGTTGGTGCAGGCATCACCGAGCGTCGCGGCATGGTTCGATCGTGTCGTTACGCGGCCGAGCGGAAAGCAGACCGAGCCGCCGCCGATGCCGGGCCGCGGCTGAACATGACAGCAGCGTGACGGTCGGCGGTCGCATCGCCGACCGTCCAAGCGCCGCTGATTTCATGTTGCTGGTGTAAGTATTGCACACTGGCGACGTATCTCTATGCAATGAACCGTGTGAATTCAGTTACGTTGTGACATGCCATTCGCGCACGCGCGCACCGCATGACTGCCGGCAATTGTGCGGTCTGTGGAATTGGTGACGGCGCGCCACATTTTGAACGGCGCTCGTCGCCGTCCTACGCAATTCTCATGGAGATAAATGATGAAACGAAGTCTTTTGGCCGCTGCGGCTGCACTGGTCGTATCGTCTGGTGCAGCCTTGGCTGCCGGCGCACCGCAATATCAACAGCCGGCGCCGAACGGCTATTCCGACGGTTACGTGTTTCCTGAGTATGGCACACCGCCGGCCGAGGAACCGCTGGCGCAGCAGCCAGGTGGTATTGGCGGTTTGAGGTTCTCGCATGTCTATCTCTATCCGCCGGCCGAAGGCAATGATTCCGGCGAAAACGGCAGCTGACGAAGCAGGGGCCGGTCACTCGCCGGCCCTTTCTGCCTGCAATATCACCACCTCGTCGTCACGTTCGTCCAACCGCGTTCCGTAACCGGCGCTGCGCGTCCGGATATCGGCAAGTTCCGCTTGTTCCTCTGCCAGGCGGCAGAACACAGTTTCGTTACCAACGTTATGGCGGACCAACCGGAAGCCTACGCCGGTTACCGAGCGGCCGGTGATAGTTACATTCGCAATCATACCGACCCAGTCGCCATGCCTGCGGCCGCCGTGTCCGGTGTGGAACGAAAAGCTGCCCAGGCCGTAGCAGATCGCCTTGCCGCGATACACCTCCACCGGCAGCGCGTGGTGCGGTCCGTGCCCGACGACGATATCGGCGCCGGCATCGATCGCGGCGCGACCGATCTGACGCATATAGGCCAGCACCTCCTTGTGCAGTCCCCAGTGGCATGAGGCCACGACGATGTCCGCCCGCGCGCGCAGCGAGGCGATGTCGTCGCTGAACGCGCGCAAATAGTCGGAATCCGCCCAGGTGACGATCACCGGCGGTATGCCGGGCCGGTTCATCGGTGGGAACTCCGGGCGCGTCTTGTGCTCCGGCACCTGATACGCGGTGTGGGCGCGGATCACCGCGATGCCGGTCGAGCTGGCGCCGGCTTCATGGTTGGTCGGCCAATAGACGGAGCTTCGCTGCAGGAAGCCGTAGCGGATGGCGTTACGCTCGACGACGACGGGCGCGCGTGCGGCCGCGGCGTTTGCGCCGGCGCCGGTGTGCGGAATGCCGAGCGTGTCGAGCCGCGCGACCGAGGCGGCGATCGCGGCATCGCCATAGTTCACGTTGTTGGCGATGCCGACCGCGGCAATACCGGCACGATGCAGCGCCTCGCCACCGATCAGCGGTGAAGCGAAGAAGCCCTCGTTCTCGGCTGCATGGCCGCCGGGCGGTTCATAGAGGCAACATTCCAGATTGCTGAACACGATATCGGCGGCGTGCAGTTCATCCCGGACGCGCGCGAATGGTACAGCAGGGTCGTCGACGTTCATCAGATTGACGTCGCCGGTGAGGATCATCCGGGGCATGCAGCGATGCTAGCGATGGCTCACTGCGTTGCCAATCCGCACGCATCCGGCGCAAGCTTGCGACACGTTTCACATGGAGGCAGGAATGCAGGGCGGTCCGCTCGCCGGCATTCGGGTGATCGATCTCACGACCGTGGTGCTCGGGCCATACGCCACGCAGACGCTTGGCGACATGGGCGCCGATGTGATCAAGGTGGAATCGCCGGGCGGCGACAACTGCCGTTGGATCGGGCCGAGCCGCAACCATGGCATGGGCAGCTACTTCGCCATGCTCAACCGCAACAAGCGGAGCGTGGTGCTGGATCTGAAACGCCCGGCCGCGCACGATGCGCTGCTGCGTCTGGTCGATGGCGCCGATGTGTTCGTGCACAACATGCGTCTCGGTGCCGCCGAACGACTGGGTCTCGGCTATGCCGCGCTGGCGCCGCGCAATCCGCGGCTGGTCCATGCCTGCGCCTCCGGCTTTCGCAAAGGCAGCAGCAAGCAGGAACACCCCGCGTTCGACGATCTGATCCAGGGCATGAGCGGCATGGCCGCACTGAACGCCGGACCGGACGGCGCGCCGCGCTATGTGCCCAGCGTCATGGTGGACAAGCTGACCGGCCAGATGCTGGCGTCGATGATCGGCATGGCGCTGTTCCATCGCGAACGTACCGGACAGGGACAGGAGGTCCACGTGCCGATGCTGGAGACCATGCTGTCGTTCCTGCTGGTCGAGCATCTGTGGGGGGCGGTGTTCAATCAGCCCGAGCTGGGTATCGGTTATCCTCGCATGCTGACGCCGCATCGCCGGCCGTATGCGACGCAGGACGGGCATATCTCGGTCATCGCGGTGAGCGACGCGCACTGGAGCCGGCTGTTCGCGGCGATGGGCCGCGCATCGCTGATCGACGATCCGCGCTTCGCCACCATCGCCGCGCGCTCGGCCAATGTCGACGCGCTGTACGCAGTGCTGACCGAGGGGATGCGCGAGCGAACCTCGGCGGAATGGCTGGCGAGGTTGCGCGAACTCGACATTCCCTGCGGGCCGGCCAATACGCTCGCCGACCTGCTGCACGACGAATACCTGCACGAGACGGAATTTTTCCAGCAGGCGCGGCATCCGCTCGACGGGGATGTCACGATCACCGCGATTCCGGCGCGATTCTCCGCCTCGCCACCGTCGGTGCGACGGCTATGGCCGGCGCTCGGCGAACATACCGAGGAGGTGCTGCGCGAGATCGGCTGCGACGATCGCGAGATGCGGGCGATCACCGAACGATGACGCCGGTCAGGCCGCCATGGCCAACAGCCAGTGCCTTGCGGCGTCGAGCGCGGGGCCGGTCACCACCAGGGGAGCGCAGCCGTTGGCTTCCCACTCGCGGGTGGCGAAATCGGGATGCAGCCTGATGGGGCCGGCGCAGTTGGCGAAATTCGACCGGTCGCCGGTGTCGAGGTAGCTCTCCGCGGGCAGGCCCTGCGCGAGCAGCACGGAGTGCCGGGTCAGTTCGACATGGTAGTAGGTCACTGCAGCGCACTGCACCTGCGCGACCGTCGAGCCGTTGAGCAGGTGCTTCACCGGGATCAATACATCGCCGACATGGATGGCGTGATCGGGCGACAGATGGAGATCGCGGCACGGCCGGTTTGGTCCGAAGGCGTGAGCCGAGACGCGCACTGGCCAGACCTTGCGGGGTTCGGGATGGCGCGTGCAGTCAATGGTGCGATGACCGAGCCAGACAATGGGTCTCGCGCCGCCCCCTCCCCCCGACCCTCTCGCGCACGGGGAGGGAAAGTAACTGTCCGACTCCCCCTCCCCTTGCTGAAGGGGCGCAACGACCTGCACCCGGTCCCCAACTCGCAGTTCCTCCACCAGCACCTCCCCGCGTTCCGTGCTGATCCGCGTGCCCGCCGCGAAGCATGGCGTGACCCCATTGACCGATAACACCGACCCATCCGTCAGGGACGTGCCGAACTGCAGCGTCCCTGCCTGCGCGCCTGACGGATCGAACAGCGTCAGCGTGTGTGTCGCGGCATCGAAGCTGGTCGTCGCAATCGACGTCCCCTGCACCACGATCGAGTCTCCCGCGAAGAAATCGCCGATCGTCGCCGCGAACCCGCTCAGTGTGCCGATCGTCAGCACGCCCGTGCCGTCGGCGAACGTCACCGTCTGCGTCGCCGCTACTGACCCGACATCCACCGCCAGGTCGCCGTTGGCCTCGATCTCCAGCGCACCGGTGCCGGTGATGATCGGCGCGGTCAGCGTCTCGGTGCCGCTCGCGGCGAACAGCGTGCCGGTGTTGACGATCGACGCCGTGGCGGTAATCGCACCGTTGCCGCCGGCACGCCCGGCATTGTTGTACACGGCGGGATCGATCACGCCGCCGAACTGGTTCAGCACGCCCAGCGTGCCGATGCTGAGGTTGTCGGCGACAGTGAGGTCGGTGCCCTTGCCCAGCGTCAGCACGCCAACGCCGGCGGCGCCGATATTCAGGTTGTCGGTGATGTCGAACCGCGAGCCGGCGCCCTCGATGTCGACGTTGCCGGTGGCCGCAGCGCCAAAGCCGATATCGGCAGTCCTGGCCGTGAAGCTGCCGCCATCGAGAATCGACAGCTCCGCGCTTGCCGCGCTGCCAACCGCAAGCTGCCCGCCGACCGTCAGATCACTGCCCGCCCCTTCGATCGCAACCACACCGTCGCTGCCCGCGGCAAGGACCAGCGCATCGACGGTCAGGGTGCTGCCGGTACTGATCGCAAGCAGCGCGAACCCACCATCGCCAACGCTGGCCGTACCGAGCGAGGTCAATGCGGCGCCCGACGTCAGGTTCCAGACGTTGCCGCCACCAAACGACAGCGCCGCTACCGTCGCGGTTCCGGTGATGCTGCCGCCACCGGACGCAAACGCCGCCGTGTCCGCCGCATCGGGCGCGAGCAAGGCAGGGTTCAAGGAATTGGCACCATCGCTCCAGTTCGCCGCGCTGCCGAGATCGCTGCCGGTCGAGCCGATCCACGACATGGAACGCGGCGGCGGGCGGATGCTGATCGTGCTGGTCACCGGAGCCGAGCTCGTCAAGCCGTCGTTCACCACCCAGGAAATGGTGCGGTCAGGCTGGGTGGTTGCCTTGGTGGGGTCGGTACTACCGGAGCTGAAGGCTGCAGCCAGGCCAGGTTCCCGGCGCTGGCCATGCCGCGATCGGCGATCCACACCCGGCCCAGCATGCCGTGCCGCGCCTCCATGGTGGCGACGATGGTCCGCAAGGTGCGCGCATCATGCGTGTTGCCGGCGAAC
>DASXNR010000547.1:0-29434 GCA_036494925.1 Acetobacteraceae bacterium
CCCTCCGCCGGCTCCGCCTGCGGGCCGAACGGCATGATCGGATAGCGCAATCCCGCCTTCGACAGCCCTTGCAGTCCGGTCACTGCCCGCTGCAGGTCCGCCGGCGGGCAGGCCATCAGCATCTCGTCGTCCGCCACCCCGCCATAGCGGCGCTCCGCGTAGCACGGGATCGAGAGCGACACCTCCCGCGTCTTCAGCGCGTGGCCCCAACTGTCGGCGCAGGCGCTCTCGCCGGAAATGGAGAAGTCGTAGCGTTTGTAACTACGCCACTGCAGGCCGTTGATGAACAGGATCATCTGCGCCGGATTGCCGTAGAACAGGCAGATGTCCGGGGGATCGAGCCGTGCGGTGCGCAGTGGCGACACCGCCATGCCGTGATAGCGCCCCGCCGGCACGCGTGACATGCCGGCCTGGTGCGCCGCGGCGGCCTCGCGGTTCTCGAACCACACGCCCTCCATCTTGCGGCCCGAGGTGTAGATCTCGCCCACCTCATCCAGGCCGATCACGCTGGAGCACGACGAAAACGACGGAATGTTCTCGGTGGTGATGCCAAGCGTGAACCCGGCCATCCGCGCCTGCGTGACCAACTGACAGGTGGAGAACGTTTTTCCCCGTGGCGGCCGCCGCAGCCCGGGGACGTTGGCCATCGCGTCGACGTCCTCGAACAGCTTCATGCCGATCGGGAAGGTGCGAAGGTGCAGGAGCTGGTTGAGCTGCTCCGCCAGTTCGGCGATCGCCTTGCCGTCGAGCGATGGGGCGTCGGCGATCGTTGGGGCATCGTTCATCGGTGGTTCCTCCCGAGCGAAGTCAGCAGCCTGATGCACGCCCCTGCGCTATGCCGCCCGATGCCGTTCGCGCAGGAACTGGAAGAACTCCACGCCCTCCCGCAGCCGGCGCTTCATCATCTGCGGGCTGCGCACCATCTCTCCGACGATCGAGGCGATCTTGGGCGCGCGGAAGTAGAAGCGCTTGTAGAACGTCTCCACGTTGTCGAAGATTTCCGTATGCGACAGGTGCTGGTACGACAAGGGCGCGATCTGGATGCCGTGCTCGTCCACCAGTTCGGCGTGGCTCTCGTCGAGCCAGCCGTTCTCCACCGCCTGGCGGTGCAGATAGGTTCCCGGATACGGCGCCGCCAGCGACACCTGGATGGTGTGCGGATTGATCCTGGTAGCGAAGCGGATGGTCTCCTCGATCGTCTGCTGCGTCTCGCCGGGCAGACCGAGGATGAACGTGCCGTGGATCTTGATGCCGAGGTCGTGGCAGTCGCGGGTGAAGCGTTCCGCCACCTCGATGCGCATGCCCTTCTTGATGTTGTACAGGATCTGCTGGTTGCCGCTCTCATAACCGACCAGCAGCAAGCGCAGGCCGTTGTCCTTCAGCACCTTCAGCGTCTCGCGTGGCACGTTCGCCTTGGCGTTGCACGACCAGGTCACGCCCAGCTTGCCAAGCTCGCGCGCGATCGCCTCCGCCCGCGGCAGGTTGTCGGTGAAGGTGTCGTCATCGAAGAAGAATTCCCGCACCTGCGGGAAATAACGCTGCGCCAGCGCGATCTCCTCCGCCACGTGCCCCGGTGAGCGCACGCGGTAGCGATGCCCCCCCACCGTCTGCGGCCACAGGCAGAACGTGCAGCGCGACTTGCAGCCGCGGCCGGTGTACAGCGACACATAGGGGTGCAGCAGATAGCCGATGAAATAATCCTCGATCCGCAGGTCGCGCTTGTAGACCTCGGTGACGAACGGCAACTGGTCCATGTCCTCGAGGATCGCGCGGTCCTGGTTGTGCACGATCCCGCCCGCATCGTCGCGATACGAGATACCGTCCACCGCCGCCCAGTCACGGCCCTCCGCGATTTCTTTCACGGTGAAGTCGAACTCGTTGCGCGCGACGAAGTCGATCGGCGCACCCTGCGCCAGGCTCTCCTCAGGCTGCACCGCCACCTTGGCGCCGACGAAGCCGATCTTCAGCGCCGGATTTTCCCGCTTCAGCGCCGCCGCCACCTTCACGTCGGACGCGAACGACGGCGTCGAGGTGTGGATCACCGCCAGCTCGAAGTCGCACGCCTGCGCCGTCACCGCGTCGAGGCCGATGCGCGCGGGCGGCGCGTCGATCAGCTTGCTGCCCGGCACCAGCGCCGCCGGTTGCGCCAGCCAGGTCGGATACCAGAAGCTGCGGATCTCCCGCCGCGCCTGATACCGCGAGCCGGCGCCGCCGTCGAACCCGTCGAACGACGGCGGATGCAGGAACAGCGTCTTCATCATCGTGGGTCGAACCCCTCCGCCTGCAGCGTGTGGCCGCGCCAGTCCACCTGGCGGCCGGCGTAGCTCGCGAGCATCACTGCCACCGACATAAGCTCGCGGAGCGGCAGAAGCCAGAGCGGGGTTCGATTGGCAAGGCCCAGCGCCCGGTCGATGCCACGCGCGGCAGCAGCACGGGCCGCCCAACCCACGGCGAACCAGCCCAGCGCCCAGGGGGCGGCGGCGGTCAGCGCCACGGTCACGATGGCCCAGGCGAGCGGATATTGCAGCACCGAGGCACCGAACTGGACCGGAACCAGCGTCCGGATGGTACGTGCCCAGCGCAATTCATGCCGCCACAGCGCGCGCAGCGTGGTCTCGGGCACGGTGGTAGCCGGCACGGTATCGGCCAGCGCGACCCTCAACCCGAGCCGCCGTACCAAGCGGCCCAGCACGTTGTCGTCTGCCAGATGGTCTACCAGGGTGGGCAGCCCGCCGATTCGCTCCAGCGTCTCGCGCCGCAACATCATGCTGGCGCCAAGGCAGTCCTCCCGCCCCATGGCGCGCGCCAGCAGGGCGCCGGGGAGGAAATAATGGTTGATCTGCATCGCCCCGAGCGCACCAACGGTCCCCGCCTCCCTCCCCTCGCGGGAGGGAGCCGGGGGGTGGAGACCGTTGGCGGGAAGCCCGGTATAAACTGTCGTCACCAGCCCCACGCCCGGCGCCTCCAGCGCCGAAACCAGCCGCCGCAGCCAGTCGGGTGACACATGCACGTCCGAATCGGCAATCACCAGCACGTCATGCTTCGCCGCCGGCAGCATATTGATGAGATTGGCGACCTTGCGGTTACGCCCATGCCCGATTGGGTCCACGACAACAGCGATATCGCACTGCCGGTACTGCGCCTGCAGCCGCCGGACCACCGGCAGCGATGAATCTTCAGGGTCCTGGACGCCGAACACCACCTGCCAGGTGGGGTAATCCTGGCGACAGACAGAGGCCAGGGCTGCCTCCAGCAGCGGTTCATCGCCGTGCAAAGGCTTAAGGACCGACACCGGCATCACGACGTTTGGCAGCGTGCCTCGCTTTCGACCCGCAAACCGCCCCACCACAATCCAGCCGGCAGCCGCCTGAGCAACGCCGATCGCTGAAAACACTGTTGCGATGTTGGCCGCGATCACTGCCGTCAACTTTTGCCTGGGGATGGGTGCCGACAATCGTGATGCCTGGAGCAGGAAGGCTCAGCTCTGCTGAGGGTCCGGCTGCAGCGCGGCCGGCAACGTCGCGAGACGGCAGCACTCGAACGCCGGGACCGCGTTGAGCCGTGATTTCCGCGACGCCGTCTGGCGGCCAGGTGTGAGCCGAGGGTTCTACCTCGCGGTTATTGCCTGACCTCCTGGCAGCGCCTCGCCAATCCCGATCGCCCCGAGCGCCGCAGCTACGATGTCCTTCGCGCTCAGCCGCGCCTCGGCCAACTGTTTAGCTTGCGAATCGTGGTCGATGAACACATCCGGCAATACCATTGGCCGCACTTTCAGCCCGCGATCCAGCAGCCCCTTCCACGCCAGGTGGTGCAGCACCGCCGAGCCGAACCCGCCGATCGATCCTTCCTCGATCGTGATCAGCACCTCGTGGTGGCGCGCCAGCTGTTCCACCAGCGCAGCGTCCAGCGGCTTGGCGAACCGGGCGTCCACCACCGTCGCCGGCAGGCCCCGCGCCGCCAATTCATCGGCCGCCTTCAGCGCGTCCCCCAGTCTCGGCCCCAGCGACAGGATCGCGACATTGTTACCCTCACGCAGCACCCGCCCTTTCCCCAGCGCCATCGCCTCGCCCCGCTCGGGCAGCGCCACGCCCACCCCGTCGCCGCGCGGGTAGCGCAGCGCGGACGGGCGGTCGCCGATCGCCACCGCGGTTGCCACCGCATGCACCAGCTCCGCCTCGTCGGACGGCGCCATCAGCACGAATCCCGGCAGGCAACCGAGATACGCGAGGTCGAAGCTGCCGGAATGCGTCGCCCCGTCGGCGCCCACCGGCCCTGCCCGGTCCAGCGCGAACCGCACCGGCAAACCCTGGATCGCCACGTCGTGCACCACCTGGTCGTAGGCCCGCTGCAGGAACGTGGAGTAGATGGCGCAGAACGGCTTCATCCCCTCGGTCGCCAGCCCCGCCGCGAAGGTCACCGCGTGCTGCTCCGCGATGCCCACATCGAAGGTGCGCTCCGGGAACCGCTTGCCGAACCGGTCCAGCCCGGTGCCGGACGGCATCGCCGCGGTGATCGCCACGATCGACGGATCCCGGTCCGCCTCGGAGATCAGCGCCTCCGCAAACACCTTGGTATATGCAGGCGGCCCCGGCGGAGCCTTTGCCTGCTCGCCGGTGATCACGTTGAACTTCGACACGCTGTGCAGCTTGTCGGCCGAGGCCTCCGCCAATGGATAGCCCTTGCCCTTCTGGGTGATGGCGTGGACCAGGATCGGCCCGGTCTCGTCCGCCTCGCGGACGTTGCGCAGTACCGGCAGCAGGTGGTCCAGGTTATGCCCGTCGATCGGGCCGACATAATAGAACCCCAGTTCCTCGAACAGCGTCCCGCCGGTCAGCATGCCGCGGGCATATTCCTCCGCCCGCCGCGCGGTGCGCTCGATGCCGCGCGGGAAGCGCTTGGCCATGCGCACCGCCAGCTCGCGCAGCGACAGGAAGCTGCGCGAGGACATCAACCGCGACAGATAGGCGCTCATCGCACCCACCGGCGGCGCGATCGACATGTCGTTGTCGTTCAGCACCACGATCAGCCGTGAATGCCGCGCGCCGGCGTTGTTCATCGCCTCATAGGCCATGCCGGCGCTCATCGCGCCGTCGCCAATCACGGCGATGACGTTGCGCTCCTCGCCCTTCAGGTCGCGCGCCACCGCCATCCCCAGCCCCGCCGAGATCGACGTCGAGGAATGCGCGGCGCCGAACGGGTCGTATTCGCTCTCCGCGCGACGGGTGAAGCCGGACAGGCCGCCGCCCACGCGCAGCGTGCGGATCCGGTCGCGCCGGCCGGTCAGAATCTTGTGCGGATAGGCCTGGTGCCCGACGTCCCAGATCAGCCGATCATACGGGGTGTCGAAGATCGCATGGATGGCGACCGTCAGCTCCACCACGCCCAGCGAGGCGCCCAGATGGCCGCCGGTAACCGACACCGCGTCGATCGTCTCGGCCCGCAGCTCGTCCGCAAGCTGCTTCAACTGCTCCGGGGAGAAGTTGCGCAGGTCGGCCGGAATCCGGACACGGTCGAGCAGCGGTGTGTTCACAGGACTCATGTTTGCCCTCGCTCCGAAGTTCAGTTCCGCCGTGTCACGACGTAGGCGGCCAGCGCCCGCAACAGGCCACTGCGCTCGCCGAAGCCCTCGAGATGTCCGGCCGCCTGCCGCGACAGCATCTCCGCCTGCGACCGTGCCCGCTCGATTCCCAATACCGCGACCATCGTGGCCTTGCCGGCCGCGGCATCCTTGCCGGCGGTCTTGCCGGTCTCCTCGGTGCTGCCTTCCGCGTCCAGCAAATCATCCGCGATCTGGAAGGCCGCCCCCAGATCCCGCCCATAGGCCGCAAGCAAATGCCGCTGCGGCATCGACGCACGGCCCAGGATCGCTCCCGCCTCGGCGCTGAACTGGATCAGCCGACCCGTCTTCAGCGCCTGCAACCGGGTCACGGCCGGCCCGTCCAATGTCTCGCCCTCGGCCAGCATGTCGATCATCTGCCCGCCGGCCATGCCGCGAGCGCCTGCCGCGGCGCCCAGCGCCGCCACCAGCTCGCAGCGCGCCTGCGGGTCGGAATGCGTGTCGGGCTCCGCCAGCACCTCGAACGCCCGCGCCTGCAGCGCGTCGCCGGCCAGGATCGCGGTGGCCTCGTCGAACGCCTTGTGGGTGGACGGCTTGCCACGGCGAAGGTCGTCGTCGTCCATGGCGGGCAGGTCGTCGTGGACCAGCGAGTAGGCGTGCAGCATCTCGATCGCGGCGGCCACCCGCGCCGCACAGGTCTGGGAGACGGCAAACAAGGCCGCGCTCTGCATCACCAGGAACGCCCGCAGGCGCTTTCCCCCACCCAGCGTCGCGTAGCGCATTGCATCGGCGAGCCTGGCCTCAGCACCCTCCGGTGGCGGCAGCAAAGCCTCCAACGCGGCCTCCACCACGCCGGCAACCCGCGACAGAGCGGTTGGCAGCTCCATCTCGATCGATGTCATACGTTCCGATACCACCCCTCGCCCGTCCTGACGCTGTCCGCTCAACGAAATGGGAATATCCGCCCCGTTGTGGTTGTACGAATCACACGTATGTGTGGCCGATAAGCCGCGACTCCGGTGCTGGCTTACCGCAACCCCTCGTTTTGTGCCATATGCGCGCGCGACATTGCCGCCTTTAGGACGGCATGCCATATCCGAGCCACCCCGTAGGTCTTTCGGCGCGGCGCCGCCGTTTGGAGAAGTGCCCATGATTCGCGTCGTCCTGGCCCAACCTCGCGGATTTTGTGCCGGTGTCGAGCGAGCGATAGAAATCGTCGAGCGGGCGTTGAAGAAATACGGCCCGCCGATCTATGTCCGTCACGAAATCGTGCACAACCGCCACGTCGTGGAGGATTTGCGCACGCGCGGCGCCGTGTTCGTTGACGAACTGGATGAGATTCCCCCCGGCGCGATGACCATCTTCTCTGCCCACGGGGTCGCCAAACGGGTCGAGCAACTGGCCGCCGACCGGCAACTGCCGGTGATCGACGCCACCTGCCCGCTGGTCGCCAAGGTGCACAACGAGGGCCGCCGCTATGCGTCCCAAGGCCGCGAGATCGTACTGGTCGGCCACGCCGGGCACGCCGAGGTGGAGGGCACGATCGGCCAGGTGCCGGCCAAGGTGCACCTGGTGCAGACCGTGGCCGACGTCGCCTCCTTGCAGGTCACCGACCCGGAAAAGCTCGCCTACATCACTCAGACCACGCTCTCGGTCGACGACACACGCGGCATCATCGCCGCGCTGAAGGCGCGCTTCCCCACCATCGTCGGGCCGGACGTGCGCGACATCTGCTACGCGACGCAGAACCGTCAGCAGGCAGTGCGCGACCTCGCCGGCGAAGTGGACACGATCCTGGTGGTCGGCTCCCGCAACAGCTCCAACTCCAACAGGCTGCGCGAGATCGGCGAGGAACTGGGCAAACCGTCCTACCTGATCGACGATGCGGGCGCGCTGCGCGCGGAATGGTTCTCCGGCGTTAGCTCGGTCGGCGTCACCGCGGGCGCATCGGCGCCGGAGATGCTGGTTCAGGGCGTGCTGGACGGCCTGCGCCAGTTCGGCGATATCGACGTCTCGACCCTGGCCGGCGTGGCGGAGGACGTGCGCTTCCGCTTCCCCAAAGAACTGGCAGACACGTAGAGGGATTGCGAATGGCTGTGCCGCTGAACCAGGCGCTGCGTGTCGGCGCCTATGTCGTGAAACAGCATCTGCTGGGGCGGAAGCGCTACCCGCTGGTGCTCATGCTGGAGCCGCTGTTCCGCTGCAATCTGGCCTGCGCCGGCTGCGGCAAGATCGACTATCCGGCGGAGATCCTGAACCAGCGCCTGTCGGTCGCGGAGTGCATGGAGGCGATCGACGAATGCGGCGCCCCGGTCGTGGTGGTAGCCGGCGGCGAGCCGCTGCTGCATCGCGAGATCGAGCAGATTGTGCAAGGTGCGATCGCGCGGAAAAAATTCGTAATTGTCTGCACCAACGCGCTGCTGCTGGAAAAGAAGATGCACCTGTTCCAGCCCAGCAAGTGGTTCTCCTGGTCGGTGCACCTGGATGGTTCGCGCGAAGAGCACGACATCTCGGTCTGCCAGGACGGTGTGTATGATCGCGCGGTGGCGGCGATCGGCGCTGCCAAGCGTGCCGGCTTCCGCACCATCATCAACGCCACCTTGTTCGACACCGCGAAGCCTGAACGCGTGGCGGGATTTTTCGACGATGTGATGGCGATGGGGGTGGACGGGATCTCCGTCTCGCCCGGCTATGCGTATGAGCGCGCGCCGGACCAGCAGCACTTCCTCAATCGCCGCAGGACCAAGGAGCTGTTCCGCGGCATCTTCGCCCGACAGGGCAAGACGAAATGGGCGTTCAACCAGTCGTCGATGTTTCTGGATTTCCTCGCCGGCAACCAGACGTTCCATTGCACGCCATGGGGCAATCCGACGCGCACCTATTTCGGCTGGCAGCGGCCTTGCTATCTGCTCGGCGAGGGCTATGCCAAGTCCTTCAAGGAGTTGATGGAAGACACCGACTGGGATCGCTACGGCACCGGCAACTACGAAAAATGCGCCGACTGCATGGTGCATTCCGGCTACGAGGCGACCGCGGTCTCTGAAACGGTTCGCCGGCCGTGGAAGGCAGCGGCACAGGTGCTGCGCGGCATCCGCACCGACGGTCCGATGGCGCCCGATATCCCGCTGGCGAAGCAACGGCCCGCCGAATTTGTGTTCAGCGCGCATGTCGAGCAGGCGTTGACGCAGATCAGGGCGCGCAAGCCGGAGGCGGTCGCCGACTGAACGTAGCCGGCTTGCAACCGGCGGAAGCGACATTCAGGATGCGCCATGTCCTTCCGCGGTCAATCACTGCCTCGCCTTGAAGACGCACGCTTCCTGACCGGACGCGGGCAATACATCGAGGATATCGACCTACCCGAACAGGCCTGGATGCAGGTTGTGCGCTCGCCGCACGCGCACGCTGTCATCGATCGCATCGATGTGTCGGCCGCACGTGGCGTCTCCGGCGTGCTTGGCGTGTTCACTGCCGCCGATCTTGCGGATCTGGGCCCACTGCCGTGCACCGTGCCGGTGGCAAGTGTGGCGCCGATGATCGTGCCGCCGCGTTTCGCACTGGCCGCGGAACGGGCCCGCCACGTCGGCGATCCGGTTGCGTTCGTCGTTGCCGAGACGCGAGCGGCGGCGCGTGACGGGGCCGAACTCGTTGCGGTGGACTGGCAGCCTCTGCCATCGGTGGTCGATGCCCCCGCGGCATTGCTGTCGGGCGCGCCGCAGTTGTGGCAGCAGGCGCCGCACAATCTGTCGTATCGCTTCCAGAAGGGTGACCGGGACGCCGTGCGCGACGCGATCTCCGGTGCGGCCCATATCGTCGAACTGGAACTCGTCAACAATCGGATCGTGATCTCGTCACTGGAAACGCGCGGTGCGATCGGCCGGCATGATGACGACGGCTTCCACCTGATGTTCTCCGGCGCCGGCGTGCATGCGCTGCAAACGCAACTCGCGGACAGCGTGTTCCGCGTAGCGCCCGATCGGATGCACGTTGCCTGTCCGGATGTCGGTGGCGGCTTCGGCGTGAAGAACGCGCTGTACCCGGAATGGGTGATGCTGCTGTGGGCGGCGCGCGCACTTGGCCGTCCGGTGCGATGGATGAGCGAGCGCGCGGAGGATTTCATCACCACGGCACAGGGCCGCGACAACGTAACACGCGCGCGGCTCGCGCTGGATGCGGACGGGCGCTTCCTGGCACTGGACGCTGCGACGGTGGCCGATCTCGGTGCCTATCTGTCGTCCGGCGGGCCGGGCAGCTCCACCAATGCACCGGCGAACGCGATCGGCAGCGGCTACGTCATTCCGGCGATCTTCATGGACGTCCACGGGGTGTTCACCAACACCGTGCCGATCGACGCCTATCGTGGCGCCGGCAAGCCGGAAGTGAACTACATGATCGAGCGGCTGATCGACGAGGCCGCGCGGCGCTGTGGGTTCGATGCGATCGAGCTGCGGCGGCGGAACCTGGTGCGCGATTTTCCGTATCGCAAGGCGCTTGGCACCGTCATCGACTGCGGGCGCTTCGCCGACAATCTCGACGATGGCATCGGGGCGTCGGACCACGCGGGGTTTGCCGCGCGGCGGCAATTGTCGCAGCAGCATGGCAGGCTGCGCGGCATCGGCGTGACCTGCTTCATGGAGACCGCCCGCGGCGCGCCGAATGAGGGCGCCGAACTCCGGTTCCAGGACGATGACAGCGTGGCGCTGCTGGTCGGCACGCAATCGAACGGCATGGGCCACGAGACCACCTATCCTCAAATCGCCGCCGATCTGCTCGGACTGCCGATCGAGGCGTTTCGTTACGTGCAGGCGGACACGGCGAAAGTGCGCGCCGGCAATGGTCACGGCGGCGCGCGATCGATGCACATGGGAGGCGCCGCGCTCTGCAAGGCGGTGGATGCGATGCTGGCGAAGGGCTGCGCGGTCGCGGCACGGCTGTTGCAGACGTCGGTGGAACAGATGGTATTTTCCGATGGCCGTTTCGCGGTGCGGGGCGAACCGGATCGCGCCATCGATCTGCTCGCGGTTGCCCGTGCGGCACGCGACCCGGCCAATCTGCCCGACGGCATGTCGCCTGGCCTGGATACCTATGTCTGGAACCTGCTCGACCTGATCACCTTCCCCAACGGCTGCCACATCGCTGAAGTGGAGATCGATCCCGACACTGGCGGAGTGACGCTGGAACGCTACACCGCGGTGGACGACTTCGGCACACTGATCAATCCGATGCTGACGGTCGGACAGGTGCAGGGCGGCGTTGCTCAGGGCATCGGTCAGGCGATGTTCGAGCACACCGTGTACGATCCGGATTCGGGCCAGATGCTCAGCGGCTCGTTCATGGACTATGCATTGCCGCGCGCCGGGGACCTGCCGGATTTCGACATCACGCTGTCCGGCGTACCCACGACTGCCAATCCACTCGGCGTGAAAGGCTCCGGCCAGGCCGGCGCGATGGCCTCACCGCAGGCGATCATCGCCGCGGTGCTCGATGCGCTCGCGCCAATCGGTGTCGCGCATATCGACATGCCGGCGACGCCGGAGCGCGTATGGCAGGCTATCAGGAGTGCGGCACATGGATAGCGAACCCCAGGCACGCATTGCGGCGGAAGACTATCTGGATGCACTCGCGGCGCACGACATCGAGCATCTGTTCTGCAATCCCGGCACCGATTTCGCACCGATCGTCGAGGCCTTCGCGCGCGCCGCCCGCACCAACCGCAAGGTGCCGCGGCCGATGGTGGTGCCGCACGAGAACGCCGCGCTTTCGATGGCGCACGGCTACACGATGGTGACCGGCAAGCCGCAGGCGGTGATGCTGCACACCAATGTTGGCACCGCGAACGCGATCAACATGCTGATCGACGCCAGCCGCGACCGCATTCCCGTGCTGCTGACGTCCGGCCGCACGCCGTTCACCGAGTCAGGCGCGGAAGGTTCGCGCAGCGTGTATATCCACTGGGCGCAGGAGATGTACGACCAGGCCGGCATGCTGCGCGAAGTGGTGAAGTGGGACTACGAGATGAAGCGCGGCGACCAGGCCGCGACAGTGGTCGATCGCGCGCTGGAACTGGCGATGGCCTCGCCCAAGGGACCGGTCTACCTGTCGCTGCCGCGCGAGGTGTTGGGCGAGGTTGTTACGACGCCGGCGGAAAGCAATATCGCTCGTCGCGCCGGGCCGCGTACGCCGTCGCCCTCGCCTTCGGACATCGAAAAGCTTGCCGAATTGGTTGCGGCGGCGCGCGCACCGATCGTGATCACCGGCCTGCTCGGGCAGGACCCACGCGATGCGGTCGTGCTGTCGCGGCTCGCGGAGCGTTGGGCGCTCCCGGTGATCCCGTTCAACACACGGTACTTCGCGATGTCGGCGAACCACACGATGTTCCAGGGTTCGACGCCGCGACCTCTGCTGGACAATGCCGATCTGGTGATCGTGATAGAATCCGATGTGCCCTGGATACCGAGCAGGGAACAGCCGCCGGCAGGTGCACGCATCGTGCAGATCGGCGAGGATCCGCTGTACGCGCGTTATCCGATGCGGAACTTTGCGTCCGATCTGACGATAGCCTCCAGTGCACTGACAGTACTTGAGTCACTGGAGCAGGCGTTGCAGGGCCGCGCCGGTGCGTTCGTCGAGGAACGGCGCGCGCGACTGGTCGCGCGGTCGCAGGAACTGCACGCGCAATGGCGCGACGAGGCAGCGCAGGCGGGGCGCGGCAACAAGAACACGCTGCCCTGGCTGAACCACTGCCTGCGGGAGGTGGTGGATCGCGACACGATCGTTATTTCGGAGTACTCGTTCCGCCAGGAATACTGCCCGCTGGAGACGCCTGGCAGCCTGTTCGGCGTGAGCGCTGCCGGTGGCCTGGGCTGGGGATTTGGCGCCTCGCTCGGCGCGAAGCTCGCGGCACCGGAACGCCAGGTGCTGTCGGTGCTGGGAGACGGCGCCTACATGTTTGCCAATCCCACCGCGTGTCACTACGTGGCACAGATGCAGAACCTGCCGGTGCTGACGGTGATCTACAACAATGCGCTGTACGGCGCGGTGCGGCGCGCGACACTCGACATGTTCAGCAACGGCATCGCCGCGCAAGGCGATGGCCGGCTGCTCGCCGATCTGCCGGCGCCGAACTTCGAGAAGATCATCTCGGCGCATGACGGCCATGGCGAACGCGTCGAGCATCCCGCCGATCTGCCGGCAGCCCTGCGTCGCGCCGCGGCGGCGGTGCGCGGCGGACAGCAGGCACTGGTGAACGTGATCTGCCCGCCCTAACGACGGAGCTCCGGTACAACCTGCCGCATGAACAGCGTCAGGCTCTGCGCCACATCGTCATACGACATCGGTCCCAGCCGGAACTGCATGATCACGCCGCCGACGCCGATGGCATCCACCTGCGCCAGCTTCTCCGCCACCGTCGCCGGCGAGCCGTAGATCAGCGAATGCTCCACCACCATGCGCGCCGCGGGTGCCGTGCCAGGTGCTGGCATCGGCACGATCGAGGCGCCCTGCTCCTCATACACGCGCTTGCGCATCGCGGTGCGATGTTCGTGCATCGCCTCGAACGCCGGGACCGCGATGCGTTCCGCTTCGGCGTCGGTCTCGGCGACGAATACATTGCGCCACACCCAGCACTGCTCGACGTTGCGCGCCACCGCGGCATCGTCCAGTCCCAGCTCGCGCAGCGTGCGGCGATACAGGTCCATGCGCTGCTGCGTTACCTCGTTCGACTGCACGTTCATCATGAACGGCCGGCCTTGCCGGGCGATGTGCAGCATGCCCTCTTCGCTTGAGGCGGAGCGGATCACATAGGGATGCGGCCGCGTGAAGGGCTGAGGCCGCAACATCGGCACCTTGATGTCCCAGAACCTGCCGTGATGCTCGAACTGCTCGCCGCGCCAGGCCTGGAACATGATCGCTTCGGCCTCCTCGAAGCGAGCCTGCGCCTCGGTATGGTCGAGCCCATAGCCCTGGTAATCGTAGATATTGTAAGCGGTACCGCGCCCCAACCCGACGATCAGCCGCCCCTTGCTGATATGGTCGATCAGCGCGAGTTGCTCAGCCATACGAATCGGATGATGCAGCGACATCTGCGCCACCGCGAAACCGATCTTCGCGCGCTGCGTCGCGACCGCGAGTGCAGCGGCAAAGCTCACCGGATCGACATAGGCGCAGATGCCATCGAAATGATGCTCTGCCAGCCAGATCACGTCGAACCCCAGCTCGTCGGTAAGCCGCGCCTCGCGCAGGGTCTCGTCAATTACCTGACCATCGTGTGCAGGGTCACGGCTTTCCGGAAACAGGAAGTTGCTGAACTTCACGCGCGTGGCCTCCGCGACTTTGCAATGGTGGGCCAGCATGGTACAGATCGTAATTCATGTCATGTGGGGCGGACGACGACCGATGAACGACGTGAACACCGGCGTGCTGAAGACGCGTGTAATCGAGCTGGTGAACGAGCACGCGAAGCTGGCACAGGTGATCAACGACAGCCTGTTCTCGTTCGGCGAACTCGGTTTCCATGAGGTGGAGACTTCGAAATATCTCACCGCCACGCTGGAGCGCCAGGGCTTCACGGTGGAACGTGGCGTGGCCGGCATGCCGACCGGATGGGTGGCGCGTTGGGGTTCCGGCGGTCCGGTGATCGCGCTCGGCAGCGATACCGATGCGCTGCCGAATGTATCGCAGAAGCCGGGTGTCGCGTATCACGAGCCGCTGGTCGAAGGCGGACCGGGTCACGGCGAGGGCCACAATTCCGGCCAGGCGGTGAACATCGCCGCGGCGCTCGCGCTGAAGGAGCTGATGCAGAACGAGGGCCTGCCGGGCACGCTGATGCTGTGGCCCGGCATCGCCGAGGAGCTGCTGGCAGGCAAGGCGTTTCAGGTGCGCGACGGATTGTTCGACGGCGTCGATGCGGTACTGTTCACCCATGTCGGCGCCAATCTGGAGACCGGCTGGGGCGAGGTGCGCGGCGCCGGCGGACTGATCTCGGTGGAGTACGCATTTCACGGCGCGTCCGCGCATGCCGCCGCCGCGCCCTGGCGAGGGCGCAGCGCGCTCGACGCGGTCGAGCTGATGAACATGGGCTGGAACGTGCGGCGCGAACATCTGCGGCCCGAGCAGCGTTCGCACTACATCATCACCTATGGCGGCGAGCAGCCCAACGTCGTGCCGGCGCTGGCGAAGGTCTGGTACTACATCCGCGAAACCGACGTGGAGAACGTGCGCAAGAACTTCGGCATCTGCAACCGGATCGCCGACGGCGCCGCGATGATGACGGACACCGAGGTGACGCGCCGTATCCTCGGTGCGTCGTGGCCGCGTCACTACAACCGGGTGCTGGCCGAGACGTTGCAGACCAATATCGAGCAGATCGGCCTGCCGACCTGGACCGAGGAGGATGAAATCTTCGCGCGTGCCGTGCAGCGCGCCGCGGGCGGCGAGGCGGTCGGTTTGGCCAGGCAGGCCGCCAAGATCTCAACCAGCCCGTTCAGCCCCGGCACCGACGATATCGGCGACGTGTCATGGGTGGTGCCGACGGTGCAGCTTCGCTATCCGGCGAACATGGCGAGCCTGCCCGGACATCACTGGTCCAACGCCATGGCAATGGCCACGCCGATTGCGCACAAGGGGATCGTCTGCGGTGCCAAGGTGGTCGCCGCCACGGTGCTCGACCTGCTGCTGCAGCCCGATCTGATCAGCGAGACGAAGCGCTACTTCACCGAGGTGCAGACCAAGGACAAACAGTACGAGCCGTTCATCGGTCCGGGCGACAAGCCGCCGGTCGATCTCAATCAGGTATCGATGGACAAGTTCCGTCCGCTGATGCGGCCGTTCTATTATGACGCCGGCAAGTACGACACGTATTTGGAACAGTTGGGCGTGACCTATCCGCAGTTGGAGCGTCCGGCCTGACTCCTGGGAGGAAATGATGGCCATCATCGTCGGCAGCGGCGACTATCGCTACGAACAGATCGACGACTGGGCGAAGGTCCCGCCCGGCTGGTCGTTGCATGAAGTCGGTGCGGTCGGCGTCGACCAGCAGGACAACATCTACGTGTTCAATCGCGGCGAGCATCCGATGATGGTGTTCGACCGCGAAGGCAACTTCCTGCGTGCCTGGGGCGAGGGCGTGTTCCCTCGCGCGCACGGCCTGCACATGGCTCCGGACGGCACCGTGTTCCTGACCGATGACGGGGATCACTCGGTGCGGCAGTGCACGCTGGAGGGCAAGGTGCTGCTGACGCTGGGCACGCCTGGCAAGCCCGCGGCGTTCATGAGCGGCGAGCCGTTCCACCGGTGCACTCACACCGCGCTGTCGCCGAAGGGCGAGATCTATGTGTCGGACGGCTACGGCAACGCGCGTGTGCACAAATACGCCCCCGACGGACGTCACCTGATGTCATGGGGTGAATCCGGCACCGAGCCCGGGCAGTTCAACCTGGTGCACAATATCTCGTGCGATCCGGACGGCTGGGTATACGTGGCCGACCGCGAGAACCATCGCATTCAGGTGTTCGACGGCAACGGCAAGTACGAGACGCAGTTCAACAACCTGCACCGGCCGTGCGGCATTTTCATGCCGTACTGCACCTGCCCGATCTGCTACGTCGGCGAACTCGGACCGGCGACGCGCACCAACCGCAACTACCCGAATCTCGGGCCGCGGATTTCGATCATCGACAACAAGGGCAATTTGCTGACGCGCATCGGCGGCCTGCACCCGGGCACCGGCCCCACCGACTATATCGGCCCGCACGGGCTGTGCGCCGATTCGCGCGGCGACATCTATATCGGCGAAGTGTCGCGTACGTTGTGGCCGCAATACTGGGCGGATCAGCCGGTGCCGAACGATGTGCGTTGCCTGCGCAAACTGCGCAAGATCAGTTGAGGTCCTGACATGTCATATGAACCGCAGCGGTTCGATCTTTCGATCCCGATCCGCGTCAACCTGTCCTCCGATACGCAGACCAAGCCTTCGCGCGGCATGAAGGAGGCGATGATGGAGGCGGAGGTGGGCGACGAGCAGATGGGCTCGGATCCCACCGTGTGGGCGCTGTGCGATCGCACGGCGGCGCTGCTGGGCAAGGAAGCCGCGGTGTTCCTGCCGTCGGGCACGATGTGCAACCAGGTCGCGATCGCGACGCATTGCCGACCGGGCGAGGAAATTCTCGCGCACGAGTCCTCGCACATCCTGTCCAGCGAAGGCGGTGCGCCGGCAGCGATCGCGGGCGCTCTGATCAAGGGACTGACGGGCGAACGGGGTCAGTTCACCGCCGATACGCTGGAACAAGCGATCCGTCCGGTGTCGCGCTACTCGCCGACGCAGCGTCTGGTGGAGGTCGAGCAGACCGCGAACCGCGGCGGCGGCGCGTGCTGGAGCGCCAAGGCGTTGCGCGCGGTGACTGATGCGGCGCATGCGCATGGCCTGTCCACCCACATGGACGGAGCACGGCTGATGAATGCCGCGGTGGCGTTGGGCGTGCCGGCGACCGATCTCACCGACGGCTGCGATTCGGTGTGGTTGGATTTCACCAAGGGGCTTGCCGCACCTTTGGGCGCGGTGCTCGCCGGTTCGAGCGAGTTCATCGGCCAGGCATGGCGCTGGAAGCAGCGGCTCGGCGGCTCGATGCGGCAGGGCGGCATGTGTGCCGCGGCATGTCTCTACGCGATTGAACACAACATCGACCGTCTCGCCGAGGACCACACCAACGCGAAGTCGCTGGCACGCGGCATGGCGCAGATACCGGGGATCACTGTGGAAATTCCCGAAACCAACCTGGTGTTTTTCGACACCGAGGGAACCGGCATGACCGCTGACACCTTCGCCGGCAAGCTGCGCAAGGAAGGCGTGCTGGTGTCCACATCGGGCAGGTATCGCGGGCGCGCCTGTCTGCATCTCGACGTGACCGCCGCGTTTGTGGACGAGGCGTTGACAGTGATGAAGCAGGTGGTCAACGCAGCCTGAGCATCGTGTTCGAAGTCCGCCCGATCGGCACACTGCACACGCCCTGGCGCAGCATCGCCGAATGTCCGCGCAACGGACGGCAGCCCGAGCCGGCGCCGCCGTGCACGGCGGTGGTGTTGCCGGAGTTTGCTGAAGGCCTGCGCAGCATTGAAGGCTTTTCCCACCTGATCCTGCTTTACTGGATGGATCGGGCACGTGAGCCGGAACTGGTGTTCACACCGCCATTCGATGCACGGCCGCGCGGCGTGTTCGCCACGCGCGGCCCGCGGCGGCCGAATCCGATCGGGCTGTCGGTGGTGGCGTTCGACGGATTTGAGGCGCCGGATACGCTGAAGGTGCGCTACCTGGACTGTATCGACGGCACGCCGCTGATCGACATCAAACCGTATTTGAAGACCACTGATTGCGAACCAACTTCCGATATGGGCTGGCTGGAACAGCACGCGACGCGGCGCTAACGCGGTTTCAGGCAAGTGGAATTGTGACGGGATGATGGGTTTCGCCGCGCTATACCCATCCTACGGCAACCAGCGCGCAGCAACTCGTAGGATGGGTAGAGCGCAGGGAAACCCATCGAGGCGGAAGTTCAGATCACGCCGGCAGCACGCAATGCAGCGATCCTGTGCGCACCGTAGCCGAGTTCCGCCAGCACCGCGTCGGTATCCGCACCGAGTTCCGGAGCACCCTGCCGCGGCATTGCTTCGCCAGCGAAGCGGAATGCCGGCGGCACCATGCGAAATTCGCCTCGCGAATGTTGGTAGGACCACACGCGATCTTCCTGCGCCACATATTCCGAACCGAGCGCTTGCGCGACATCATGCACGGGTGCGGCAGGAACAGCGCCGGCGAAATGGGCAAGCCATGCCGATGTGCTGCGCGCCGACAGCGTCGCATCCAGCAACCGTGTCAATTCCGAACGGTTCTGCAGCCGTGCCTTGAAGTTGGCGAAGCGTTGATCGTCCGACCACTCCGGCCGCCCCAGCTTCTCGCACAGCACCGGCCAGAACTTCTGCTTGTTGCACATGATGAAAATCCAACCGTCCGCAGTGCGGTAGAGTTGGCTCGGTGTCAGCGACGGATGCGCCCCGCGCGGTTCGCGTCCCTGCGCATGCCCGCCGTTCAAATACCACGCCGCCAGATAGTTCAGATTCGCCAGCGCGGTGTCGAACAGGCTGACGTCGACGTCGCGTCCCACACCGGTCGCGCGCGCCGACACGATGCCGCCGAGCAGCGCCGTTGCAGCATAGACGCCCGCCATCATGTCGACGATGGACAGTCCGAACCGCGCAGGCGGCTGATCCGGTTCACCGGTCAGCGACAGATAGCCGGCTTCCGCCTGCATCAGATAGTCGTAACCCGGCCACGACGCACGGCTGCCCTCGCGGCCATAGGCCGACAAATGTGCGCACACGATGCGGGGATTGGCCGATTTCAATTGTTCATACGTAACGCCGAGGCGCGGCGATTGATCGCCACGTAAATTATCGAGCATCGCGTCCGCGGTCGCCGCCAGATCTTGCAGCACGCGCTGCCCGTCCGGTGCGCGCAGGTTCAGCGTGATGGACCGCTTGTTGCGGTTGAACGCCTGGAAGAAATGGCTGTCGTGCTCACCGAGAAAGTACGGACCCACGGACCGGCTGACATCGCCGCCCTCCGCCGGATTCTCGATCTTGATCACTTCAGCGCCCATGTCGGCGAGCTGCATGGAACCGAACGGCCCCGCACCGTACTGCTCCACCGCAAGGATGCGCACACCAGCGAGCGGCAGCATCACACCGGGTTCCGTGCGACCAGCTGGCGCGCGATGATGATGCGCTGCAGCTCGTTGGTGCCCTCACCGATCACCAGCAGGGGCGCGTCGCGATACAGCCGTTCCACCGGAAACTCGGTGGAATAGCCGTAGCCGCCGTGCACGCGCATCGCCTCGGTGGCATTCTCCAGCGCCGTTTCGGTGGCGAACAGCTTGGCCATGCCGGCCTCCATGTCGCAGCGATCGCCGCGGTCGTACAGGTCGGCCGCGCGGCGCACCAGCAGGCGTGAGGCCTCGGTGCGCGTCGCCATGTCGGCGAGCTTCAACTGGATCGCCTGGTGCTGCGCAATCGGCACGCCGAAGGTTTTGCGGACCTGCGCGTAGCGCAGCGACTCGTCCAGTGCGGCCTGCGCGATGCCGACGCCACGGGCTGCGACGTTGATGCGGCCGAGTTCCAGCCCCGACAGCGCGTGTTGCAGTCCGCGGCCTTCGACGCCGCCGATCAGCCGATCCACCGGAACACGGTAATCCTGAAACACCAGTTCAGCACTGTCGATTCCCTTGTAGCCGAGCTTCTCCAGCTTGCGGCTGACGGTGAAGCCGGGGCCTTTCTCGGCCAGCAGCATGCTCATGCCGCGATGCCGCGGTTCGGCGGTCGGATCGGTCTTCACCAGCAGCGCGAAGCAGGAACCGTAGATGCCGTTGCTGATCCACGTCTTGGTGCCGTTCACCACATAGGCATCGCCGTCACGCCGCGCGGTGACGCGGATCGCCTGCAGGTCGGTGCCGCAATCGGGCTCGGTCAGTGCCAGCCCACCGCGCAGCTCGCCCAAGGCGAAACGCGGCAGGAATTCGCGCTTCTGCGCCTCGGTGCCGTTGCGCTGCACGATCGCCGACATGATCAGGTGCGAGTTGAAGATGCCGGTGAGCGACATCCACACGCGGGCGATGCGCTCGACGATGTCGGCGTAGCTGGCGCACGGCAGGCCAAGGCCACCATACTCCGCGGCAATCGTCGCGCCGAACAGACCAAGTTCACGCATCCGCGCGACAATTGCCTCGGGATAGATGTCGTCGTGCTCCAGCCTATGTACATGCGGCGTGACGTCCCGCGCGAGGAAGGCGTCGATCGCGTCCAGGATCATGGTGTCAGTCATGCTACGAGTATGCGGCACCAGGCTTGGCCGGACAACGGAGGGAGCTATGTTCAGCGCCTATCATCGCATCGCCGAGAATCGGTACCGGCAGCGCATCGGCCTCGACTTCGAGGATTTTTCCCCCGGCCAACGCTTTCGCCATCGCCCGGGCGTCACCCTGTCGCAGCAGGACAACGCGGACGAGGCGCTGGATACACAGAACGGCGCGATGCTGCATTTCGATGCGCATTACGCCGGGGCGACGGCGTGGCAGCGTCCGCTGATGGTCAGCACGCTCACGTTGCAACGGCTGATCGGCATGGCCAGCAAGACCTATGGAAGACGCAGCGCGATCCTGGGGTTCGACGACATCACGATGAACGGGCCGCTGTTTGGCGGCGACACGCTGTATGCGGAGTCGGATGTTCTCGATGTCGGTCCGACTGGAACCATCCGCACCCTGATCCGCGGCCGCAAGGCGGACGGCGCCGAGGTCGCCCGAATTACTTGCCGTATGGCGATCGCGCGGCGCGGCGCGGATCACGAACCAGTGCAGGAGGAGCGCTTCGCCGCGTATCATGGCGCGGATGACGGCGCGCTGGTGGAGCAGACCGGCCTGTGGTTCGAGGACTGCGTTGCCGGCGAAAGCTTCGTTCACGCTCCGTCCCGAACCTTCCATCGCGAGGAAGCGCTGATGCACGCCTGGCGCTCCCTGGACCTGACGCCGCAGGTGCACGTGCCGGAGACCTTCGTTGTCGCGGTCGCGACCGCGCTCACCACGCGCACCTTCGGCCGGGTGGTCGCCAATCTCGGCTGGCACGATGTGCAGCTTCCGTCGCCGGTCGCGGTCGGCGATACGATCGAGGCAGAATCCACCATCCTGGAGACACGCGAATCTCGCTCGCGGCCGGGCGAAGGGATTATCTCGGTGGCGACGCGCGCCCGCAATCAGCACGGCGTCGAGGTGCTGTCGTATCGCCGTACGCTGCTGGTGTACCGCCGCGAAGCCACCGCGCCATACGCGCGGGCCGGGTACTGAGCTACGCCGGCATTGCACGCTTCTGATGCGTCCGGCCGATGCGCGCGGTTTCCGCACTGTGGCCGGCGATCACCCGCACGCCTTCGTCGAGCCGCGATACGATATTGTCCGGCGAACAGCCTTCCAGGAACGCGATACCATTGCGACGGCATGCGCCGAACACGCGTTCCCGCGCCTCGGCCATTTCCGGTGGATAGGGATCCCGCTGCAGCGTCGTATAGCCTAGCGACAGACCCAGATCGCCCGGGCCCAACTCGGCGAAACCAAGCCCCGGCACGGCACAGATCGCCTCGCAGTTCGCAATCCCCTCCGGACTTTCCAGCTTCACGCCGAGCAGCAGCTCGCCTTCGGGGTTCAGCGGCCAGGGGTCGCAGCGCTGCATATACTCCTGTTGTGACACACCCCAGACCGGCGCCGCTGTCGCCTCCGATCCGCGGCCGCGCGTGCCGATGCCAAGTCGGCCGTCGCCGCCACGCGTCGGTCTCGTAACACCATGCATGCGCTGGACCGGCGACGGCAGCGCCGGATCCACCCCCGCACCATGATGCGGATAGCGGCAGGATTCGATGAACGCCCGGACCGCATCGGCGGTCTCGGCCTGACACAGCAGGATGCCGTGCACGCCGCGGCCGAGGATCTGGCGGAACTGCCAGGCGTTGAACCGCACGTTCGCCTCGTCGATGCCGTTCACCGGCGCCTCGACGATGATCGCCGGCGTGCGATGGCCGGAGCGCGCGGGGCCGGCATCGGCCAGGCCACGCATGTAGTCGGCCAGGCCGGTCATGTCGAACGCGCCGTGCTCCATGCCGACATTCATGTAGTCGGCCCAGGTCCCGGAATCTTCGCGGCCCTGCGCGTGGGTCAGCACGTGACCGGAATGCGGACCGTCGTAGTAGATCGCCTGACCCTGCGCCAGCAGTTCGATCGCGCGGTTGATACGGTTGGCCATGTGATTTCCCCCACCGACGCCAGATGCGATAAGCGTGATGGTAGCACCTTGGGCGCGGGCAATGGAAAGCCGGCTGGCCGACCCGACCATGCATATCGCGGCCCTGCGGCACTTCGAGGCCGGCCGTCTCGCCGAAGCCGCCGCGGCATGCGTCGCGATTCTGAACGGTGTGCCGCGCGACTGGCTGGCACTGCGCATGCTTGGCCATATTCGCAAGAGCGAGCGCGCCTTCGACCAGGCCGTCCACCTGCTGGCCGCCGCTCTCCAGGCCGCGCCATCCGACACCGATGACACAGTCAGCATGCTGAACGATCTCGCCGAGGCCCTGCTGGGGAACCAGGACTACGCCGGTGCACTCGATTGCTGCCGTCGCGCGCTGGCGCACGACCCGCGGGATGCCATGACGTTGCGCAACCATGGAAACGCACTGGCTGCTCTGAACCGTCACACCGAAGCACTCGAGCAGTATCGGCTGGCACGGATGGTGACGCCGGACTCGGCGAGGCTCCGGTTGAACGAAGGCATCGCGATGTTGGCCCTGGGCGTGTGGCCGGAGGGCTGGGAGCGGCTGGAAGCGCGCCTGTCGATCCCGCCGCCGGAGGGCGTCGGTCCGTTCCCGGATAATATCCCTCAATGGCGCGGGGAGCCTGATATCGCCGGCAAGTCGATTCTGCTGCATGCCGAGCAGGGCCTTGGCGACACGCTCCAGTTCATACGATACGCGCCACTGGTGGCAGCTCGTGGCGCGCGCGTCGTGCTGCGCGTGCAGCCGGCATTGGGCCCGCTGTTCGCGCGGCTGCCGATCGCGGATACAGTGTTTACGTTCTTCGATGCGGTTCCCGACGTTGACCTGCAATGCCCGGTCGCGAGCCTGCCGCTGGCGTTCCGTACCACGCTGGCCAACCTGCCGGCGCAGGTGCCTTACCTCGGCGCGCCACCGGAGTATCTGATGCTGTGGCAGGCACTGCTTGGCCTGCGTCGGCGCAAGCGGATCGGCATCGCCTGGTTCGGCAGACAGAACATGCCGCATCGGTCGCTGCCGCTGCACACCCTGGCGCCGCTGCTTCTGGGCCGGCAGGACGTGGAATTCCATTCCCTGCAAAAGGAAATGCCCGAGTCCGACCGACGCTGGCTCGCGACGCACGGCGTGGTGGTGGACCACACCGAGGACCAGAGGAATTTCCTCGACACGACGGCGCTTGTTGCACGGATGGACATGGTGCTGTCGATCGACACGGCGATGGCGCATCTCGCCGGCGCGCTGGGCAAGCCGGTATGGATCATGCTGCCGTTCAGCGCGGATTGGCGGTGGCTGGTTGGGCGCAGCGATTCACCCTGGTATCCAACGGCACGCCTGTTCCGGCAGAAGCGACCCGGAGACTGGAATGGTGTGGTGGCAGAGGTCGCACAGGCCTTGTCAGTGTGAGGCGCCGCGCACCAACCGGCCGGGCAACGCCCCGGTCGCCTCGCCATCGCGGTAGACCGGAGTACCGGCGACGATCGTCGCGACATAGCCATCGGTTCGCTGCACCAGACGACGGCCACCACTCGGCAGATCGTACACCACCTCGGGCTGACGTAGTTGCAGCCGGTCGTAGTCGACAATGTTGATGTCGGCCTTGTAGCCGGGAGCGACCACGCCGCGATCGCTGAGCCCGATTGCCGTGGCGGAATCGCGTGTCAGCCGCCGGATCGCCCAAGGCAACGGCACCTTTGCGCCCCGCGTGCGATCGCGCGTCCAGTGCGTGAGCAGGTAGCTGATCGCACTTGAATCGCACAGCACGCCGACATGTGCGCCGCCGTCGCCGAGACCGACGATCGTCGCGTCGTGCGTCAGCATGTCGTGTACGGTGTCGAGATTGCCGTAGCTGTAATTGGACAGCGGCCGGTACAGGATCGCCTTTCCGCCGCGCTCCAGCAGCAGGTCGTACGCGACCTCGGCCGGATCGCGTCCCTGTCGCGCCGCCATCGCGGCAACCGACGCATCCGCCGCCGGCTCGTAGTCCGGCGGATCGCCAAGCGGGAAGATGCGATCCCACTTTGCGACGCGTCGCGCCATGCCCTGGCCGTCACTGGTTTCTGCAATCAGGCGCGCGCGAAACTCGGGTTGACGCAGCATCGCGATGCGTTGTTCGAATGGCAACGACGCGATCTGCTGATAGCCCGGTCGATTGACGAACGGATTCTGTGATATCTCGAAGCCTAGGAGGATGCCGGTCGGCCGTGTCAGCACCTGGCCGAGCATCGGCAGTCCCGCGGCATTGGCTTCGGCGATCCAGCCCGCCAGCCGGCGCCACTCTTCCGGTTTGTTGTCGCGTTGCAGGATCGTGATCGCCATTGGTCTGCCCGACACTGCCACCAGGCGGCGCAGCATGGCGAACTCGTCCTCCACATCGTCGAAGTCGGAGATCACCTGCATCCAACCCTTGCCGATGTCGTGCAGCGCACCGGCGATCGCGGCAAGTTCCGCCTCGGCCGCATTCAGCGTCGGGATCGAACGGCCATCCAGCGTCTTGTGGTTCAGTGTGCGCGAAGTGGAGAAACCCAGGGCGCCCGCCCTGATCCCTTCCGCGGCGAGGCGCGCCATCTCGGCACGGTCCTGCTCCGTGGCAGGCTCGCGATCGGCGCCACGCTCGCCCATGACGAACACGCGCAGCGCGGCGTGCGGCACCTGCGTCGCGATGTCCATGTCGTAGCGGCGCGCGGCCAAGGCGTCGAGGAATTCCGGAAAACTCTGCCAGTTCCATGGCAGGCCTTCGGTCAGCACGACCTCGGGGATGTCTTCCACGCCCTCCATCAGCTTCACCAGCATCTCGCGCTGCGACGGCTTGCACGGCGCGAAGCCGACGCCGCAGTTGCCGAACAATGTGGTGGTGACGCCATTCCACGACGATGGCGTGATGCGGCTGCTCCAGGTCGCCTGTCCGTCGTAGTGCGTGTGCGGATCGACGAAGCCGGGCGTCACCAGCATGCCGCGCGCATCGATTTCTTCCGCGCCAAGACTGGAGATTTTCCCGACTGCGGCGATCTTGCCGTCATCGATCGCGACATCGGCCTCGAACGGATCGCCGCCGGTGCCGTCGATCACCGTGCCGTTGCGAATCACCAGATCAGGCATGATTCAGAGTCCCAGCTTGTCGGCAAGGCCAAAGCCCTGTGCCAGATCCTGGAGCTTCTTCCAGGTGGCGTCCTCCACCGGAATGCCGTTCTTCCGCCGGTCCTGTTCGCGATTGAACTCGATCTCGCCGGGATACAGCACCTCGGTGAAGCCTTGTGCCGGCGGCGTTGCCTTCAGGTACTGCGCGAATTCGGTCACCTCCTGCTTGAACGTTTTCAGGTCGCGGAACGCGGCGACGTTGAACACGGCGATGAAGCAGCCGTCGTTGTGCCGCCCGGTCGGTTCCACACCGAAGCCAAGTCCGGTGAGCAGGCCAGAAAGGATTTCGACGATCGTCGCAAGCCCGTAGCCCTTGTAGCCCTCGGTGCCGCCGACCGGCAGCAGCGCGCCGCCCTGACGCAGCACGCGCGGATCGGTGGAAGGCTTGCCCTCCGCGTCGATCAGCCACCCCGCCGGAACCTGTTCGCCGCGTGCCGTCGCGACGTTGATCTTGCCGGCCGCGGCAGCAGACGTTGCCATGTCGAAGAACAGCGGACCTTCCAGGTTGGATGGTATGGCAAAACAGATCGGATTGGTGCCGAGCCGCGCCTTCGCGCCACCGAACGGTGCCACCGCCTTGGCGCTGCGTCCTGAGTCGGCGGTGATCATCGCGATCATGCCCTCGCGCGCCGCCATCAGCGGGTAACTCGCCAGCCGGCCGATATGGCTCTGACGATACACTGTCGCGGCGGCGACCTGCTGCTGCTTGGCCTTGTCGATCGTGTAGCGCATCGCGCGGTCGGTCACGACGTAGCCAAAACCCCAGTTGCCGTCGATCACCGTGCTGGTCGGCGTCTCCTGTGTGATGGTCCACGGCGCACCAGGCACGATGTGCCCGACCTTGATGCGGTCGATGTAGGTCGGGATCAGAATGATGCCGTGCGAATCATGGCCGACCAGATTGGCGCCGATATTGTAGCGCGCGATCGTTGCGGCCTCGTCGGCCGATGCGCCGGCCGCCTGCAGCAGGGCCTTGGCGATGTCCGACAGTCGATCGGCAGAGACATTCGGCATGGCTGCGTTCCTCCGAAACTTTGCCGTCAGCAAGGCGGCGAAGCGCCCCCACTGTCAACCCCGGCACTTCCGGCGTAGACTGCCACAATCGATGATGGGAGGAGCGGACCATGGCAAGCCAAGCGAACGTGTACGCCAGCGTGGCCGGAACAGTCGGGCGCAGCGACAAGGACAAGGGGGCCGTCGGCGTGTTCCGTCGTCCGGCGGAAACCGGCGAATGGGAGCACGTGATCAGCGAATACAGCAGCAACGTTGTCCACGTGCATCCGACCGATCCGAATATCGTGTTCGCCGGCACCCATGACGGCGTGTATCGCAGCACCGATCGCGGCAAGACCTTCAAGCGCGCCAACTTCCCCGACAAGGGGATGGAAATCTGGTCGTTTCTGGTCGACGCCGGCAATCCGAAGCTGGTCTACGCCGGCGGTTCGCCGGTTGCGGTGTATCGCAGCGAGGACAGCGGCGAGACGTGGAAGCGGCTGCCCGATCCCAACATGCCGACACGCTGCGTGATGCCGTTCGCCTGCCGGGTGATGCGGATGGCGCAGCACCCCGGCAAGCCCGGCACGATCTTCGCCGCACTGGAGGTCGGCGGCGCGATGCGTACCACCGACGGCGGGGAGACCTGGAAGGACTGCAGCTCAAGTCTGATCCAACTCGCGCAGCAGCCGCATCTGAAGAGCAAGATCGTCAGCGACACGTCGGACGAAGGAATGCTCGACGGTCACGCGATCGCCATCAGCCCGGCGGATCCGGACGCGGTGATCATCGCGGTCCGCATGGGCCTGTTCCGCACCGCCGATGATGGCGACACCTGGCAGGACCTCGAGGTCGGCCGCTATTCGCCCACCACCTATGGCCGCGACATCAAGGCGTCGCCCGCCGAACCCGATACGATCTACTCGGCGTTGAGCGTCGCCGCGGCGAGCAAGGACGGAGCGGTCTATCGCAGCAAGGACAAGGGGAAAAGCTGGCAGCGTTTCGACAAGGTACAGGTGCACGGCACGATCATGTCGGTGGCGCTGCATCAGACCGATCCGAAGCAGGTGTATATCGGTGCGCGCTATGACGGCGAGGTGTTCGGCACCCAGGATGGCGGTGAAAGCTGGCAGTCGATGAACCTGCCGCACGGCGTGAAGGACATCTACTCGCTGGCCTGCGGGTAGGTTCGCCATGGTCGCAGTCGTCCACTCCCTCGCCTCCAGCGAGATGGAAGCCGAGGAGTGGCGGCTGCGCTGCGACATGGCGGCGGTGTTCCGCGTCGCCGCGCGGCTTGGCTGGAACGAGCAGATCGGCAACCACAATTCGCTGATACTGCCGCAACGGTCGCGTGACGATGCGCCGCTGTTCCTGATCAACCCCCGCGGCTCCCTGTTCCAGGAGCTGACCGCGAGCTCGCTCATCGTGTGCGATCTCGACGGAGGCGTGGTGCGCGGCAAGGGTGAGCTGCGCAAGGTGGCGTTCCACATCCACGCCCGCATTCACCTGAACAAGCCGAACGCGGCGTGCATCGTGCACGTGCATCCGCAGTACCTGACGGCGCTGGCCATGCTGGAGGAGCCGGAATTCGCGCTGGCGCACTACAACAATCTGTTCCTGAACAGCCGGGTCGTATTCGACAACCATGGCGCGGCTCCCGTGGACGACAACGACGAGGGCGATCGGCTGGCCGAACTGATGGGCGACAAGACCATAATGGTAATGGGCGCGCACGGCGTGACGGTGGTCGGCGCGACGGTGCACGATGCGTTCGACGAGTGCTACATGGCGGAGCGCACGTGCATGTATCAGATGACGGCGATGATGACCGGTCGAAAGCTGCGTGCGCTGCCGGCGAGTTCACTTCGGCAGTGGAACGGGCCGTGGGGCGAGAAGATCGATGCGCGCATGCACCTCGATGCTTGGCGGCGGGTATTGGACCGCGAGGAGCCGGATTACGCGAGTTGAAGCTTCGTCACAGCACGCAGCGCCGGAGCCCATCTTTCAGTGATGTTGTGTTGAAGTTGATCAACAGGCCGATGCGGTAGTTGCCGATGCGCAGATAGGTCAGCAGCTTCATCCGGCTTCCGTCGTGTGATGCAAGGTGACACGGAGTTGCACGGAGTTTCACGGAGGAAAGCCTTCTGGGCGCGAAGCGCCAAATAATCTTCCTCCGTGAAACTCCGTGCGAACTCCGTGCAACTCCGTGTCACCTTGCACCGTCCATCACCAGGCACGCCCATCAGGCACGCCTTTCGTCGTCGAATATTCGAAATGCAGCGCCTCGCCGGGGTGCACCACCCCGAAGATCGCGTGCGCGGCAATCGCTGCCTCGCTGAATCCCTGCAGGATCAGCTTCAGCTTGCCCGGATAGGTCACCACATCCCCGATCGCGAACACGCCCGGCATGGACGTCTGGCAGGTTGCCGGATCGATCTTCACGTGATGCAGAACGCGATCCAGCCCCCACGCCGCGATCGGCCCGAGGTCCATCGACAGACCGAAGAACGGCAGCAGCACATCGGCGGGGAGCAGCCGCGTCTCGCCCTGCAGCGTCGCCACTTCGACATGGCACAGCGTGCCGTCCGCGCCATGCAACGCATGAAGCTGATACGGGATCACCAGCTCGACCTCGCCGTCGCGCGCCGCGGCGTCGAGCTGTGCGGCGCTTTCCGGGGCGGCGCGGAACTTTGCCCGCCGATGCACCACCGCGACGCGGGCGATATCGCGCAGCGCCAGCGCCCAGTCCACCGCGGAATCACCACCCCCGGCAATCACCACCCGCTTGTCGCGCAGCTCCTCGCGACGGCGCACATAGTACTGCACGGCACCAGACGCCTCGTACTGCGCCAGCCCCTCCAGCGGCGGGCGGTTCGGACCAAACGCGCCGGCACCGG
>DASXNR010000548.1:0-1592 GCA_036494925.1 Acetobacteraceae bacterium
CGTTTCATCCTCGATCTCGCCCGGCGCGATGACACCGTCGCCGTCGAACACATCGGAAAACTCCGCCTCGCCGTCGGGCAGTGCGCGCAGCGCGGCACGCATCATGGTCTCCGAGTAGTCCAGCACCTCCTGCATGATGTCGAGCAGCGTGTCGGTGCCGTATTTCGTCGCCAGCGCCTGCAAACGTGCGGCGGCACGCCAGTTCGCGGCCACCTGTGCGCGCAGATCGCCGAGGCGTTCGGTAGGCGTGCGGACATTGGCGAAGATGATCGCCTCTATGGCGGGATCGGGCTTGCCGTCGCGATACAAACGTATTGGCGGCAGGCGCAGTCCTTCGCCGTAGATCTCGGTGACCGCGCCGTAGCTGCCGGGCGTGGCGCTGCCGATGTCAGGCCAGTGCGCGCGCACGCAGCCGAATCCGAGCAGCCGGCCTTGGTGGAAGGCCGGCGCGACAACGTTCACGTCAGGCAAATGCGAGCCGCCCTGATAGGGATCGTTGTGGATGAACACATCGCCGGGTGCGACATCGGGAAACGCCCTCACCACCGCACGCACCGCATCCGGCATCGAGCCGAGATGAATCGGCAGGTCGGGACCTTGCGCGACCATGTTGCCGCGTGTGTCGAAGATGCCGCAGGAGTAGTCGCCGGCGACCTTCAGCAACGGCGAATATGCGGTCTTGGCGAGGACGATCTTCATCTCCTCGGCCGCGCAGGTCAGCGCGTTCTTCACCACCTCGAAGCGGGCCGGGTCGGTCTTCAGACGTTGCATTTGCCTACCTTGTTCAGGTGGAGTCACTGCTGGATGCGAACATAGCCAAGCTCATCGATCCTGGCCTGCCAACCTGGCGGCACCGCGATTGTCGAATCCATCGCCTCGATGATCGCCGGGCCGTCCACCTGAGTGCCGGACGTCAGCCCGTCCCGCCAATGCACCGGCGTCGGTGTGAAACCTGTCCCGGCGAACCACACGTCGCGGCTGCGCAGCCTTGCGCTCGCAGGATCGGCGCGCTGCGCCAGCACGAGATCCGGCAGTCGGCCGAGCGCGGTCAGACGCAGATTGACCAGTTGCACATGTTCCGAGCGGTTGGCGTGCCCGTAGGTCTGTTCGTGCCGCGCATGGAACGCTTCGGCCAGAGCGTCCAGCGTCGCGCGGGTGACCTCGCCGCCAGCAATCGGTACCGTCAGTTCGTAGGCCTGCCGGCGATAGCGCACATCCGCCTGGCGCAGCAGCACCTGTCGTTCCGGCGGCACGCGCGCCACATGAAGCATCTCGCGTCCGGCCTGCTCCATCCCCGCGATCACGTCTGCCACGCGTCCCGGTTCGATGTCGCCGAGATCGGTATACAGCGTGCGCGAGTAGTCCCGCTTCAGATCGCTCGCCACCAGCCCGAGCGCCGAGAATGCGCCCGGAGCCGGCGGTACGATCACCTCGGGGATCTGCAACTCCTCCGCCAGTGCCACGGCGTGCACCGGCCCCGCGCCGCCGAACGCGATCAGGCTGAACTCCTGCGGATCGTGACCGCGCTCGATCGAAACGATCCGCAGTGCCTGCGCCATGTTGCTGTTGACCACTTCGACGATGCGCGCCGC
>DASXNR010000549.1:0-2120 GCA_036494925.1 Acetobacteraceae bacterium
CATGCGCGCTCAATTTTGAAAATGCTCCGGCCTACAGGCCCTGAATCACCAGCGCCTGATAGAACTGTCCGGCCGCCCGGTTGACGCATGCCGAATCCGGCTCGGTTCCGGCCCACATCGGCGGGATCACCTGACCGAACACCGCCTGCTGCTGACCGGACTGAAAGATCGTGTAGGTGATGTTCATGCAGTGTCCCTCGCCGCGCAGCCAAGGCGAAACCAGCAGCTTGCCGCCCGTCCACGCGTTGAAGGCGTACTTGTTGCTGTCATCGCCGACATAGACGATCTGGACGCCAGGCATCGCCGCCAGGGTCGCGATGAACTGGTTGGTGAATGGCAGCTGGGGCTCCGGGTCACCGCGCATCCGCTCGATGCCGAACATCCAGGACTGCCGCAAAGCGGTCGCCCCCGGCACGCCGATCGGCTGGCAGGCCGTGGCGATCGCCGCCAGCGCGGGCCAGACGCGCCAGGCATGTTTCGTAGATGGCATTGGGACACCTTGCCGCACGGCAGCCGAAGCACGCGGCCATCTCTAGCGGAATGTCGTAAACGATGTATTTCCTGGCCAGCGTCGCTATGCCTCGCTGAGCATCGTGCCTCCTCGATCCTGTGCGCTACTCCGCAGCCAGGACCTTGCGTGGCGGTGTCTGCACCACCGGCGCCAGCTCCGGCGCGTCGAATGACGCGACCCGCCGCTCCTGCGCAGCCGGCCGGTACAGCGTATCGCGCTGCAGCGGGACACGTCCGATCGAGCGGATCAGTCCCTCCATCGCCTCAGGCGGGAACTCCTGCCCGTGCTGGGTGCCCGCCGCGCGCGAGATGCTCTCGTTCATCAGCGTGCCGCCGAGGTCGTTGGCGCCGGCGTTCAGGCACAGCGCGGCACCGTCCGGCCCCATCTTCACCCACGAGGTCTGGATGTTGGTGATCAGCGGGTGCAGCGCTAGCCGCGCCACCGCGTGCATCAGCACCGCCTCGCGCAATGTCGGGCCCTTGCGTGCCTGGCCGCGCAGGTACATCGGCGCTTCCATGTGCACGAACGGCAGCGGCACGAATTCGGTGATGCCGCCGGTCTCCGCCTGAAGGTCGCGCAGCACCAGCAGATGGCGCGCCCACGATACCGGGCGTTCGACGTGCCCGTACATGATCGTCGATGTGGTGCGCAGTCCCAGCCCATGTGCCGCGCGCAGCACGTCCAGCCACTGTGCCGTGTTCACCTTGTCCGGGCAGATGATCTTTCGCACCTCGTCATCGAGAATCTCGGCCGCCGTGCCCGGCAGCGTACCGAGTCCGGCATCCTTGAGCTGTGCCAGGAACTCGTGCAGCGACAGACCGAGCGTCGCCGCACCCTGCGTCACCTCCAGCGGCGAGAAGGCGTGGATGTGCATGTCCGGCAGCACCGCTTTGATCGCGCGGCAGATCCCGAGGTAGGTCGCGCCGGTATAGTCGGGATGGATGCCGCCTTGCAGGCACACCTCGGTCGCGCCGCGGTCCCAGGCCTCCTGCGAGCGCCGCACCACTTCGTCCAGCGCCAGGTCGTACGGGGTACCGCGCAACGCCTCGTGCGTCTTGCCCTTGGAGAACGCGCAGAATCGGCAGCGATAATAGCAGATGTTGGTGTAGTTGATGTTGCGGTTGACCACATAGCGCACGGTTTCGCCGCTGACCGACTGGCGCAGCGCGTCGGCGGCGGTGATGACGTGGTCGTAGTCGGCGTCGCGCGCCGCGAACAGCCGTACGATCTCGGTCTCGTCCAGCCGCGCGCCCGACACAGCCTTTGCCACCGCGTTGCCGACCGGGGGATCGATCCGGTCCAGCATCGCAGGGCGTTGCTGCGGCAGCACGGTGAGGCCAGGCGCCCAGTCGTCCTCCCGCGCCCAACCCTCCGCATCGATCGCGCGCCGCACCCGCGTCGCGATATCGGGCGCGCACCAGCGGTCCGCGGCGAACGCATACGCCGGATACACCGGCAGCCGCTGCACCAGTATTTTGCCCATCGCGTCGGTGCGCTGCGCCAGCGCCTCGATCTGCGGCCACGGCGCCTCGGGGTTCACATGGTCCGGCGTCACCGGCGACACGCCACCCCAGTCGTCGATGCCAGCGTTGATCAGTTTCTCATACAC
>DASXNR010000550.1:0-6427 GCA_036494925.1 Acetobacteraceae bacterium
GGCCGAAACCGAGCGGTTTCCGTCAGGCAGCCAGTTTGCGGTGGCCGATATCGACCTCGACCTGCTGCGCCACGAGCGCATGCAGATGGGCAGTTTCGACACCAACCGCCGCCGCCATCCTGCCGCCTTTCGCCGCATCGCATTCCGACTGGACCCGCCACCCGGCGATATCGGTCTGGAGCGAAGGGTCGAACGGTTTCCGTTCGTGCCGGCAGATCCCCGGCGGCTCGAGCAGGATTGTTATGAGGCCTACAACATCCAGGTCTCGGGCCTCGCCCAGCGGCTGCGCGCGATTGGCACCGAGCGCGTCGTGATCGGCGTCTCGGGCGGCCTCGATTCCACGCATGCGCTGATCGTGTGCAGCCGGGCGCTTGATCTGCTCGGGCTGCCGCGCAGCAATATCCTCGCCTACACCATGCCGGGCTTCGCCACCTCCGCGCACACCAAGACCAACGCCATCCGGCTGATGCAAGCGCTCGAGGTCACCTGGCGGGAACTGGACATCCGCCCTGCCGCCGAACGCATGTTGAGCGACATTGGCCACCGGTTCGCGCAGGGCGAGCCGATCTACGATACGACGTTCGAAAACGTGCAGGCCGGCCTGCGCACCGACTATCTGTTCCGCCTGGCAAACCACCACAACGGCATCGTGATCGGAACCGGAGACCTGTCGGAACTGGCACTCGGCTGGTGTACCTATGGGGTCGGCGACCAGATGGCGCACTACAACGTCAATGCCGGGGTGCCGAAGACGCTGATCCAGCATTTGATCCGCTGGGTGATCAGTTCCGGCCAGTTCGCACCCGACGTGGGCGTGACGCTGGACGCAATCCTCGGCACCGAGATCACGCCGGAACTGGTGCCGACCAGGGAAGGCGAAACCCCGCAGAGTACCGAGGCAGTTATCGGCCCCTACGCGCTGCAGGACTTCAACCTGTACTACACGTTGCGCCACGGCACGGTGCCGTCGAAGATCGCGTTTCTGGCGCTGCAGGCCTGGGGCGACGCGGCCACAGGCGACTGGCCCCCCGGTTTCCCGCCCGACCGGCGCGGCGCCTACGATCTGACGACGATACGGCACTGGCTGGAGGTGTTCCTGCGGCGCTTCTTCGCGTTCAGCCAGTTCAAGCGGTCGGCCATGCCGAACGGACCGAAAGTCAGCGCCGGCGGATCGCTGTCGCCGCGCGGCGACTGGCGCGCGCCGTCGGACGGCAACGCCAATGCCTGGCTGGCCGAACTGGAACGGAACGTGCCGAAGGAATGAGCCGACTTCCCGGTCCGAGCCGGGCGGCGCCGGAGCTGATTTCTCACTGGCACCGCCCGGCTGCCTTGAGGCTGCCGAGGAACTACAGGTTGGCGAGAATTGACTCCGCCTTGCTCACCTCGAAGCCGCCGGGTGCCTCGACGGCGAGATGCGTCACCTTGCCGTCCTGCGCGATCAGCGCATAGCGCTGGCTGCGTGTGCCCATGCCGCGGGCGATCAGGTCCAGCTCGAGCCCGAGCGCCTTGGTGAACGCCGCCGATCCGTCGGCCAACATCGTGATCCTGCCGTCGACGCCCTGCTCCTTGCCCCAGGCCGCCATCACGAACGCGTCGTTCACCGCGATGCACGCGATCGTATCGACGCCCTTTGCCTTCAGGGCATCGGCATTCTGCACGAAGCTCGGCAGGTGCTTGACGCTGCAGGTTGGCGTGAACGCTCCCGGCACCGCGAACAGCACCACCTTCTTGCCCTTGAAGAGTTCGTCGGTTGAGGTTTCCTTGGGGCCCTCGGGGGTACCCATCATCAGCTTCATGGACGGAATCTGATCGCCGACCTTGATCGTCATTGGCTTCCTGCTCCCCTGTGGCTTGCCATGCCGCGACTCCTAGCCTCCCCCGCTGCGGGAGTCACGCCAGCCCAACGGGACGCTTGCACCCGCAGGTCGGCAGGCCCAGATTCAGAGTCATGGTCCAGACGCGCAAATCCGCGGCCCCTCCGGCCCCGGCTGACTTCCTGACCGGTCAGCTGCTGATCGCGATGCCGACCATGGAAGATCCGCGCTTCGCCCAGAGCGTCATTTATTTGTGCGCCCATACACCGGAAGGGGCGATGGGTCTGGTGCTCAATCGCCCGCTGCAGCGGCCTAAATTCGATGAACTGCTGCGGCAGCTTGAGGTGGCACCGGTGCCGCCGGCCCGTAGAATACGATTGTGTGCCGGCGGTCCGATGGATAACGCTCGCGGTTTCGTGCTGCACACCACGGACTGGACCGGCGAGGGTAGCCTGCGCGTCAACGACACGCTGGCGCTGACCGCGAGTCTCGATGTCCTGAAGGCGATCGCCGAAGGCAATGGGCCGCGGGAGGGTCTGCTGGCGCTGGGCTATGCCGGCTGGGGCCCGGGTCAGCTCGATGCCGAGATCCAGCAGAATGCCTGGTTATCGGTGCCGGCCGACGAGACCATCGTGTTTGACGGCGACCACGACACGAAGTGGCGCCGCGCCCTCGGCAAACTCAACATCGACCCGCTGCTGCTGTCGGGCGCCGCCGGGCACGCGTAGCCTCAGCGGCTGCAAGCCGCTCCGCCGAGCACACAGAACGACGCGCAATATGGGTGGTTGAGCGATACCGGCCGCGCTGCCTCGGCAAGCGTGCGGCCAAGTTCGAACTGCGGATCGTACGCCAGCAGCGTGCAGGCCAGAACGGTTGGCGTCGCAGCATCCTTGCGCTTCACAACCATGCGGGCGGAGGCGCACATCACGTCATCCGGGGATTTGTGCAGGATGTCCCAGCAGGCGGTGGTGATTTCCGGCACGTCCCGCTGCGCGTCCATCTCGGGGAACAACATCAACCGTACCGGATCGGCAGCATCGATCGGCAGGTCGAGTTCGCCGAACAGCCGTGCGAAGCCGGCGCGCAACTCTGCTTCGGGCTCGCCGGAGAACAGTCGGCCCGCCACATCGATGGCGAACCCGTTTCGTGCCAGCCATATCAGCCCGTCGATGGTCGGCGCCCAGCTTCGCCGTCCGCGCTCCGTCTCATGCACCGCCGGCGAATAGTGATCAAGCGACACACGGATCCGCAGTCGTGCACCATAGGCGTCGCGCAGCGCCAGAAGTTGCGACCGCAACTTGCGCATCGGCTTCATCGCGTTGGTCAGCACCAACGCGTCGAACCCACGCGACAGCACGTCGTCCAGCATGCCGATGATCTCAGGATTCATGAAAGGCTCGCCGCCGGTGAAGCCGATCAGGCGAGTCGGCAACGCTTCGTGCGCGATCTCGTCGAGATAGTTCCGCACCTCATCGCGCGTGAGGTATGCCAGACGATCATTACGCGGCGATGATTCGATGTAGCAGTTACGGCATGTCAGGTTGCACAGCGTACCGGTGTTGAACCACAGCGTGTCAAGCGAACGAAGCCTGACCTGGGCACGCACCTCCCCTCTTGCGGTGGCAAACTGATCGCGGAATTTGGCCGGGTCGAGAGGTTGAAACTGTGCGTCCACCGTCAGCCTCCCTTGAACACCGGCGTGCGCTTCTCCAGGAACGCCTGGCGCGCCACGCGGTAGTCCTCGCTGTTCACCGCCTCCTCCTGCACCGCGGCAATCTCGGCGGCACGCTGGTCCACCTCGCCACGCTCCAGCGCCTCGAGCACCACCTTGGCGCCACGCTGCGACAGCGGCGCGCGGGTGCATAGCTCCTGAGCGAGCGTTTGCGCCCCGGGCAGCGCACCCTGCTCCGACACCACGTCGATCAATCCCATCGCCCGGCAGTCGTTCAGCGGGAAATAGCGCCCCGAGTAAAGTACCAGCTTGGCGTTCGCCAACCCGACGGCACGCAGCAGCAGACTGCAATCCAGGATGCCATACACGATCGACAGCCGCGCCGCAGGGATGCCCATCTGCGTCGTCGCGTCGCCTACGCGCAGGTCGCAGGCGAGCGCCAGACCACAGCCGCCGCCCACGCCGTAACCGTGCACCGCGGCAATCGTCGGCTGCGGCAGGTCGATGATCGCCTGTGTCGCGGCATGGCCCGCTTCGCCGTAGACGCGGGCATCTTCGACGCTGTCGCGTACTTTGGAGAACTCGGAGATGTCGGCGCCGCCGCAGAAATGACCGCCGGCACCGGTCAGGATCGCCACACGCACGTCGCGGCGGCGCGCGAAGTCGCGGTAGATCTCGCCCAGTCCGTGCCACATCGCCAGCGACACCACGTTGCGCTTCTCCGGTCGGTTCAGTGTCACCACGGCGATGCCCGCCGCGTCCACTGCCACCTCGATGTCGTTTGCCATCACGGTTCTCCGTTACACGCCGGGCACCGCCCAGGCGTCGATCTCCGCGGCGTTCTCCCGCAGCGGCTTCACCTTCGCGTATTCCGGGGAGTCCCAGAATCGCTTGATGGCCTCGACCGATGGGAATTCGAACAACACCAGGCGCCGTCCGTCGTGGCTGCCTTCCAACACCTCGACCGCCGCGCCGCGCACGATATAGCGGCCGCCGAACGCCGCCACGACGGACGGCACGGCCTCGCGATACCGGGCGAACCTGTCCGGATCGGTAACATTGAGCTGCACGACCATATACGCGGGCACGGCACTACTCCTTCCCAACGCGTTCAGTCTGCCGCAGCGCGAGCCATTCCGCCATCAGCCGGCCGTTGTCCGACGGATAGCACTGATCCAGCACCGTCAGCGCGGCGATCCGGTCGGCGCGAAAATGCCGGTAGTCCTGCCGCAATTCGCACCACGCGCCGATCAGCGTTGCCTGCACATAGTACGCAACGGCGATCGGCCATACCGTCCGCTCCGTGCATGCGCCCTTTTCGTCGGCGTAGGCGATACGCAGCTTGCGCTCGTCACGGATCGTCTGGCGCACCACCGACAGATCGATCTTTACCGCCGCAGGCGCGCCTGAAGGTGAAACGAAGATCGGCGCCGATGCCAGTTGCATGCGAAGTGCCTCGGGCAGCACCACCGTCACCTTCGGCAGCACGCTCTCGGCCGCGTCCTGGGGATCGCCCGTGCGGGCGACCAGCCGTGCTCCCACTGCGATCGCCTCGATCTCCTCGGTGGTGAACATCAGCGGCGGCAAATCGAAGCCGCGGCGCAGCATGTAGCCGATCCCTGGCGCGCCCTCGATCGGCACGCGGCGAGCCTGCAGCGTGGCCACGTCGCGATAGACCGTGCGCACGGTCACTTCCAATTCGTCCGCCAGAGCCGCGGCCGTCATCGGGCCGCGCGCAGTGCGCAGGCGTTGAATGATGTCGAACAGCCGGTCGGAGCGGCGCATGGCGCCGACACTACTGACAGTACGCTGTCAGGGGCCAGTCGTCAGGGCGCGCGCAACCGTGGAGCTAAGCCATGATGACGCTGGCCGACCCTGCCGGCGCTGCGGTTCGATGATGTAGCTCGCCGTGTCGGTATCGAGCATGTGCAGCACGGTCACGTCGCGGTGCCGAACGAATCACACTCTTGCGGCATCACGTTCAGCGGCCGCTGATCCATGAAGTCGGCCGGCACCTCGATCGTCTCCATCAGCGCAAAGAAGTCGCTCAAGGTCTTGGCGCCGGGCCGCTTCGAAAGCATCACGTCGCCGGTGCTGTCGTCGCACATGACATAGACCTCGTCGCCTTCGAAGCGGAACTCGGCCGGCAGGCGGACCGCCTGGTGGGCGCCATTCCTGAACAGCATGAATATAGATTCTGTGCCGGGCACCGACAACGGAATTCCGCAGACCGCGCGTGCTGTGCGGGTTCGCTTCGCGGCTCGGGCCGCACTATCTTGCTCGGATGTCGGGCAAGACCATCGCCGAGGACCTGTTCGGTCCGCCGCCGGAGCCTGAGCTGCCAACAGGTCCGCGCCCTTTGGCGGATCGGCTGCGGCCGCGGACGCTCGACGAGGTGGTGGGGCAAGACCATCTGCTCGGCCCGGACGGCACGCTCACCCGGATGCTGGAGCGCGGCTCGCTGGCGTCGCTGGTCCTGTGGGGCCCGCCCGGCTGCGGCAAGACCACCATCGCCCGCCTGCTCGCCGTCCGCTCGGGGCTGCATTTCGTGCAGCTCTCGGCAGTGTTCTCCGGCGTCGCCGACCTCAAGCGCGCGTTCGACGAGGCGGCGCGGCGGCGTCGCACCGGGCAGGGGACGCTGCTGTTCGTCGATGAGATCCACCGCTTCAACCGCGCCCAGCAGGACGGTTTCCTCCCCGTGGTGGAGACCGGCACCATCACGTTGATCGGCGCCACCACCGAGAACCCGTCGTTCGCGCTGAATGGCGCCCTGCTGTCGCGCTGCCAGGTGCTGGTGCTGCGCCGGCTCGACGATGCGGCGCTGGAGGCGCTGCTGGCACGCGCCGTAGCCGAGACCGCCCGCGTGCTGCCGCTGGATGCCGAGGCGCGCGCCACGCTGCGCGCGATGGCCGACGGCGACGGCCGCTACGTGCTCAACATG
>DASXNR010000551.1:0-2157 GCA_036494925.1 Acetobacteraceae bacterium
ACGGCGGCGACCCCGCCAGGCCTGAGCGTTACCGTCGATATCGAATGCACGGAGGTCGACGGACGCCGCGCCAGCTTCCATGTGCACGCCCATGATGGCGTCGACGTGATCGGCGAGGGGCGGCATGAGCGCGCCATCGTCGCCTGGGACCGCTTCAACGCCAAGGTGGCGGAGAAGGCCAAGGCCGCTGCGATGGTGCGGAGTTAAACATGGCTGAAGCCGCGCCCCGCACCTTCACGCTGAATTTCGGGCCGCAGCACCCGGCGGCCCATGGCGTGTTGCGTCTTGTGCTGGAGCTTGACGGCGAGATCGTCGAGCGGGTCGATCCACATATCGGGCTGCTCCATCGCGGCACGGAAAAGCTGATCGAATACAAAACCTATCTGCAAGCAATCCCTTATTTCGACCGGCTCGACTACGTCGCGCCGATGAACCAGGAGCATGCCTTCTGCCTGGCGGCGGAAAAGCTGCTCGGGCTCACGATCCCCAGACGCGCGCAGCTCATCCGGGTACTGTATTGTGAAATTGGGCGGCTGCTCTCGCACATTCTCAATGTCACGACACAGGCGATGGATGTTGGCGCGCTGACACCGCCGTTGTGGGGTTTCGAAGAGCGCGAAAAGCTGATGGTGTTCTACGAACGTGCGTCCGGCAGCCGGATGCACGCGGCCTATTTCCGCGTCGGCGGGGTGCACCAGGATTTGCCGGAGAAACTGATAGACGACATCTGGGCGTTCTGCGATCCGTTCCTGAAAGTTTGCGACGACCTCGAGGGGTTGCTTACGGACAATCGTATTTTCAAGCAACGCAACGTCGACATCGGTGTGGTCAAGCTCGCGGACGCCTGGGCTTGGGGCTTCTCCGGCGTGATGGTGCGCGGTTCAGGCGCGGCCTGGGACTTGCGTAAGGCGCAGCCCTACGAGTGCTATTCGGAATTCGAGTTCGACATCCCGATCGGCAAAAACGGTGACTGCTACGACCGCTACTGCATCCGCATGGAGGAAATGCGCCAGTCCGTCCGCATCATGAAGCAGTGTCTGGAGAAGCTGCGGAAGGAGGATGGGCGCGGGCCGGTCACTGTCGACGACCACAAGATCGTCCCACCCAAGCGTGGCGAGATGAAGCGCTCGATGGAGGCCTTGATCCATCACTTCAAGCTTTATACTGAGGGCTATCACGTGCCGGCGGGTGAGGTGTATGCGGCGGTCGAGGCGCCCAAAGGCGAGTTTGGGGTCTATCTCGTCGCCGATGGCAGCAACAAGCCCTACAAGTGCAAAATCCGCGCGCCCGGCTTTGCGCATCTGCAGGCGATGGATTTTCTCTGCCGTGGCCACATGCTCGCGGACGTGTCTGCGATCATGGGTTCGATCGATATCGTGTTCGGCGAGGTGGATCGATGAGATTCAACCTCGCATGGATGGTCGCTGTGCTGGCGCTGATCATTGATGCCGGCGCCGCATCTGCTCAACGCAAGCCAAGCGTCACGGGCTATCTGCAGCAGGGCTATCAGATCATCAATTCGACCCTTGGTGGCCCCTATCTCGTGCTGATCCTGAAGAAGGATGCCGCCGTCGTCTTGTGCTCGGTGACGACGGCAACTGGCGAGACGGCTGAGTGTCAGCCGATCAAATAACTTGGTGAAAGCGGAAGCGAAAAATGGCCGTCCGTCGTCTTGCTCCACCGGAATTGCAACCGAAGGACTTCGTCTTCACGGCAGCAAATCTCGCTTGGGCGAACCAACAGATTGCAAAATATCCCGAAGGCCGGCAGGCGTCCGCGGTGATCCCATTGCTGTGGCGTGCGCAGGAGCAGGCGGGCGGTTGGCTGCCGCAGAAGGCCATGGAATACGTCGCCGACATGCTGGGCATGGCCAAGATTCGCGTTCTCGAAGTCGCGACGTTCTACACCATGTTCTTGTTGCAGCCGGTCGGCCGCAAGGCGCACGTGCAGGTCTGTGGCACTACACCGTGCATGTTGCGCGGCGCTGAAGACGTCAAAGACGTGTGCCGCCGGCGTATTCACGCCGAGCAGTTTCACGTCTCCGCCGACGGCGACTTCTCATGGGAAGAGGTCGAGTGTCTTGGCGGCTGCGTGAACGCACCGATGGTGCTGATCTGGAACGACACCTACGAGGACCTTACCGCGGAGTCTTTCGAG
>DASXNR010000552.1:0-32801 GCA_036494925.1 Acetobacteraceae bacterium
CATTGCCGCCTCGTAGATCTGCCGCTCGGAAAAGCTCTGGTCGGGTTGGCCAGAGTTCCGGTGCAGGTCGCGCACCACCTCGGCGATCGCCAACGGATCCCCGGAATTGATCTTCGCCTCGTATTCCTGGGCTCGTCGGGACCACATCGTTCGCTTGATCCGCGCGCGGCCCTTCAGAACCGCCAGCGCCTCGTCGAACAGCTTGCGTGTGGCGAGTTTGCGGAGACCAGCGGTGCGCGCCTTGGCCACCGGCACGCGCAGCGTCATCCGGTTCTCCTCGAACGTGATGTGGATCAGTTCGAGCTTGTGGCCGGCGATCTCCTCGGTCGCGATCCGCTCGACCTTGCCCACACCATGCGTCGGGTAGACGACGTGGTCGCCCTCGATAAAGATTTCGGCCTTGGCCGGCAGCCTCGGCGGTAGCCGATCCGGCATGGCAGGCCGGCGCTCGGCCGGTAAGGGTGCGACGGCGGCCGGCAGCACAGGACGAGACGGGGTCGCCGGCGGTCTCGGTTCCGGCGGCCTCGATTGCGCCGCCTGCGGCGGCGCGGCCGGCGGGTTGGCGGTAGGCCCCGTCGACGCAGTGCTCACGGCGGCCACGGCGTGAGCCGGCTTGATATCCGGCTTGCCGGGCACCGGCTGCGGCGCCGCCGGCTTTGCCATGGGGGAAGCCTTGGCTGCCGGCGGCTTAGCGACCGCTTTGTCCGCAACCGGCCCGGCAGGCTCCGCCGTCTTCTTCGCCGCCACCGCGGCCTGCGCCGCCTTGGCCGCGCGACGCGGAGCCGCGTGGGGGGCGGCAGCGGCTCCACGACCCTTCACCGCGGTTCCAGCCGATACCTTCATGCTTGACACCTCTAGACCTTTGCCTCTCGTCCATTGCGATCCCGTCGGTGGTCGGCATGGCCGGGACCAGTCGCCCCGCCCGCGCACCCCGCTCCGATGGATCGGCTCCTGGGAATGGCGGCAGCCGTCGCGTCTCCCGCGCAACTCCCGCCGCCTATACAAACCAATATAACATCAAACCGGTGTTGCGTCACCGGGGAAGGCACGCGACGTCCGGTTGAGGCCGGATCAGGCCTTTCCCGGATTGGGTGAGAACAACTTGGCCTTGCCAGGCTTGTCCTTCCACTCGTCGGCATCCTCCGGCGGTTCGCCCTTCCGCGTAATATTCGGCCACAGCGCCGCGTAGGTCCGGTTCTGCTCCAGCCAGTCGGTCGCCTTGTCATCGCTGTCGGGCACGATCGCCTCGACCGGGCATTCCGGCTCGCAGACGCCGCAATCGATGCACTCGTCCGGATGGATGACGAGCATGTTCTCGCCGACATAAAAACAATCCACCGGGCAGACCTCGATGCAATCCATGTACTTGCAACGAATGCAGGTCTCGGTGACCACATAGGTCATGCTCAGTCCCCGGCGCGGCTTGTCAGAGCGGCGATATGCCGACGTTTCCGCTCAGGTGCAAGGTCCACCGACCATTTCGCCGATCTCCTCGTACAGCAACCGCGCCTCGGTGGCCGGACCCCGCCGCACAGCCAGCGCAACCACGCACACGACGCGGACCGAGCCGTGTACCGGCACCGTCAACACGTCGCCGATGCGCAGCCGCGCATGCGCCTTGTCGGTGGGCTGGCGGTTGATGCGGATCGAGCCCTTGGCCACCAGGGCGGCGCAATCGCTGCGCTGCCGCATGAACCGCGCGCACCAGAGCCACTTGTCCAGGCGCTGCCAGTCGCGGTCCTCGGTCTCGGCGATGGCGTCCCCCTAGCTCCTCAACGCCGCCAGTGCCGCGAACGGTCCATGCGCGTCCACCTGCGGGACGTCGCTTGTCACCGGCCGGCGCCGTCGCAGCGGCAGCAGCATGGCGGGCGCGGGCGGGCCATATGCGTGCGCCGCCAGGACCTCGGCCGGCACCACCCGGAACCCGAGCCGGCGCAGCACCACCGGCAGCAGATCGGCCTTCAGCGAGAAGCGCGACGCCAGCCCAGCCGGCATGGCAGTCGCCCCGCGCCGCGCCGCCCAGGCCAACTCGGCGGCGACCCTCTCGGCGATGTCGAGCCGGAGCAGCACCGGACCGGCCTCCAGCCACCCCATGGCATCGGCGAAACCGGCGGGCCAGTCCGGCCGGTGCAACAGCGAGACCACCTCAGGCGGTGGCAGTTCCGGCACCGCCACGCCGTGCTGCAGGCCCCACAACCGGCTCCGCATGGCAGCGGCACGCGGCTTCAGCAGAGGCGGCAGGAACAGGCCGAAACGGCCGGCCTTCACGCCGATCGCCTTCAATGCAGCGCGGGCCGGCGGGGCCAGCGTGTCGCCTTCGTCGCTGGTGATCAGGCCGAGAGCCTCGGTCAGCCGATGCAGCAGGCCGCGGAACTGCTGATGCAGATTACCGCGGTCCGCCACCGCCAGTAGCGGAGCCAGATCATGGCTCACCCGGTCGTCCACGAAGCGCTGCAGCCTGATGCGAAGCCGTTCGCGCTGCGCCCCGTCGAGGAACTCGCTGTCCAGTACCTGCACGCGCGGCCGCAATGCACTGTTCCCGCGCCTCAGCCGGGCGATCGATGCGCCGTCCCACACCAGCGCGTTGTCGTCGCCGATTGCGAACGCAGCGTCTGCCGCGGTCTCGACCGTGGCTACGCGGCGCGGAATCTCCTCGCGCAGCGCCCGCCGTGCCGCCCGCTGCACGAGTCGCTTCTCGTCGCCCACGGCGGACGGGTCGGGAAAGAAGCTGAAGCCGGCGACCCGGCCGACCGGGTGACCCTCGACGATCACCTCGCCGCGGCGGGTGACGGCCGACAGCAGTTCCTCGGTCTCGCTCGCCTCCAGCCGGCGCATCAGGTGAGCGGCGCGGCGATCGACGAAGCGGCTGGTCAATCGCTCATGCAGCGCATCCGACAGCAGGTCCTCGACCTCGCGCGCGCGTCCCTGCCAGTGCGGGCTGTCGCGCACCCAGTCAGCCCGCGCCGCGATGTAGGACCAGACACGCACACCGGCCAATCGCTGCATCAGCGTGTCGATATCGCCGTCCGCGCGGGCCAGCGCGCCGATCTGTCCGGCCAGCCAGTCGGTCGGCAGGTGCTGATCGCGCGCAACGTGGCCGAACACCCGGGCGCAGAGCTTGGTGTGGGTGTCATCGCTCAGCTTGCGGAAGTCGGGAATCTGGCAGGCCTCCCACAGACGACGGACCATTCTCCGTCCGTGAGCGAGGTGCCGGATCTCGGGGTCGTGCGCCAGCGCAGCCAGCGTCTCCAGGTCGGCGGCGTCGTTGCCCTTGACCAGGCCGGGACCGGGCGGCGGCGCCATCAGCGTGGCGAGCAGCGCGTCGACATGGCTCAGGTCGAGATCGCTGTTGCGCCAGCACAGCTGATCCAATGCTTCGAAGCTGTGCGCCTCCACCGCTGCCGCCACCTCGTCGCCCAGCGGTGGGCACTGCGCGGTAGTGCCGAATGTGCCGTCGCGCATGCCGCGGCCGGCGCGGCCGGCGATCTGCGCCACCTCGGCCGGGGTGAGCCGGCGCGGCCGGTGGCCGTCGAATTTCCCCATCGCGGCGAAGGCGACATGGTTGACATCCATGTTGAGCCCCATGCCGATCGCGTCGGTGGCGACCAGGAAATCCACCTCCTGGTCCTGGTACAGTGCCACCTGGGCATTGCGGGTGCGCGGGCTGAGCCGCCCCATGACCACGGCGCACCCACCGCGCCGGCGCCGGATCAGCTCGGCGATGGCGTAGACTTCTGCCGCGCTGAACGCGACCACGGCGGAACGGGGCGGCAGACGGACCAGCTTGACGGGGCCGGCGTGGCTGAGCTGCGAGAATCGCGGCCGGGTCTCGATGATGGCCTGCGGCACCAGCCGCTGCAGCAGCGGACGGATCGTCTCGGCGCCCAGGAACATGGTCTCAACCAGCCCGCGCGCGTGCAGCAGCCGGTCGGTGAACACGTGCCCGCGGTCGGGGTCGGCGCATAGCTGGATCTCGTCCACCGCCAGGAACTCGGCGTCGCGGTCGAGCGGCATGGCCTCGGCGGTGCAAGAGAACCAGCGCGCCTCGGGCGGGACGATCTTCTCCTCGCCGGTGATCAGGGCGACGTAGCGGGCGCCCTTCTGCGCCACCATGCGGTCGTAGTTCTCGCGCGCGAGCAGGCGAAGCGGGAAGCCGATAATGCCCGAGGCATGCGCCAGCATGCGCTCGATGGCGAGATGGGTCTTGCCGGTGTTCGTCGGGCCAAGCACGGCTTTGACACGCGGGGCGAAACCGGAATCCGAACCGGGCATGCGGAGATGGTTGGTTGTTGCGGCGCGGAATGCAAGCGGTTCCGGACAGCCCGCCGAACTGTCACGTTGCGAGGCAGGGCGACACGGCCGACTTGGCGCAGTGTCGCTGGAGCCGAGGGTTTCTGATATCGAGGCAGTCGAGCCGCGACGATGACAGCCATTTGCCTGACCTGACCCTCATGGAGGACGCAATGTCCAGCCGCCGTTTCCTGCCGCTGTTGCTGATCGTCGCCTGCCTGTCGGGACCGGCGCTCGCGCAGATCAATCCGTTCCGCGGCAGCCGCGGCACGCCACTCAACGCGGACGATATTGCGGCCCTGACAAACGCCACTGACCTGCTGCTGGAGCGACCGCAGCTGGCTGCCGGCGACATCGAGACCTGGAGCAACCCCCAATCCGGCGCGCGCGGAACGGTTACCGCCGGCGACCCCGTGCAGCGCAAGGGGACGGCCTGTCGCATCGTGCGCTACCAGACCACCGTGACCGGACGAAACACAAGCCGCAGCACCACGCTGACCTGGTGCAACACCAAGGATGGCTGGAAGATCGGTTGATCGCGTAGCCAAACAAGTCGCCGGATTTGTGACTACGGAACCGGGCACCGGGCTGGACCCGTGGCTCCGGCTGCCGCACGGTTGCCGGCGGCTGCCTGGTTTGATGTAGATCAACGCCGCCGGCTCTCGCTCACGCTAGTGGGTGCCCCGAACGCCGGTCGTCACCGCCTGCCGCGGGACCGGGAGAAGGAGGGTCTGATGTCGGGAACTGGCTTATCGGTAAGTGCGCTGTTTGCCGAGCGTGAGGCTCGCCGCCGCCAAGACAGCGCGGCGGCGGAGCACCTGCAGCAGCGCAAGGAAGAGGAGCTTGCGGAATTCAGGAAGCGTCTGGACAACTTTCAATTGACCGAAGCGATCATCCAGTCTGGCCTCGGCAGGATCAGGCATGCCTTCGAGCGAGGAGAGACCGAGCTGATGTTCGCGTCGTTCCCGAGCAGTTTTTGTACGGACGGCGGCCGAGCGATCATCAACGCCGGTGCCCCGCCGATCAACAAACCAAGCGAGGCAGAACGCGCCGCGCAGTCAGACGAGCCGGAATGGCTGGCAACACTCCCGGTAGGCGTTCGCCAGGTCTACGATTACTGGAAGACCGACCTGAAATCCGGCGGTTTCGGCTTCAGTGCCCGCATCATCAACTACCCCGGCGGAATGCCAGGCGATGTCGGCCTGTTCTTCTCCTGGCCAAAGAGCGCTATGGAGGGATGATCACCACCGACCCATTATGCCCACGGCGTCACACGGTGACGCAGCCACGGGGACCACAATGAGCGCAACGAAAAACACCAGGCCGGCCGCGGTTGACGAAGGTTCCAAGCAGTCGAGCGGCAAGCTGAAGACGAAGGCATACGAGCACGAGCTGGCGCGGCTTCACGTCGAGCTGGTCAAGCTGCAGCAATGGGTCGTGCACAAGGGTCTGAAAGTCTGCGTCGTGTTCGAGGGACGCGACGGCGCCGGAAAGGGCGGCACGATCAAGGCCATCACCGAGCGTGTCAGCCCCCGCGTGTTCCGCGTAGTCGCCCTTCCGGCGCCGACCGAACGCGAAAAGTCGCAGATGTACATCCAGCGGTACATATCGCATCTGCCTGCGGCTGGAGAGGTCGTGATCTTCGACCGGAGCTGGTACAACCGCGCCGGCGTCGAACGGGTGATGGGATTCTGCACCGAAGAACAGGCAAAGCGCTTTCTCACGATGGTGCCCCCGGTTGAGAAGGCGGTTATCGAGTCCGGGATCATTCTGCTGAAATACTGGCTCGAGGTCAGCGAATCGGAACAGAAACGACGCCTGGAGTCGCGCATCGAGGACGGGCGCAAGATCTGGAAGCTGTCGCCGATGGACCTCAAGTCTTACGGCCGCTGGTACGACTATTCGCGGGCGCGCGACGACATGTTCCAGGCGACCGACACCCCATGGGCGCCATGGTACGTGGTCCGTTCGGATGAGAAGAAGCGGGCACGGTTGAACGCCATAACCCATCTGCTCAAGCACATCCCCTACGGCGATATCCCGCGCGACAAGGTGAAGCTGCCGGACCGCCAGAAGCCGCACGGCTACAAAGAGCCGGACTATCCGTATAAGTTCGTGCCGGAGCTGACCTCGACATCCGGCTGAACACACTTGGCTCGACCCCACGCGATGAACAACGGAAACCGGGTATGAACAGAACGAGACGCTCGCTGCTTGTCGGGCTCGCAACTCTGGCGGGCGGCACCGTCGTGCAGACCGGCACGGCGCAGGCCGCATCCGCGCACCAGATCAGTCGGGACGCCGATCAGGCGCTCCGGGCGCTGTACGCGGCGCAGCCCAAGGCACGCGAGCTCGGCAAGCGGGCCAAGGCGATCCTGGTGTTCCCCAAGATCATCAAGGCCGGCCTGATCATCGGTGGCCAGGGAGGCGACGGCGTACTCCGGATAGGCGGCAGGAGCGCTGGCTATTACAACATCTCGGCGGCGTCGTTCGGTCTACAAGCGGGAGCGCAACGGTTCAGCTACGCCCTGTTCTTCATGACCGACTCGGGGCTCAAATACCTTCAGGACAGCGATGGCTGGTCGATCGGCTCCGGCCCGAGCGTCGTGGTCATGGACAAGGGAGCCGCCGCGAGCCTGACCAGCACGACGCTTACCCAGGACGTCTATGCCTTTCCGTTCGGCCAGCACGGCCTGATGGCAGGGCTCGGTCTCGAAGGCTCCAAGATCACGCGGATCAATCCGGGACCGTGAGCCGACAAATGCCACTGTGGCTCATCCCCATGGTGTATACAGTGGCGAGCGTGTTTTGCGGGCCGGCACTCCCTCGCCTGGAGCAGGTGTATCCCGCTGCCTACACCCACGATTTGTCCGTCGGCTCGGCGCTTGCCTTCCTCTCTGCAGTCGGCTCCGGCCAGCAGTCGGATATTGCATCACTCTTCTTCGCGACGTTTACCTACTCGCTCGTGACATTGATGCGGACCGGCCGTGAAGGCTCAGGACGGACGCCGCTGGTCTCGGCCAGATTGGTCATCGAATCGCGTGGTCGGTCGGACCCGGCCGCGGCACTTCAAGAGTACCGTCAGGTGCCGGTGACTTTAACGCAAATGTCATGGAACGGGTGCACCGATGGTTGATAGACGATCGCGGGGTCAGGTGCCCGATATTCCCGAAATGCGGCTATGATTCCTGGACCACACCTATACTGGACAGCAGTTCCGTCCAGAGCTGACGCAGCTGGGCATGACGTCGGTCCACTGCCGCCGATATCGCGTCCCTCGCAGTTGCCAGTTCAGGACTTTTCAGGAACCGAAGCTGCGCCTGCACAATTCGGCCACCCTCGATTTCGATGCGTCGCAACGCAGCCGCGAACGGATCCGACATGGGCGAGTGTTCGGGGAGCAGCACCGCCGGTCGGATCGCTGTGTGCAGCGCATAGCCGAACGCGGCGGCATCGATCGCCGGACCTTGGGCGAACTTTCCCACCACACCCTGGACAGGTTGCGGCAACCACGACGTCTCCCATTGCCACATCAACCAGATCAGCATCGGATCCGGCTGCCAGGATGTCGCGCGACCCAGCAGCGACACGATCTCCATCTCGCGACAGAGCTGGGCGTGCAATTCGATCTGGGGTGTGCCGAACAGCGGACTTGACAACGGGTTCGCCAGAACCGCCGTCAGGAGACGTGCTTCCGCCCCATGCGCCGAGATCAGAAACGACGCAACACGTGTCTGCTGCAGGCTCGGGATCCGGCCGGTGGCATCGAGCGGTCCCAGCGTCATTGTCATGTGCTGTTCCGCTCCCGCGGTACGTCCTTTCGCACCGGCACGGCACGCAGATGATCGAATTCGTCCGGAAACCGGATCATTGTGCCGCCCGCTTCCTCCGGCGCGAGCCACACCGTGCCACCGCCTTGCCAGCGCCCTGTCCGCACGTCATCGGCGAAGCGGGCAAGCAGCCAGGCGGTCAGCTCGGGCTTGTCGAGCGTGAACGCGTGGTAGCCACGTGGCACGATCACCAACGCACTGTCCGGAATATGCGCCCGCAGCGTTTCGTGCAGATGCCGCGGCGTGAGGAAATCGAACTCGCCATTCAGGATCATGGTGGGCATACGAATGGCGCCCAACTCCGGCGTGATCGGTCGGAAGTCAAGAAACGATTCCATCAGATTCTGCAGGGCGTAGAGGTCGTTGACCAGCCAACCGGGCCGCTTGACAGCGTCCAGCTTGTCCAGCCGCTGCGCCAGCCAGGCATCCGAGACATTCATCGGCAGCAGCAGGTCCTGCAGATACTCGACACCCCCAAGGATCAGCCCATTGCGCAGCGCATTTCCGATCAGGAACAACTGCGGCGTGAGCTCTGCGAACGTGCTCATCGGCACCAGCCCCGCCAGCCGCTCTCCGTGCTCGATCGCATAGCGCAACGCGATGATCCCGCCGAAACTGATTCCGGCGAGAAACACCGGCCCTTGGCAGACGCTGTCGATGAGCGTACGCAGCACCGCCACCTGATCGTCCTGCTCGATGAACAGGCTGGGCTTGTCCGATCTGCCCTGACCCAACAGGTCGAACGTGATGACACGAAACTGCATGGCTGCCAGAGCGGCGCGATAGGGGGCCCACAGCGCCGAGTACTGCGTGAGCCCATTGACCAGCACGTAGGTCGGCCCGCTATCCGGCCCGGTGATTTCGTAATTGATTGAGTGACGGCCGTGCTGCAGCGATGGCATGGTAAACTCTTTGGGTCTGACCACCGACGCCTGTCAAGGCGCAAATCAGCTTGGGGGAAATAGGATGATGCGACGCATACTGATTCTGATCTGTCTGCTGCTCGCCGGCATCTCGACGGCGTGGGCACAGCCCTTCACGCGCCGCAGTTCGGTAGAAAAGCTCGACGGGCTGAAGCAGTATTATGAAATCGCCAACTTCCGCATCGGCGGCCGCTACGATCTCGACGACCCGTCGAAGTGGGAGAACGGCGGCGAGGGCGGCGTCACGCTGGAATCACTCGGCGCCGGCAAGCTGCGCACCGCCTATATCGCGCTGGGCACGCCACGGCGCAATGCGGCCGGCGAGATCATCAACGCGGTGATCGTCAATTCGTACTACTCCGGTGACTCCACCGACATGTATCTACAGTGGGTGGAGGGGACCGCGCTGTCCGGCACCACGCCGGTGATCGGACCCGGCCGTGTCATCGACACCGACCGATATTATGTCGTGCTGGTCGATCCGCTCGGCACCTGGGGCGACAGCAAGCCATCCGATGGGTTGGGTCAGAAATTCCCGCAGTACAGCTACTTCGACATGGTGCAGACGAACTACCGCATGCTGCGTGATCACCTGAAGATCGCGCACGCCTCGCTGATCACCGGCGTGTCGATGGGCGGCACGCAGACCTACGTCTGGGGCGTGATGCATCCTCAATTCATGGGTGCCCTGATGCCGATCGGCGGCACCACGCAGTCCGACAAGGACGATCCCGTCGGCAACTGGACGTTCCAGTTGATGACCGCGGCGATCGAGGCCGACCCGGTCTGGCGCGCCACCAACGGCGATTACTACAAGCTGCCCAAGGACCAGCATCCGGTCCAGGGCGTCGCCTTCGGCTGGTCCGTGCTGTCGCTGACGGGGTTTGATTTCGATTTCCGCAGCATGCAGGATTTCAACGCCGTGCAGCCCGATATCTTCTACTGGAATCCGCCAAATCCAAAAGCCAGCAGCAGCGTCATTGCCCGAGCCAAGATCTTCGACGCGGTCGACCTGGTCTGGCGCAATCGCGTCGGTGAGATCCATAACCTGAATGCCGATCTCGGTCGCATCGAGGCGCGGACGCTGGTCATGCACATCACCAACGACCAATGGCTGAACTTTAAGCTCGCGCAACGCGCGGTTGCGCTGATTCCCGGCGCTGACCTGATTTCGGAGGAGAGCCCCGTCGCCCACTACGGCGTCTTCTCGATCGTCAATCACAAGGCGCGCGACCCTAAATTCGTCTCCTTCATGAACGACGTGACGCGACTGGACGTGGCACAGAAATATGTCGCGGCCAATTATCGCACGCCGCGGATCGCCACCGACATCGACCCCAACAAGTCGTTCTGGAAAAACTACGTCACCTATCCGTTTCCGGTGAAGTACACCACTGCGAAGGACAGCACCGGCCAGACCTGGCAGATCGGCTACATGGATGAGTACAACGGCACCGACAAGGATCCGCAGGTGCTGGTGATCATCCACGGCAAGGGCGCGTTCGGCGGCCACTACGGCAATATCATCAAGATGGCGCTGGAGCGTGGACTGCGCGTGATCGTGCCCGATCTGCCATGCTACGGCATGTCGGGCCCGGGCAACCTCGACAAATGTCCGGCCCGTACCATGCAGGACATGCGTGATACCGTGCATGACGTGGTGGTGAACCAGCTCGGCGTGAAGCGCGCCACCTATCTCGGCCACTCGCTCGGTGGCCAAATTGTTCTGGGCTACGCGCTGAGCTGGCCGGACGCGGTGCAAAGCCTGATCCTGGAGGCACCGGCCGGCCTGGAGGAATACCCGCGCGAGATCACGATAGCGCCCGGCAAGAAGCTGGCGCTGTTTGATCCCGCGTTCGCCCGCGACTTTGCGAAGTGGAAACAGACCTGGGATCAGACCGGCATCCTCGCATCCGAGAAGGCCAGGACCGAGCAAGGGGTGCGCGACTTCTTCTACTTCAAGAAGACCAATCCCGAGACCGGTCAGGTGGTGGACATCGGCAGCGGCTACTTCCTCAACGACAGTCCATACGCCCGCCTGCACACCGAACAGCGCGTCGCCATGATCAAGGCGAACCCTGCCGAGTTCGACCAGTGGGTGAACGTCTTCATCTTCGACATCTACTCCATGGTGGCGGAGCTGCAGTTGGATGATCCCAATAACCTCTACCGGCGCCTCACCCAGATCAAGGCGCCGATCTTCCTGGCCTTCGGCGACAAGGAGCCGTTCATCCCCGGCACTCCGTTCAACGGCCTGAAGGACCTGGCCAATGACATCATCACGCCGTTCATGGTGCGCATGACCAACGTGGGCAATAGTCCGACGCTGAAGGTCTACCCGGAGACGGGGCACTTCATTCACACCGACCGTCAGGTCGAGTTCCCCGCCGACGTCGTGGATTATGTCCGGAGTGGTTCGGTGTCCACGAATGCACCGGTAGCGGTTGATCGTCTCGTGAATGGCGCGACGGTATCTGCGTCGTCTGCGGCGGCGACGCCGGCCGGCGCATCTCCCACCGCGGGCCTGAACAAGTAGGGGACATGCCGATGCCTCGCGTCAAAGCCGGAGAGATCGAGTTGGGATGGCGGGAGTGGGGCGACGGCCCCACCACAGTCGCCTTCATCCACGGCAATCTGGCAAGCAAGGACTGGATCGAGGCATCGGCGCCGCTGTTCCCACGCGGCATCCGCGTCATCGGCATCGACTGGCGCGGCTGCGGTGACAGCGACCGGCCGCCGCCCGGTCCTGACTACACAAATTACACCATGCAGCGGCACGCCGACGACATGCTGGCGGCACTCGATACGCTGAACATCCCGTTCTGCCACCTGGCGACGCACTCCACCGGCGGGATCATCGCGGCGCGCATGCTGTTGGCCGCGCCACGCCGGTTCGGCAAGGTGCTGGCACTCGATCCGGTGACGCCGCTCGGCTTGGCGTTCGGGCCCGAGCAGACAGCGACCTTCCGCGCCATGATGACCAGCCGCGCGGTTGCCCGCGCGATGATGGCCACGGCCGCGCCGTCGTTGTTCCGGCCGGAATCGCTGCTGCAAGGTCAGATGCCGGGCTTCCGCGAGGGGCTGGCCGCAAGCCAGGCTTTATTCGAACATATCCTTGAGCAGACCTGCGGTGTATCCGAGGGCGTATGGCTGGGAACGCCCTACAATCTGAACCTGGAATACGAACTGCGTGAGCTCGCCCCGCGGATGCGGGAAATCGTGCATGAGCATCTCGTGCTGTGGGGTGAACTGGACGGCTGGATAGGTTTGGCCGACCTGCAGACGATGGCTGCGACGATGCCGGATTGCCGGCTTGTCACTGTTCCCGGTGTGGGGCATTCGATGAACCTGGAACAACCTGCGCTCTATGCCGGCTATTTCGGCGCATTCTTCGGTGGTCTGAACCGATGAAGTCAACCGGAGATCAAACGATGCAAAACTGGCCCGATATCCGCGCTGTCCAGGAATATTGGCTGGACGCCTGGCAACGCTCGGTTCTGTTTCTCGATATACTGCGCGAACGGGGGAATACCTACCTGGAGCAAAGCGCCAAGGCGGTCCCTAACGTCCTCAACTTCAAGTCTGAACTGGTGCGTGATGGACGCACGCTGGAGCGGCCGGTGAACTACGGCCTGGTGCGTATCGTGCCACCCGCCGGCATCGAGACAGATCCGGCCAAGGCGCCCATCATTGTCGTCGATCCACGCGCCGGCCACGGCCCGGGCATCGGTGGAATGAAGCAGGATAGCCAGGTCGGGGTGGCTCTGGCTGCCGGCCACCCATGCTATTTCATTGGCTTCCTGCCAAAGCCGATGCCGGGACAGACGATCGAGGATGTCTGTCGCGCCGAGGCGGTCTTTGTCGAGGACGTCGCGGCACGACATCCCGATGCGGAGAGCAAGACGGTGGTCATCGCCAACTGCCAGGCCGGTTGGCAGATCATGATGATGGCGGCAATCCACCCGAACCGGACCGGTCCGATCATGCTGGCCGGCTCGCCTTTGTCGTACTGGGCCGGCGTGCGCGGCAGGAATCCGTTGCGTTATCTGGGCGGCATGCTGGGCGGCACCTGGTTAACGGCGCTGTCCGGCGATCTGGGCCATGGCATCTTCGATGGCGCGAACCTGGTCGCCAATTTCGAGTCGATGAATCCCGCCAACACGTATTGGACCAAGGCCTACAACGTCTATTCGAAAGTGGACACAGAAGCCGAGCGTTTCCTCGATTTCGAGACCTGGTGGGGCAGCCCGGTCCTGCTGAACGCCGAAGAAATGCAATGGATTGCCGACAACCTGTTCGTCGGCAATCGCTTGTCCACCGGACAGATACGCACCGCGGACGGGATTCGCATCGACCTTCGCAATATCACCGCACCGATCATCGTGTTCTGCTCATGGGGCGACAATATCACGCCTCCCCAGCAGGCATTGGATTGGGTGCTCGATCTGTACGACAATGAACGAGAGATCGTCGCGAACGGCCAGACCATCGTCTATACGATGCATCAGAGCATCGGACACCTGGGGATCTTCGTATCCGGCAAGGTTGCCACCAGGGAGCACGGCGAGTTCGTATCATGTATGGAGCTGATCGACGTGCTGCCGCCAGGGCTCTACGAGGCAGTCATCACCGAAGTCGATGAGGACACCGTCAACCCTGATCTCGTGCATGGCAAGTATCTGTTCCGTGTCGAAGCGCGCACGCTGGAACACATCCGCGCGCTGGGGTGCAACGACGCGACAGACGACCTGCGGTTCGCCACGGTCGCGCGCGTGTCGGAGGTAAATCGGGGGCTGTACCAGAATTTCGTCGCGCCGACCGTGCGCGTGGCAGTGAGCGAACAGGCGGCCGAGGCGTCGCGGGCGATGCATCCCAGCCGGCTGCGCTTTGCCATGTTCTCCGAGCAGAATCCGCTGATGCAGCCGGTGAAGGCGCTGGCGGAGTCTGTCCGCGCGACGCGCCAGCCCGTCAGCGCCGGCAATCCATTGCTGGCGATGGAACAGGCGACATCGTCCTGGATCACCTCCTGTCTTCAGGCCTATGGCGAATTTCGGGACGCCATGACCGAGACGGTATTCCTGAATACCTACGGCTCACCTTTGCTTCAGGCGTTGGTCGGCCTCGGGGCGCAACCGACGGCATCGCATCGGATCGAACGGGATCTTGTCAGAGAGGCAGACGAGGCACGGTTGCGCTCAGAGCTGGAAAGCCGCTTCGATGTGGGGGGCCTGACGGAGGCCGCACTGCGCGCGCTGATCTATATCCGCCTGCCGGAAGGCAGCGTCGATGAGCGCGGCTTTGCCGTACTCAAGCTGATCCGTGCGTCCCGTCCGGCCGGCAAACGAATGAGCCTCGCACGTTTCAAGGAGTTGGTGCGGGAGCAGTATCTGCTCGTCTGCCTCGATGAGGAGCGCGCCATCAATGCCCTGCCGAAACTGCTGGGAACGGATGCCAGCGAGCGCATGGCGGCATTGGATGTCCTGCATCGGGTACTTGCCGCACCCGGGGGCTTGTCGGACGAAGCCAGTCGCCGGCTGGCGCGGATCGAAGCACTGTTCGCAATCGGGCGGGAAAAGGCACAGAGGGCTTCCGTGTCCGGCTGACCCGGTCAATCGGCTCAGCGGTTTGGTTTCGATCAGGCTTTGCGGTGACCGGTATATCCCGAGCTCTGCAAGGATGCCCTGGCATCCGCATCGATTCCCTGACTGATCGCGGTTGACCCCACGCGGCCCGCGGCCGCTTCGAACGCCGTGATGTAGTCCCGCGTCAGCGGCACCGCCTCGTGGTTGTGGGCGAGCTGAATCTGGAACACCATGTGCCCCTCACGGCGGAATGCGATCTCGGCGCCGCACAGGTAGAATTCGAACATGCGACAGAACCGTTCGTCGTACAGCGACGCTATGGTGTCACGGTTCGCAGCAAACCGACGGCGCCAGTGGCGCAGTGTCTCGGCGTAATGCAGCCGCAGCACCTCGATGTCGGTGACGAACAGACCGCTCTTCTCCGCCGGTGGCAGCACCTCGGATAGCGCCGGGCAATAGCCGCCGGGGAAGATATATTTCGCGAGCCAGGGATTGGTGAAGCCAGGTCCGTCGCCACGGCCGATCGCGTGCAGCAATGCCACGCCGTCCGGGTTCAGACACCGCGCCACCGCATCGAAGAACGCGCGGAAATGCACCACCCCGACATGTTCGAACATACCGACCGAAACGATGCGATCGAACCTTCGGTCCAGCATCCGATAGTCAAGCAACTCGAAGGAGACGCGATCCTGTAGACCTTCGGCCGCAACCCGCGCGCGAGCCTCGGCCAACTGTTCGGTGGACAAGGTGATGCCGGTCACCTGCGCGCCATGGTCGCGCGCCAGGGTAAGGGCCATTCCGCCCCAGCCGGAGCCGATGTCGAGCACCGAAAGTCCTGGACGATCGAGGCAAAGCTTCGCCGCGATATGGCGCTTCTTGGCGATCTGCGCCTCTTCCAGCGTCTCGTCGCCAGATGGGAAGTAGGCACAGGAGTATTGCCGATCGCGATCAAGGAACAGGCTGTAAAGCCGCCCGTTCAAATCGTAGTGGTGCGCCACGTTCCGCCGTGCGCGATGCGCCGGATTGTACTGGTCGATCCGGCGCCGGATCACGCCAAGCATCGAGCGAAGCCGGGCGATCGGATGGCCCTTGGCGTTCGCCATCACATTGAGCGCCAGCACGTCGATGACATCGTAGATACCGCAACCGTCCGGCGTCAGCCCGCCGTCCATGTAGGCCTCGCCGATCGCAAGCGTCGGATTGAGCACCGCGCGACGGACCGTTCTGGCATCGTGGATGGCGATACCGGCTATCGGACCCGAATCTGCGGGTCCGGCGTAACTCGTTCGCTGTCCGTCGGGCCAGCGCACCGTCAGCCGGCCTTTGCAGACAAGTCGCCGTAGGATGGCGTCGAGAGCTCTCCGCATTGCTCGGACCCCGTACCGTCGAACCAAACGGATTACATTGGCGTAATCCCGCCGGCTTCGTCAAAGCCGAAGTCCGGTGGCATCAATGCGCGGCGCGGAAGATCACCGAGGCGTTGGTGCCGCCGAACCCAAAGCTGTTGGATAGCGCGCACTCTATCTTGCGTTCCTGCGCCGCCCTGGCCACGCGGTCGATCACGCTCTGCTTGCTGGGTTCGTCCAGGTTCAGCGTGGGCGGTGCCACATTGTCGCGCACTGCGAGGATCGAGAAGATCGCCTCCACCGCCCCGGCGGCACCGAGCAGGTGACCGGTCGCCGATTTGGTGGACGACATCGCCAGCCCCTTGGCCGAGTCGCCGAACACCAGTTCCACCGCCTCCAGCTCCAGGTCGTCCCCGAGTGGCGTCGAGGTCCCATGCGCGTTCACATACTGGATCTGCTCCGCCCCGATCCGCCCGTTGCGCAGCGCCGCGCGCATCGAGCGTACCGCGCCATCGTGGCCCTCGGCCGGCGCCGTGATGTGGTAGGCATCGCCCGACATGCCGTAGCCGGCCACCTCGGCATAGATCTTTGCGCCGCGCCGCCTGGCGTGCTCGTACTCCTCGAGCACCAGCACACCGGCACCCTCGCCCATCACGAACCCGTCACGATCCTTGTCCCACGGGCGGGATGCCTTGGCGGGTTGGTCGTTGAACCCGGTGGACAGTGCGCGCGAGGCGCAGAACCCGGCGATGCCCAGCTCGCATACCGCGGCCTCGGTGCCGCCGGCCACCATCACGTCGGCGTCGCCCCACATGATCAGCCGCGCCGCATCGCCGATCGCGTGGACGCCGGTGGCACAGGCGGTCACGGCCGAATGATTGGGCCCCTTGAAGCCGTATTTGATCGACACATGCCCGGACGCCAGATTGATCAGCGCCGATGGGATAAAGAACGGCGACAGTCGCCGAGCGCGCCCCTCATGCACCTGGATCGATGCTTCGAAGATCGTCTGCAAACCGCCGATGCCGGAGCCGATCATCACCCCGGTGGCACAACGATCGTCCTCGCTTTCGGGCCGCCAGCCGGAATCCTCCACCGCCTCGGTCGCCGCGACCAGACCGAGATGGATGAAGCGATCCATCTTCTTGACGTCCTTCACCGGGATCCACTCGGCGATATCCAGGCCATTCGCGGCCTTCATCCCCGCTGGCACCTGACCTGCCACCTTGCATGGCAGATCCTTGGTGTCGAACGCCTGGATCGCGCCGATGCCCGATTCGCTGTTGATCAGACGGTGCCAAACATGCTCGACCCCGAGTCCGAGGGGACAGGCAATGCCCATGCCCGTCACCACCACACGCCGCATTGCTTTGGACCTTCCCCCGGTGGGCCGATCAGGCAGACTTCTGCTTCTCGATGTATTCGATCGCATCCTTTACGGTGCTGATCTTCTCGGCGGCATCCTCCGGGATTTCCACGCCGAACGCTTCCTCGAAGGCCATCACCAGTTCGACAGTGTCCAGGCTGTCGGCGCCGAGGTCATCAATGAATGATGCCTCCGGGGTGACCTTGGCTTCCTCGACCCCGAGATGCTCGACCACAATCTTTTTGACCTTGTCCGCGATCTCGCTCATCGGCTGTGCAACTCCTCCTGAAGGGCGCCCGGGGGCTCGTATCGCGGTTTCCGCGCCGGACGAAGCCTTCGGGCGCTTAGCATGGTTTCCGCAGGCGCGCCAACCAGTGCGCCGGCCTCAGATCATGGCCATCCCGCCGTTAACATGGAGTGTTGCGCCGGTGACCCAACCGGCCTCGTCCGAGGCCAGGTAGGCCACCGCGGCGGCGACATCCTCAGGCTTGCCGATTCGCCCCAACGGGATCGCGTCCGTCAGTTTCGCGCGCTGCTGCTCGGACAGCCGGTCGGTCATCGCGGTGGTCACGAATCCGGGTGCCACCGCGTTGATCGTGATGCCGCGCGAGGCAACCTCCTGCGCCAGCGCCTTGGTCATGCCGACCAGGCCGGCCTTGGCGGCGGCGTAGTTGGCCTGGCCGGCATTCCCGGTGGCGCCGACGATGGAGCTGATGCTGATGATCCGCCCTGCCCGCCGGCGCAGCATCCCGCGCAGCACGGCGCGCGCCAGGCGGAACGGCGCCGACAGGTCCACGTCCAGCACCATCTGCCAGTCCGCGTCGCTCATGCGCAGCGCCAGCATGTCGCGCGTCATGCCGGCATTGTTGATCAGCGCCCAAAGCGGACCGGTCGCGGTTTCGGCCGCTTCCACCAGCGCGTCGGGCTCGGCGGCGTCACGCAGATCGGCAGGGCAGACGAAGGCGCGCTCGCCCAGTTCGGCCGCCAACGCATCGAGCGCGTCGCGGCGCGTGCCGGAAAGTGCCACCACCGCTCCCTGGGCATGCAGCACGCGCGCGATCGCGGCGCCGATGCCACCCGAGGCTCCGGTGACAAGCGCCGCCTTGCCATCCAGCCGGAACATCGTCACAGCACCTTCAGCAGGGCTTCGACCTCGGCCGGCGTGGCGGCCGAGGCGCCAACGGCGTCCGGCGCGATGCGGCGGACCAGGCCGGACAGCACCTTGCCAGTGCCCAGCTCCACAAAACTGTCGCAGCCGAGTTCCACCATTGCGTTGACGCACTCCCGCCAGCGCACCATCGCAGTGACCTGTTCGACCAGCAGCGCGCGGATTTCAGCTGGATCGGTCGCCTTGGCGGCGGAGACGTTGGCGATCAGCGGCACGATCGGCGCGCGCGGCGGAATGTTTTCCAGCGCCTCGGCCATCGCATCGGCGGCGGGAGACATCAGCGCACAGTGGAACGGGGCGGATACCGGCAGCAGCATCGCCCGTCTGATGCCCTTGGACGCTGCGATCGCCACCGCGCGCTCCACCGCTCCACGGTGGCCGGAGATCACGATCTGGCCGGCACCGTTGTCGTTGGCGGGCTGGATCACCTCACGCGCCGGCGGATCCGAGTCGGGGACCGGAGCGGCCGCGGCGCAGACTTCCTCGGCCTGCGACATCTCGGCGCCGAGCAGCGCGGCCATGGCCCCTTCGCCGGGCGGGACGGCCTTCTGCATGGTCCGTCCGCGCAGTTTCAGCAGCCGCGCGGCGTCGGTGATCGCGAAGGCCCCGGCGGCAGCCAGCGCGGAATATTCGCCCAGGGAGTGGCCGGCGACCACCACGGCCTTCTGGCGCAGCGTGAAGCCGCCCTCCTTCTCCAGCACCCGCAGGACAGCGAGCGAATGGGCCATCAGCGCCGGTTGGGTGTTCTCGGTCAGCACCAGTTCTTCGCCGGGACCTTCGAACATCAGGCGCGAGAGCTTCTGGTTCAGGGTGTCGTCCACCTCCTCGAATACCTCGCGGGCGGCGGGGAAGGCGGCGGCAAGCTCGCGCCCCATGCCGACGGCCTGGCTGCCCTGGCCCGGGAAGATGAAGGCATGAACCGGCATGCTGGGTGCTCCCGTTTGGGGCGTGGCGCGGCGGGTTAGCTTCGTGTCACGAAACTGTCAATGGATGGGAAGAAAGCGTTCGCGCGGCTAACCGGGGGCCCGTTGCGGCGGGACTTCCCGCGCGGTCATCAGCGTGGCCGCCGCGGCACGATCAGCTTCGGCGTGAAGCTCTGCACCGTCTCACCGCTCTGGTTCTTGGTCAGGCAGCGCACCTTCACCGTGCCACGATCCGGCTTCGAGCGCGACGGCGTGATCTCCAGCACCTCGCACTCTACATGCAGCACATCGCCTGGCCGCACCGGATGCGTCCACATCAATTCACCGCCGGTGCCGACGATGCCGCCGGCAATCGGCAGCCCGCCGTCAACGATCAGCCGCATCATTGTGACCGCGGTGTGCCACCCGCTGGCGACCAACCCACCGAACAGCGTCTCGCGCGCCGCCGCATCGTCGAGATGGAACGGTTGCGGATCGTACTCGGCGGCGAAGCGGGTCATCTCGCCCGCGTCCATGGTATGCATGCCGCTGACGAAGCGCTGCCCGACGCTGAGGTCATCCAGATAGAGCGTGTCCATCGCGACAGCATAGCAGCGCCGCGATGGCCGCACTACGCTGCCCCGCGGAGGAGGTCCCATGCCTGACACCGCGCTGGTCGATGCCATCCGCTCAATAGTGGGCGCTCGCGGGTTGCTGACCGATGCCGCCGACACGGCAGCTTACGTCGAGGACTGGCGCCGCCTTTATCGCGGCTCTACCCCGGCAGTGATCCGCCCAGCCGGCACCGACGAGTTGGCACAGGTCGTGCGCCTGTGCGCCGACGCGCGGGTGCCAATCGTGCCGCAGGGCGGCAACACCTCGATGGTCGGTGGTGCGACCCCGGCCGAGGACGGCAGTGAATTCGTGCTGAGCCTGGCGCGGCTGGCACGGATCCGCGACATCGATCCGCTCGATCTTACCATGACGATCGAGGCCGGCGTCACGCTGAGGGCAGCGCAGAACGCGGCGGCGGACGCCGGTTGCATGCTGCCGCTGTCGATCGCATCGGAGGGCAGCGCGCAGATCGGCGGCGTGCTTGCCACCAACGCCGGCGGCAACAACACCGTGCGCTACGGCAATGCGCGCGACCTGGTGCTGGGGCTGGAGGTGGTGCTGCCCGACGGAACGGTGTGGAACGGGTTACGCCGGCTGCGTAAGGACAACACCGGCTACTGCCTGCGCCAGCTGTTCGTGGGCTCCGAGGGCACGCTCGGCATCATCACAGCCGCAGTGCTGAAGCTGGTGCCGCGACCGCGCGAAATCTGCGTGGCGCTGTGCGCTGTCGCCGCGCCCGAGGCGGCACTGCAACTGTTCGGCCGGTTCCAGTCCCACGATGCGGCCGCGATCAGCGCATTCGAACTGATGTCGGGGCAGGGTACCGACTTCGTGCTGCGGCACATCGAGGGCGCCGTGCTGCCGCTCGCGTCGCCCGCGCCGAACTACGTGCTGGTGGAACTCGCCACGCCGCGTCCCGACGCCGCGCTGCGTGCGTCACTGGAAACGGTGCTGGAGGCGGCATTCGCCGACGGCATTGTGACCGACGCGGCGATCGCGGAATCGGATGCGCAGCGGGCGGCGATCTGGCGGCTGCGCGAGGAACACTCCGAGGCGCAGAAGCGCGAAGGCGCCAGCGTGAAGAACGACGTGTCGGTGCCGGTGTCGAAGGTCCCGGAGTTCATCCGCCGCGCCACCATCGCGTGCGAGGCACTGATCCCCGGCATTCGCGCCGTGCCGTTCGGCCACATGGGCGACGGCAACATCCACTTCAATCTCGCGCAGCCGCTGAATGCCGATGCCGCGTGGTTCCTGGCGCAGGATCATGCGATCATGGACACGGTGAACGAGGTGGTGCGCGCGCTGGACGGCAGCTTCTCGGCAGAACACGGCGTTGGCCGGCTGAAACCCTATATGATGCCTGATTGGCGAGGCGGGGCGGAGTTGGCTGTGATGCAGCGAATCAAGGACGCGCTCGATCCGCTTGGGATCATGAACCCGGGCAAGGTGCTGCCATAGCTCAATCGTCGGTGTCGGGCGGCGGCAGATCGACATCCCGGTAGAAGTCCGCCCGCGGTATGGCGACGCCGATCTCGGGCATTTCGAGGGCTGCATCGCCAAGCATCACCGTACCGGTCCAGCTTTCGCCGGCACGAGCGAATACGGTTGCGCCGATCCTGGTCTGCTCCAGCATGACGTAGCGGCGGATGGATGGCGTGGCGCGGTATTCCTCGTTCTTGACCACACGATCGACCGACGCGGTACTGGGGGAGAGGATTTCGAACACCACGATCGGGTCCGGCACAGTGTCCGACGACCCGACGACCGGCGAGCAGGTGACCACCTCCGATAGTGGCATACTCATGGCAGCGTTCTATAGCACATTTGAACTTCGACCCCACATCCCGGGAATGAACCGTGCCCCAACGGCGTAAACGCACGAGGAACCAAGCATGAGCAAACCAGGGTGACCCTTGCCTGGCTGAACCGCATCGGCACCGCCGTGCCGTCGCACGACATCCACGCGGAATTCGTCGATTTCGCGCGCACCGCGCTGGCCGACGCCCGAAGTCGCGCGCTGTTCGACCGCATGGCCGACCTCGCCGATATCGAGCACCGCTTTTCCTTCTTCGCGCCAGGGCCCAAGCCGCGTGATCACGTCCTCGACAGCGACGGGTTCTATCTCCGTCGCGCGTTCCCATCCACCGGCGCTCGTATGGCGCTGTATCGCGAGACGGCGCTGTCGCTGTCGCGCCAGGCCATCGCGGCGCTCGACATCGCGAAGGAACGCAACACGATCACCCATCTGATCGTGGCAAGCTGTACCGGCTTCACCGCGCCGGGCCTCGATTTCGACATCATGCAGAACATCGGCCTTGCGCCCTCGGTCGAGCGTACCATCGTGGGCTTCATGGGCTGCTTCGCCGCGGTGAACGCACTCCGGCTCGCGCGGCACATCGTCCGCTCGGAACCGCGTGCCAAGGTGCTGGTGGTCAATCTGGAATTGTCCAGTCTGCACCTGCAAGAGCAGTGGGAACTCGAGAAGATGCTGAGCTTCCTGCTGTTCGGCGACGGCTGCGGCGCCTGCCTGGTGTCTGCCGAACCAGCCGGTCTCGCGCTTGACCGATTCCATGCCGAAGTGATTCCGCGCAGTGCCGAATTGATCACGTGGCACATCGGTGATCAGGGTTTTCAGATGCATTTGTCAGGGCAGGTGCCGGGGCGCATCCGCCGCTGGCTGCGCGAGCACGGCGCCGGCCTGCTCGGCGACCGCACCGTGCACGATATCGCGCTGTGGGCGGTGCATGCCGGCGGCCGCTCGATCCTCGATGCCGTGCAACACGGACTGACGCTGCCGCCCGACGCACTGCGCTTCTCGCGCGACGTGCTGCGCGAGTTCGGCAACATGTCGTCGGCCACGCTGGTGTTCGTGCTGGAGCGCATCCTGCGTTCGTCGCATGCGACCGGCGACGGAATGGCGATGGCGTTCGGTCCCGGCCTGAGTGTGGAAACCTTCGCCTTTCATCGGCCATGAGCCTGGCTGCGCGCAGCACCGCCGACGAACGGATGGACACCGATTGCGCCGATTTCGACGACTATCGCCACTGCCTGCGCGATCTGGCGCGGGTCAACACGGTGACGCTGACGCACCGGCCGATGCTGGCCTGGCTGGGACGCGAGGCGGCGGGGCTGCGATCGTTCTCACTGCTGGATGTCGCCTGCGGCCACGGTGACGCACTGCGCCGCATCCATCGTTGGGCGCAGCGGCGCGGCATTGCGGCTCGGCTCGTTGGCGTCGACCTCAATCCGTGGGCGACGCGGGCGGCACGGGATGCGACCGACGCGGGTGCCTCCATCAGCTATCGCACCGGTGATGTGTTCGCGATCGATTCGACCGAGAGCTTCGACTTCATTGTCAGTTCGCAGTTCACCCATCATCTCTCCGATGACGAGGTGGTGAAGTTCATCCGCTGGATGGAGGCACACGCGCGCCGCGGCTGGTTCATCGGCGACCTGCATCGCCATTGGCTGCCGTATTACGGTTTCGGCGTGCTCGCATGGGCGGCGCGCTGGCATCATTTCGTGTTGAGCGATGGCCGCATTTCGATCGCGCGCGCCTTCGTGCCGGATGACTGGCGCCGGCTGGTGCGCGCCGCAGGCCTCGCCCATCACAATGTCGCCATTACCTGGCATCTGCCGTTCCGGCTCTGCGTCGCGCGACATTGTCCGGACCGGTGATCATCGGGGGCGGGCCGGCGGGTGCCGCCGCCGCCATCGTCCTCGCGACCGCCGGACGGAACGTTACCTTGATGGAGCGCAATGCCGGTCCCGCCGACAAGGTGTGCGGAGATTTTCTGAGCGCCGAGGCGGTTACGATGGTCGAGACGCTGGGCGTCGATCTATCCGCTGCGTCGACGATTGCCGCGCTGCGCCTGGTGCACCGGGATCGCATCGCCACCACGCGTCTGCCATTCGCTGCGCGCGGCCTGACCCGGCGCGCATTGGATGAAGCGTTGCTGCAGCAGGCCCAGGCCGCCGGCGCAACGGTGCTGCGCGGGCATCGCGTCGGCGCGATCGGGCAGGAGCACGGATCGCTTCGGCTCGACTGCGGTTCGTTTGGTCGGGTGATCACCGATACGGTGTTCCTGGCCACCGGTAAGCACGAGCTGCGCGGCGCGGCGCGAACCAATCGCGACACCGGCATGGTGGGCTTCAAGATGTACTACGCGCTCGCTGCTGCTCAATGCGCCGCGCTGCGTCACCACGTCGAACTTATCCTGTTCCCCGGCGGCTATGCCGGATTGCAGCTCGTGGAAGCGGATCGGGCCGTGCTGTGCGCACTGATGCCCGCAGCAAGGGTGCGCGCCGGCGGCGGAAACCGGGACAGCGTGCTCGACGCGCTGATCAGCGAATGTCCGCACTTGCGCGAGCGCCTCGATGGTGCCCATGCGCTGCTCGATCGGCCGCTGGCAGTCGCCGGCCTGCCGTACGGCTACCTCCATGCCGCGGGCGGGTGCGACCTGCCCGGCCTGTACCGTCTCGGCGATCAGGCTGCGGTGATCGCCTCGCTCACCGGCGACGGCGTCGCGCTGGCGCTGGCCAGCGGGTCGCTGGCAGCCCACGCCTGGCTCGCAGGGAACAGGGGCACAGACTACCACCTGGACCTGGCGGGCCGTCTTTCAGGCCAGATGCGCCTTGCCACTGCAATCCATAGGCTGTGTCTGGCGCGCAGACCGCAACCCTGGATCGTTGTCGCATGCAGGCTATGGCCTGGCGCGATGCGGCTGGCCGCCACCGCGACCCGTGCTAAACGTTTGACGCATAGCGGATATGCTGCATAGGATAACATCCCAAGTCGTACCGTGCGCGGGGAAAACCGCGTAGCCGTTCGTGCCGTGCCGTGAGCGCCGCATCGACCGTCCTGAAGTACGCCGGGGAGGCAATAAACCAATGTCGACAGGTCTCGGGCGCGGCCAAGCCGTGCCGTGGTGGAAGGAGCCAACCAAGGATCAGTGGCTGGCGTGGTGGGCCGCCTGGATGGGCTGGACCCTCGATGCGTTCGACTTCACCGTGTTCCTGCTGATCATGGTGCCGATCGCCAAGGAGTTCAACGTTCCGCTGACCGAGGTGACCGCGGTCTTTGCCATCACGCTGTGGCTGCGGCTGGTCGGGGCGACCGCGTCCGGCTGGCTCGCGGATCGGATCGGGCGGAAGATTCCGCTGATGCTCTCGATCCTCTGGTACTCGATCTGCAATTTCATCGCCGGCTTTTCACCCACCTTCGCCTTCCTGTTCTTCTTCCGCGCGCTGCTCGGCATCGGTATGGGAGCGGAATGGCCTGCCGGGGCGTCGCTGGCGATGGAGTCCTGGCCGGCGCGCTCGCGCGGCCTGATGAGCTCGGTGCTGCAAGGCTCCTGGGCGCTGGGCTTCCTCGCCTCCAGCGCCGCCTACGGACTGTTGTTCGACAGCATCGGTTGGCGCGGACTGCTGTGGATGGGAATCCTGCCGGCGCTCGTCGTCGTCTGGGTTCGCAAATACGTCAAGGAGCCCGAGGTCTGGCTGGAGAACCGCAGAAAACAGCGTGAGCAGAACCGGCAGGTGCGCATGCCGCTGTTCACCATCTTCACGCGCGGCAATCTCGGCAATACGCTCACCGCCTGCTGGTGGATGGCCAGCGCGTTCACAGTGTATTACTCGATCTTCGCACTGTTCGCGACGCATCTGCAGAAGGATCTGGCGTTGTCCGCGGCACTGGTGTCGGTGCCGCTGATGTTCTCCAACGCCGCTACGTTCATTTCGAGTTTCCTGTGGGGTTGGGTGTCGGACGTGTTCGGCCGCCGCTGGTCGATGATCATTCCCGCGATCATCGCGCTGGTGGTGACACCGACCTATCTGTTGACCAACGACTACTTGACGCTGGCGATCGGCTTCTCGGTGCAAGGGCTGTTCGGTGGTGCGATCTACGGACAGAATCCCAGCTATCTTTCCGAGCGCTTCCCGACCGAGGTGCGTGCCACCGCGGCCGGCTTCTGCTACCACCAGGGCGCGATCTTCGGCGGACTGGTCGCGCCGGTGCTGACGTATATCGCAGTCAACTACAATGTCGGCTTCGGCGTCGCAATGATGTTCGGCACGACCGTTGGCCTGATCAGCTTCATCATCTCGCTGCTGTTGGGACCGGAGACCAAGGGCAAGGAGATGGTATCCGACCTCGAGGTGTTCCTGCACGAGCCTGGCGTGTAGCGATCGGGCTGCCCACCCCTCCTGCTTGCAGGCTCACGCAGGCGGGAGCGGTGCGGTTCGCTCCAGCCCGGTTGCGTGACCTCGTCCGGCTTGCATCGCTGCCCTTGGTGACGCACAACCGTGGTGCCGCCACGCAGGGGATAATCTCGCGCAATGCGCTCGGGCAAGCTGATCACACGGCTCGACCGTTACATTTTTCGGCAGCTCGCCTTCGCGCTGATCGCCGTCACCGGCGGACTGACGGCACTGGTCTGGCTGATACAGTCGCTGCGATTCGTCGAGCTGGTGGTGAACCACGGCCTGTCGCTGGCGGTCTTTCTCGAACTCACCGGCCTGTTGATCCCAAGCTTCGTTGCGGTGATCCTGCCGATCACCACCTTCGTCGTGGTACAGTTCGTCTACCAGCGTCTTGCCGGCGACCGCGAGATCACGGTGATGCGCGCGGCAGGACTGTCGCCCTTCGCGCTGTCGCGTCCGGCGCTGGCGCTGGTGGCCCTGACGATCATCTGCGGCTACGCGCTGACCCTCTGGATCGTGCCCGCCAGCATCACCTCGTTCCGCCAGTTCCAGTGGGAGATACGCAATCGTATGGCGGCCTTCCTGTTGCAGGAAGGCGTGTTCACGCAGATCTCGGACGATCTGACCGTCTATGTTCGTTCGCGCGACCCGGATGGCACGCTGCGTGGCATCCTGGTCGACGACGGGCGCAACAAGTCCGCGCATGCCACGATCCTGGCCGAAAGTGGCCGGCTCACGGAGGGCCCGAACGGACCCCGCGTGTTGCTGGTCAACGGCAGCCGTCAGGAGATCGATCATCAGAGCGGCCGTCTCAACGTGCTGACGTTCGGACAGAACGAGATCGATCTCGCCGACAACCAGGCGTCTTCCGCTGAGCGCCTGCGCGACATGTCGGAGATGTCGCTGAGCGAATTGCTCAACCCTCACCTGCCCAACCCGCGCGACGTGTCGAAATGGATCGCTGAAGGGCACAAGCGCCTGGCCACACCGCTCACCGCGTTCTCGTACGCGTTCATCGCACTGTACGCTGTACTCAGCGGTACCTTCCGACGGCACGGCAGCTTTGTGCGGCCGCTGATGGCCGTGGCGGCGATGGTGGTACTGCTGGCGTTCGGCCTCGCCATGGAGAATCTGGCGGCGCGCGACAACGCCATGCTGCCCATGATATGGCTACAGGCCGTGGCGCCCGGGATAATCTGCGGTTGGATGCTGTTCGGACCACAATGGCTCGATTCGCGCCGCCGTCCGGTGGAGGCCACCTGAGCGCATGACGCAGCCGATCACCTTGTCGATCTATATCGCCAGGCAGTTCGCCGGCGCGGTGGTCGGCATGCTGCTGGCTCTCTCGGGTCTGGTCGCTCTGTTCGACTTCATCGAGCTGTTGCGCCGCTCCGTGTCGAAGCCTGACGCAACCTTCGCAATGGTGGCCGAGATTGCCGCGTTGCGCCTGCCGTATATCGCGATGCAGGTGTTGCCGTTCGCAGTCCTGCTCGGCGGCATGTTGTGCTTCTGGCGCCTCACACGTTCGTCCGAGCTGGTTGTCGCACGTTCCGCAGGCGTGTCGGCCTGGGAATTCCTCGCCGCTCCTTCGCTCTGCGCGCTGGTGTTCGGCACGCTCGCCACGACCGCGGTGAGCCCGTTGTCGTCGGTGATGTTCGGGCGTGCCGAGGCCATGGACAACGCATATCTCAAGCCAGGTGGCGGCCCGCTGGCGCTGGCCGGCGGCCAGCTCTGGTTGCGTCAATCCGATCGCAATTCGTCGCCACAGGGAGTTGCCATTCTGCATGCGCACGGTGTGGAGTTGCACGGCAAGCGGCTGACGGCATCGCAGGTAAGTGTGTTCCGTCTGGATGGCCGCGACCGGCTGCTGAGCCGAATCGAAGCGGGTCAGGCGATGCTGGGCCCGGGGGCATGGCTGTTGCAGAACGCGCGTGTCATCCGTCCGGAGCAGATGCCCGAGCCGCCGGTCATGATCAGTCTGCCGACCGATCTTACCGTGGCACGCGTGCAGGAGAGTTTCGCCTCACCCGATACGCTGTCGTTCTGGACACTGCCCGACTTTATTGCGCTGCTGGATCGCTCGGGATTTTCGTCTATCCGGCACCGGCTGCACTTTCAGGCCTTGCTCGCCCTGCCGCTGCTGTGCGCGACCATGGCGCTGGTCGGCGCCGGATTCTCCATGCGTCCGGCACGCCGTGGCGGCGTGACACAGATGATCGCCAGCGGTGTCGCCACTGGCTTCGCATTGTTCCTGGTGTCGAAGGTTGCCGAGGAATTCGGTCAGACCGGTGCGCTGCCGGTTGCACTTGCCGCATGGGCGCCCTCGGTGTCCGGCCTGATGCTGGCGGTCGCACTGCTTCTGCACACGGAAGATGGCTGAGCATGGTGCGATCCCCCTTGGTCGCGATACGCGCGCTCTGCTCTGTTCTGCTGCTGGCAATTTTGGCCGTGGTAGCACTGCCGGGCGCAGTCCGCGCGCAGTTGAGCGCGCTGACCAATCCAGGGGCGCATCCGCAGGCTTCGCGCGATCAGCCCGTCACCTTCACTGCCGACTCGGTCGAGTACGATCGCGAAAATTCGCTGGTGATCGCCGATGGCCATGTCGAGGCCTGGCAGAATGATTCCGTGCTGCGCGCGGACCACATGACGTTCGACCGCAACACCGGCGTGGCCGCTGTCAAAGGCAATGTCGCGCTGCTCCAGCCCGACGGTCAGGTGATATTTGCCGACTATGCGGAACTCACCCAGGACATGAAGAACGGCGTGTTCCGCGACGTCCGTGCGATCATGGCCGAGAACGGCAGGATGGCCGCCAACGGCGCCCGGCGCACCGACGGCGAGATCAATGAGATGTCGAAGGTGGTATATTCTACGTGCAATCTCTGTGCGAAGGATCCGACCAAACCGCCATTGTGGCAGATTCGCGCGCTGTCGGCAGTGCAGGACCTTGAGCACAAGAAGATCGAGTACCAGGACGCCGTGCTGGAGATGTACGGATTTCCAGTCGGCTACATGCCGTATTTCTGGCATGTCGATCCGTCGGTGAAGCGTGGCAGTGGCCTGTTGATCCCGTCACTCGGCTACTCCTCACATCTCGGCGCCTTCTACGCACAGCCGTACTATTGGGTGATCGACGATCAGTCGGACGCGACGTTCACGCCCATGATAACCACGAGCGCCGGCCCGCAGCTCAGCGTCGAATACCGGCGGAGGTTCAACAACGGCTCCCTGCTGCTCGACGGTTCGGTTGGCTATCTCGACAACTCGGTGCAGGCGACGATCTATTCGAAGGGCCAGTTCAGCCTGGACGACACCTGGCGGTGGGGCTTCGACATCGCGCGCGCCTCATCAGCCGACTACGTCCGCGACTTCCAGCTCGGCGGACAGCTTGGCAACCAGCCTGTCCTGCTGGCCAGCCAGGTCTACGGCGAAGGCTTCGGCCAGGGTGCTTATTCGCGTTTCGACGTCAGATTCTATCAGACCCTGAATGAGGTGGTGGCGAGCGACAAGATACCCCTGGTGCTGCCGCGCTACGAGTACAGCTATTTCGGTGAGCCCGACGCCCTCGGTGGCCGCCTCAGCATCGATACCGGAGCATTCAACGTGCTGCGCAGCGTCGGCACCGACACGCGCCGTGCCAGTCTCACGGTGAACTGGTCGCGGCCGTTCGTCGGCGCACTCGGCGATCTTTGGTCAATCACCCTGCACAACGATGCGATCGCCTACAGCGCCAATTCGTTCAACGAGCAGCCGAACTTCGGCCCGGTCAGCCAGATCGAGAAGGCGCGCGCCCAGCCGCAGGCGGCACTGGATTTTCATTGGCCGTTCATGCGCGATTCGGGTGCATGGGGCACCCAGCTCATCGAACCGATCGCGCAGATCGTCGTGGGGCCGCAGGTCGGCCGCAGCCAGAATTCCAAATACCCGAACGAGGACAGTCTGGACCTCGAGTTCTCCGACGCCAACCTGTTCGGCTTCAATCGCTACCCCGGGATCGATCGACTCGATGGCGGGGTACGGGCCAATGTCGCATTTCATGGTGCCTGGTATCTGGCGGGCACCACCTTCGATGGGCTGCTCGGGCAATCCTATCGCACCAACGTGGACAGTCAGTTCCCCGAAGCGTCCGGTCTGCACGATCAGGTATCGGACATCGTCGGGCGCGCCAGCTTCGCGCCGACCGACTGGCTGAACCTGACCTATCGCACCAGGCTCGATCACAAGTCGTTCCAAACCCGCATGGCTGATGCGCTGGCCACTATCGGTGGGGCGAAATTCTCGGTCAACGTCGGTTACTTCTACAGCACCTTCGATCCCTATACGCTGTTCGACCAGCCGCCACCGCCGCCCGTAGGCAACGCCTTCTACACGCCACGCAACGAAGTGACGGTCGGCGCGACGTCGAAATGGGGTAATTACCGGCTCAGCAGCTGGGCCCGGCGGAATATTCAGCTGAGCCAGATGGTCGCGGTCGGCGCCGATGCGGCGTACGAAGACGAATGCTATATCCTGGATTTGCGGTTCTATAAGCGATATACCTCGTACAACGGCGACCATGGCGCAACGACGGCACTGATCCAGATGACCTTCAAAACGATCGGACAGTTCGGCTATAAGGCGCTCTGACTCCGAGGGGACCAAGGTCTTGGCTAACGCAAAATACGCATGGTTCGCATTCGGGTTGCTGCTCGCGCAACCGGTCGCGGCATTCGCGGCGTCGGCGCCGCCGGCGCCAACGGCACAGGCGATGCACATCGTGGCGGTGGTGAACGGCGATGTGATCAGCAATTCCGACGTCGACAACCGCACGCGGCTGTTTGCGCTGTCCACCGGCATGCCGATGACGCCAGATGTGCTGGATCGGCTGAAGCATCAGGTCACCCGCCAGCTCATCGATGAGAAGCTGCGTTTTCAGGAGGTACAGCGCCGCAAGATCGTCATAGCCGACAAGGCGATCGCCGATGCGATCCACGACATCGAGTCGCGCAACAATCTGCCGGCGGGCGCGCTGCGGCAAAAGCTCAACGCGAGCGGCGTCGGCATGCGGACCTTGGTCGATCAATTGCGCACCCAGCTTGGCTGGACCCAGGTGCTGCGCGAGCAGCTTGGCGACCAGGCGAAGATCACCGATGCCGAAGTGGCCGAGCGGCAGCGCGTGCTGGCGCAGCAGGTCGGCAAACCCGAGTATCGTGTCGGCGAGATCTTCATTCCGGTGGAAGATCCCGCCGCCACCGCCGATGCACAGCGCTTCGCCGAAACCGTGATCAGCGAGTTGCGCGCCGGCGCGGCTTTCCCGGTGGTCGCTGCGCAGTTCAGCCAGAACCAGACGGCGCTGCAGGGCGGCTCGTTGGGCTGGGTACAACCGAACCAACTCGATCCCGAGGTCGCGCAACTGGTCGCCGAAATGCCGGCCGGGGCGATCAGCAATCCGGTGAAGGTCCCGGGCGGATTCTCGATCGTTACTTTGCAGGGCAAGCGCGAGATCGGCCGCGAACTTGGCACCGCGCTGACGCTGCGTCAGGTATTCCTGCCATTCACCAGCGCGCTCGATCCGCAGGCACCGACCGAGCAGCAGAAGCAGGCATTGGAAAAGGCGAGAAGCATCAGTGCCAGCGTGCATAGCTGCGAACAGATGGAACAGGCAGCCAAGGCGAACAATTCACCACGGCCGCCTGACCCCGGCGAGGTTCGGCTGGAATCCGTGAACCCGCCGGCATTCCGTCAGACGCTGGCGAGCCTGCCATTCGATCGCGCCACCCAGCCGCTGGTGACCACGGACGGCATCGCGGTGATGATCGTCTGCTCGCGCGAGGAGAAGAACCTGGCACAGGAGAGCGCGCAGGACGTGCAGGCTCAACTGCTCAACGAGCGCGTGGAGTTGCTGTCGCGTCAATTGCTCGCCAACCTGCGCCGCCACGCCACGATCGACCTGCGCCCCAACGGCGCGTGATCACGTCGGCGCCGCTGCGCGAGGTGATCGCGCGGCACGGCCTGGCAGCGAAACGATCGCTGGGACAGCATTTCCTGCTCGACGCGAACCTGACGCAGCGCATCGTACGCGCGGCCGGGCCGCTGAACGGGCGGAATGTGGTGGAGGTCGGACCGGGGCCCGGCGGGCTGACACGCGCGCTGCTCGCCTCCGACGCGGCGACCGTGACCGTGGTTGAACTCGACCGGCGGGCGCTGGCGGCGATGGAGGAGCTGGCGACCGAGGCCGGCAGCCGGCTGCATGTGATCAGCGGCGACGCTCTCACGTTGGATGTCCCCTCGCTGATGCCCGCGCCCCGGCAGTTGGTGGCCAATCTGCCGTATAATATCGCGACGCCGCTGCTGATCGGCTGGCTGCGCCAGGCGTCCGCGTTCGAGCGGCTCACGCTGATGTTCCAGCAAGAGGTCGCCGAACGGATCTGCGCGGAGCCTGGCACGTCAGCGTATGGACGATTGTCGATCCTGGTGCAGTGGCTCTGCCGCACTGAGCTGCTGCTGCGCATTCCGCCGACGGCCTTCGTGCCGCCGCCAAAAGTGTTCTCGGCAGTCGTCGGCCTGGCGCCGCATGCGGAACAGCCCACCCCGGCGCT
>DASXNR010000553.1:0-26306 GCA_036494925.1 Acetobacteraceae bacterium
TTGTCGTGGCCGAACAGTCCCATCAGCCACCAGCCGCGCGCGGCGGACGCCAGGCCCTTCTGGTCGTAGAACACCACGCGCGAGGCATTCGACACGCCCAACCCGCCCATCAGTGATCCGAAGCGGCCGGGGGTGGGGACCATGTGCGGGAGATCGGTGTCCGGGTCGGCGATCACGTCGATATCGAAGTACCGCGCGCCCGGGATGTGGCCACGGAGGTACTCGACGTGGCCGTCCTTGTTCTCGTTCGGCAGGTATTTGGTTGCGTCGAACACCACGATGTCCGGCTTCCCCAGCTCCGCCGCAAGCCATTCGGTCGTCACCAGCGGTCCCATTGTCGTCCCCCTTTGCCGCGGCCGGCGATGCAGTGTCCCAACGGGCTACCGGCCTGTCATTCCATCGTCCGCGGGTCTTGGACGTCGACCCGCACATGTTCGGTGGGCTGCGGCGTTGCCGTCATCACGCACACGCCGTCGGGCGCTTCGAACTGGTGCCAGGTGTTGCGCGGCACGATCGCCACCATCCCGCTGCGCAGCGACACCGACTGCCGACCCTCCGCGGTCATGAGGTGCAATGTCGTCGCGCCATCGACGATCTGCACGATCTCGTCACCCTGCGGATGCCGCTCCCAGGCGCTCGTTCCGGCGAACCTGGCGGCGAAGATCGCGCCGTCGCGATAGGGCGCCAGTCGTGCGAACGCGCCTTCGCGTTCGGCCTCGGACGAGGTCGGGGTGCGGTCCTTGAGCATCGTCAGGCTGGCGAATTCGGCTTTGAGGTCAACAATGGGGATCATGCCTTCCTCCGCACTCGGAATGTGCGGCGAGCTTAGCGATATGCTGATCGGAACGGGAGCGGCAAATTTTGCTCGCCTGTTCCGTCGCGGACGGCCGGCGGGTCGGCCATGCGATCGGTCCCCGACTGGCCGATGATGTGGGGTGCACGCTGTTTCCGGGCTGGTCGGGGTAACATAATCTCGCGGAGACCGGCGGCACCTCGGCTCGTAGTCGCCGCGACAGGAAAGGACAGTGCTCATATGGGATGGTGCGCGCGGAGCGACCGGTTCGGCAGCGGCCATAGCATGACCCCCTCGGCACTCGCGCCCACGCCGCCGGCTTCCACCCGCATCGACATGCGCTTGTTCCGCGCCGCTCTGGTCGTTATCGCGTTGCTGCCCGGTGTGGCCGGGTGCGCCGATTACGACCCACCTATCCAGGCCGATCACACGTCGGAACAGTACAAAGCCGATCTCGAGAAGTGCCGCACGACATCCACCGAGGCCGTGCGCCTCAAGAATGCCGCTACCCCTGAGCGCTGGATCATTTCCCCGATAACCGGCCCTCCCGCGGTGCGTGCAGCGATCCGGACCTGCATGGAGGGTAAGAAATATGTCCTGGAGAATGCGCCCGATTGACAACGGCGCTGGTGCGTCCATGCATGTGTCGCCCGCGACACCCCCGCACCGAGGACACGAAAAAGAACCAACGGCATGATGCCCGGCCTGCGCGAGTGGGTGTTCTCGGCGAAGACCTTCGCCAGCGCCATGGTCGCGCTCTACATCGCATTCCGCATGGATCTCGACCGGCCATGCTGGGCAATGATGACGGTCTATGTCGTCGCCCAGCCGCTTACCGGCGCGATGCGCTCGAAGTCGCTCTACCGCTTTGCCGGCACCGCCATCGGTGCCGTCGTGGCAATCGCGCTGGTGCCCAGTCTGGTCGCTGCGCCCTATCTGCTGAGTGCCGCGCTCGCGCTGTTCGTCGGGCTCTGCATCTACTTCGCGCTGCTCGACCGCACGCCGCGCAGCTATCTGTTCCTGCTCGCCGGCTTCACCGCAGCGATCATCGGCCTTCCCAGCGTCGATTCGCCCGGGTCAGTCTTTGCCACCGCAATCGCGCGGATCGAGGAGACGACCCTGGCGATCGGCTGCACCACCGTCATCGGCGCCATCGTCTTCCCCCGCCCGCTCGGCCCAGCGCTGCTGTCGCGCATCGATACCTGGTTCGGCAGCGCTCGGAGCGGATGCATTGCCGTGCTGTCGGGCCGGCCGGACGACGAGGCCTTTGGCGTCGTGCGCCGCTCACTCGCTGCGGACGCGGTCGAGATCCGCATGCTGACCACGCACCTGGCGTTCGACACGTCGAACCTGCAGGCCGCCACCCAACCGATCGGCTTGCTCGAGCGGCGTATTCTGCTGCTGTTCCCAGTGCTGAGCGCGATCGGCGATTACCTGGCTGCGCTGCGCGCCGCTGGTGGAATTGCACCCGGCGTGCAGGCACTGACGGACCGGCTAGCCGCCTGGATCGCGGCGGACGACAGCGCGCCGCAACAGGAAGCAGCGCAGCTGCACGCCGAGATCGAACAAGCCGAACCGCCGATCGGACCGGACTCGGGTTGGGAAGCGATCGTACTGACCGCCCTGCTGGTGCGGCTGCGCGACCTCACCGATATCGTGCATGACGCCCGCGCCCTGCGCCGCCAGGTCGAGAATGGTGACCCGCGGTTGCCCCAGCTCGCGCTGCCGCATGGCATTGGCCTCGGCGCCGCGCGGTATCGCGACCATGGGATGGCGCTGCTGTCGGGGTTTTCCGCCGCGCTGACCGTCGGCGTGATCTGCGCGTTCTGGATCGCTTCGGCGTGGCCGGCGGGCGGGGTGGCGGCAATGATGGCCGCCGTGGGCTGCAGCTTCTTCGCCGCCCAGGACGATCCGGCACCGATGATCCTGCAATTCCTCCGCCTCATCCTGATCGCGCTCGCAATCTGTGCGGCCTACCTGTTCGTCCTGCTGCCAATGGTGGACACCTACGCCATGATGATGCTGGTGTTCGCACCGACCTTCCTGGTGCTGGGAGTGATGATCGCCGTGCCGGCCACGAACTTCACCGGCATGGCCATCGCGGCGAACGTTGCCGGGTTGCTCAGCCTCGCCGATGTCTACAACGCCGATTTCACCACCTTTGCGAACAACTCTCTCGCCACCGTGGTCGGTATGGGAACTGCCGCCACATTCACGCGCATCGTTCGCTCGGTCGGCGCGGTATGGAGCGCGCGGCGCCTGCTGCGAGCCAATCGCCGGGACCTCGCCCGCGTCGCGGCGAGCCAGGGCGCATTCGATCAGCCGACCCTGACCGCGCTGATCATCGACCGGTTGTGCGAGCTGGCGCCGCGTCTTGCCGCATCGGACGCGCACGCCGACAAGGCTGTCGCCGATGCCCTGACCGATCTGCGTGTCGGTCTGAACGTGCTCAACCTCCAACGCGACAGCGCGGCGCTGCCCGCCGATGCGCGCGTCACCATTGCCCGGACGCTGGAGGGCGTCGCCGGTCACTTCCGGCACCGCCCGTCGCAACGGGCGGACGACGCATTGCGCGCGGACATCGACCGCGCCATCGTCGCGGTCACGTCGGTTTCCGGGGCACGCACCCGCAATCTGCTGCTGGAGCTTGTCGGCATCCGCCACAACCTGTTCCCGAACGCGCCACCGTATCAACCGCATTCGGACCGGGTACACGCGGCATTGCCGGCGGGCGCGCCGGCGTGATCAGTGAGCTCAACATCTACGGCATGTACGTCCCGCCAATGCTGCTCTGGTTCGGCGGGTATCGCTTCGTCTGGCACCGGCCGCTGTTCGATCTGGCGTTGCTGGTCGTTCTGCTGGGCGGCGTCGTTGCCGCGCACGCAAGGTGGCTGCCGCAGTGACGCTGGCGCCGCTGATGGGCCGCATGGCGGTCACACTGTTGGTCGCGGTCGTCGCCGCGGGCATCGGCTGGCAGCTCTGGGTCTACTACATGGAGGCGCCCTGGACACGCGACGGGACAGTACGGGCCGATGTGGTGAAGGTGGCGCCGGACGTGTCCGGCCTGGTCAGCGACGTGCTGGTTGCCGACAACCAGGTGGTGCACAAGCGCCAGGTGCTGTTTCACATCGATCCGGTGCGGTTTCAGCTTGCCCTGCAGCTGGCGGAGGTCAGCGTGACGGCCAAGCAGGCCGCCGCGCAGGAAGCCGCGCGGGAGGCCAACCGCTATCGCGATTTGACCAATCTCGAGGTCTCCACCGAAGAAAAGCAGCAGAGCCAGGCCAAGGCGGTCGAGGCGGCCGCGGCCTATCAGCTGGCGGTGGTCGATCGCAACGTGGCCCAGCTCAACCTGGACCGTTCGGAGGTCCGCGCGTCGGTCGATGGCATCGTCACCAATTTCAGCATGCGGCCTGGCGACTACGTGACCGCGGGCGTAGCGGTGTTTGCGCTGGTCGATACCGGCAGCATTTACGTCGAGGGCTATTTCGACGAAACCAAACTGCCGCAGATCCAGGAAGGCAACCGCGCGCGGGTGCGGCTGATGGGCGAGAGTCAGCTCATCGAGGGCCACGTGCAAAGTATTTCCGGCGGCATCGCCGACCGCCAGCGTCAGGCCAGCAGCGACATGTTGGCCAATGTCACCCCGACCTTCAGTTGGGTACGGCTGGCGCAGCGCGTGCCGGTGCGCATCGCTCTGGATCACGTCCCGCCCGGCGTCCGCCTGCTGGCGGGCCGCACCGCCAGCGTCGAGGTACTGGTGAACGAGCCGCGACGCGCCTCGTCGCCTTGACAGCGGGCGGTGCGGGACTGCACACGCCATTGACCCCCCAACCGCCCAGGACCAACCGATGCCGCAGACCCACGTGGGACGTTCCGAGGATCTTCTGGCCGAGCTGGCCACCTGGGTAACGATGGAAACGCCCACCACGGACCCCGCCTCGGTCAACCGGCTGATGGACCTGGCCGAGGGCGAACTGGCGCGGGCCGGTGCCGCGCTCACCCGCATTCCCGGCCGCGACGGTTTCGGCGACAACCTGATCGCTCGCACGCCGGGCAAGGGCAGGCCGGTGCTGGTCGCCGGCCATCTCGACACGGTGTGGTCGCACGGCACGCTGGACGGCATGCCGTACCAGGTCGATGGCAAGAAGGCGCACGGACCGGGCATCTACGACATGAAGGCGGGCAGCTTCCTCGCATTCCATGCGGTGCGTTCGATCCTGCACCAGAAGGTGGCCACGCGGCGGCCGATCGTGCTGCTGCTGACGCCGGACGAGGAGGTTGGCAGCCCGACCTCGCGCGAATGGATCGAGCGTGAGGCCGCGGACGCCGCCTGCGTGCTGATCCCGGAACCCGCCGGCCATGGCGGCGCCTGCGTCACCGCGCGCAAGGGGGTGGGTCGGTTTGTCATGCGGGTGGAGGGCCGCGGCGCGCATTCCGGCGGGGCGTTCGAGGACGGCGCATCGGCGGTGGTGGAACTGGCGCGGCAGATCGTGCGGATCCACGGCATGGTCGATCTCGATCGCGGCATCACGCTGAACGCCGCACCGGTGTGGGGCGGGTCGCGGCCGAACGTGATCTCGCCGGACGCCGGCTGCGAGATCGACCTGCGGGTGAACTCGGCCGAGGACGGCGCGCACATGGAGCGCACGCTGCTGGAGAGCACGGCGCTGACGCCGGGCTGCCGCGTGGTGGTGCAGGGCGGCATGAATCGTCCGCCGTACACCGAGGCGCCGGGGATCCTGGCACTGTACGACAAGGCTCGCGGTATCGCCGAGACGGTGGGGATCGCGTTGCCGCGCCAGCATCGCGGCGGTGGTTCGGACGGCAATTTCACCGCGGCGATGGGGGTGCCGACGCTGGATGGACTGGGTTGTCCCGGCTCCGGCGCGCACGCCAGCCACGAGCACATCCTGTGGCAGCAGCTTGGGCCACGCGCAGCGCTGATGGCGGGACTGCTGGAAACGCTGGAGTAATACCAGTGTCGATAATGAACCGCTCTTCGATCATGGCGGCCGTCAACGTCGTCATGACCGGGCTTGCCCCGGCTATCCACGTCTTTGCTGCGTGTGACCGACGAAGACGTGGATGGCCGGGCCAAGCCCGGCCATGACGGAGGGGCCGCGGGCTCCATGCTGTTCAATTCCCAGGTCTTCATCTGCGGCTTCCTGCCGATCGTGCTGGCGCTCTACTACGCATGCGCCGCGCGCCGCATGGCGCGACAGGCGATCGTCGTGGCCGCCTCGCTGTTCTTCTACGGCTGGTGGGACATCCGCTTCGTCCCGCTGCTCGCCGGGCTAACCCTCGCCAACTGGCTGATTGCTCGCTGGTTCGCCGTCGCCCGCGCCAGCTGGATCCCCGTCCTCGGCGTGGCGCTGAACCTCGCCATGCTCGGCCTGTTCAAATATGCCGACTTCTTCCGCGGCACGGCGGACGCCCTGCTGGGCGAGGCGTTCCATCCCTGGAACCTGATCCTGCCGCTCGGCATCAGCTTCTTCGTGTTCCAAAAAATCTCCTATCTGATCGATCTCCGCCGCGGCGACCGGCACATCTACGGCTTCCTCGACTTCTGTATGTTCGTCACCTTCTTTCCGCAGCTCATCGCCGGCCCGATCGTCCGCCACAACGAGATCATCCAGCAGTTCGGCCTCGATCCGCGCCGCCCGGAGATGTGGGAGAACCTGTCGCGCGGCTTCGTGCTGTTCGTGATCGGGGTGGCGAAGAAGGTGGCACTGGCCGACACGCTGGCGATGGTGGCCGATCCGCTGTTCGCGAAGTCGATGACCGTATCGCTGTCCGCAGCCGAGGCCTGGATCGCCACCACCGCATACACGTTGCAAATCTATTTCGATTTTTCCGGCTATTCAGACATGGCGATCGGGCTCGCACTGATGTTCGGTCTGCGCCTGCCGCTGAACTTCAACGCACCCTATCGCGCCGTGTCGATCCGCGACTTCTGGCGGCGCTGGCACATGACCCTGTCGCGCTTCCTGCGCGACTATCTTTACATCCCACTCGGCGGCAACCGCTGCGGGCCGGTGCGCCAGGCGGCGAACGTGGTCGTCACTATGCTGCTCGGCGGCCTGTGGCATGGCGCCAACTGGACCTTCGTCGCCTGGGGCGGGCTGCACGGCGCGGCACTGGCAGTAAATCATGTCTGGCAGGGCAGCGGACTGCGCCTGCCGCGCCCCGTCGCGTGGGCGGTGACACTGCTGTTCGTGATGGGATGCTGGGTGCTGTTCCGCTCCGCCAGCTTCGCCATTGCCGGCGACGTGCTGCTGTCGATGCTCGGGCGGCACAGTGTCGGCCAGGTCTCGCTCGACCGCGAATTCGTCGTGGCGCTGATCGGCGGATCGGCGATCGCGCTGCTCGCCCCGACCAGTCAGGCATTGGCGCTGGAGAAGCTCGAGCCCAGGGCGTGGATGGCAATGCCTGCCGGGGCTGCGCTCGCGTATCTGCTGCTGCTGGTCGGCGGCCGGCTGCCGAATGTCTTCATCTACTTCCAGTTCTGACTGGCGGCGCTTCTTCCGCCTCGCCGCCGGCACCACTGTGCTGGCGGTGGCGGTGATCTACGCGTTCGTCGTGCTGGTGGACCCGTTCGACACGCTGCCGCTGTCGCCGCCCGCCGCCCGCGTGCCGGTTGCGTCCAACGCACGCTTTGCCTTTCCGCCGCTGGCGCGCTCGGACCGGTTCGACAGCGCGATCTTCGGCACCTCGACCACGAGGCTGCTGCGCCCCGCCGTTCTGAACCCGGAATTCGGCGCGCGCTTCGTCAATCTGGCGATGAACGCGGCCACGGCGTACGAGCAGTCGCGCCTGATGGCAGTGTTCCGGCAGGCGCATCCCGCCGCACGTCTCGTGCTGGTCGGAATCGACATCAGCCACTGCGAGCCCGGTGAAACCGAAACAAAGTTCACGCCGCGTGCGTTTCCCGCGTGGATGTATGACGGCAGCCCTTGGCGCGGCTATGGCGAGATGTTCAACCTCTACGCGGTGCAGGAGGCCGGCCAGGAGTTCGCGATCCTGACCGGCCTCAAGAAACAGGTGTATGGCAGCGACGGCTACACCAGCTTCGTTCCACCCGAAAGCCGGTACGATCCGGCGCGCGTCGCTATGCACCTGCGCGACGATCCGCCGGTCATACCGACTCCCGGGCGCGGCGAACCCGCGGCCTGGCACTATCTGGCGATCGACCGCCTGCATGCGGACCTGTCGGCATTTCCCGATAGCACCCGCAAGGTTCTGTTCTTCGTGCCGTACGACCAGAAGGTGATGCCGCCGGCCGATTCGCCGGGTGCGTCGGCATGGCGTGAGTGCAAGTTGCGTGTCGCCGCGCTTGCGGCACACGTGCCGAACGCGATCGCGGTGGATTTCATGCGGCCGAGCCCGATCACCGGCATGGACGACAATTATTGGGACGGCATGCACTATCGCATCGGAATCGCCGACCGCATCGCGCGCGACCTGGCGGCGGCCGACCGCGGCGAAGCGTCGCCGGACTACGTGCTGCTCTCCGCGAACGACCTCGCTTCAGCCTTGCGCTGAGCGCTCGACCAGTTTCATCAACACCGGCACCGCAGCGGCGAGGTCGGCCACCCGGACCTTCTCGGTCGGCGTGTGCGCTTCCGCAATGTCGCCCGGCCCCAGCACGACACAGGGCGCGATCGCCTGCAATTCCGAGGCATCGGTGCCGTACGGCGCGGTGCCGGCCGGCTTGCCCACCAGATCGACACAACGTCGCACCAGCGGGTGGTCCGGCGGCAGTTCCGGCGGGAAGCCTTCGCGCGCCTCGCTTACCGCAATGCCGAAGCGGCCTGCCGCGCCGTACACCGCCTCAAGCACCGGCGCTGGATCGACCTTGGCGGAGTAGCGGAACTTGATGCGTGCGGTGGCCTTCGGCACGGTCACGTTCATCGCCGCGCCGTGGTTGTCGATCACCAGGTTGAAGTCGCTGAACGGCGGATCGTAGTGCGCGTCCTGCAGGCTGGCGTCGCTGCGCAGCCGCTCGGATACCGCTTTCATCTCCGTCAGGAACGGGATCAGCGCCCAGTTGGCGTTGCGGCCGCGGCCGGTGCTGCTGTGTGCCTGCACGCCGGTCGCCACGCAGGTGAATGCGATGTGGCTGCGATGCCCGCGCACCGGGGCGAGCCCGGTAGGCTCCACCACGACGATACCGTGCGGCTTCACCCGCCGCACCAGTTCCGAGGTCTGCGCGATCAGCCTCGCACCCTGCTTGGTGGTCTCCTCGTCGGTGGTGATCAGCAGCGTGACCGGCACGCCGTCGGGCAGTGCACGGGCCGCGATGATGGCGGCGGCGACCGGGCCTTTCATGTCGGTGCTGCCAAGTCCGTGCAGGATGCCATCGGGGTCGAGCCGCGCCGACCACGGATTCTCCTGCCAGCCGGTGTCGGGCACCGTGTCCATGTGGCCGGACAGCGCGATGCCGCCCAGCGGACCGCGATGCGCCACCAGCGCGCGCTTCGCCACGCCGGCATCGTCGGTGTAGTCGATACGCTCGATGTCGAAGCCGGCGAGTGCGGTTTCCACCCGGTCGGCGACTGCCACGTTGGAGACGAAGCTGCGGCTGTCCAGCGCGATCATGTCGCGCGCCAGGGAGACGACTTCGGATGCGGCATCGTTCATTTCGGTTCAATCATGTTGCATTCGCCGTAGATCACGACCTCCTCTGCCACGAACGCCCCGAGTTTCATGCCCGCGGTGAACTGCTCGATTCGCTCGATATTGTCGAGGATATCGGCAAATCGTCGCGCCGGAACCTTAGAAGGCAACGACCCGGTCCCTGGCACTCGCGCTTCGCAGCCGCTCCTTGCGCACCGGCTCCGCCACTACATCGACTTCGCTGCCGAGGATGTCGTGTAGTCGCTGCTCGTGGAGACGGACCAGCGCATCGATGTCCGAGGCCGAGCCGGCGTCGTCCCGCGCGAGCGAGCCGAAGACCGACAGCGCCGCCACTCCAGCGTCGCGAAGTTCGACTTCGTGGGCTCGTAATGTGGCAAGGACTTCGTCGCGGCGCATTGCTGCCTACCTTTCAGGCCACACGACTATAGACCAACCGGCGGGCCAGCCAGCAGCCGACCTCGACGCCGGACACACTGCCCGATGTGTCGCGCCGGAACGCCAGCGTCCAGTCGCCGGGCGGCGTGTGGTCCAGCGCGCGGGGACAAGGCAGCACCCAGACATCGCCTGCGACCGGGCCGAGGGTTTCCATGCGTCCCTGCCCCAGGAAGCCGGAGAAGCTGCCGTACAGCACGCCGCCGGCGTCGACCAGGGTCAGTTCTGCGTCCAGCTCGGCGCAAAGATAGCGGCCGGCGATATCCTTGGCGGGCGTGCCGTCGATCGCGAGCAGGTGCGACGTCTGGTTCTCGTGCGGACGGTCCATCCGCAGGCCGTCAACGGTGTGGCGAAGCCGTACACCCCCGTTGTCGCTGCGGAAGCTACCGTCGGCGTGCAGGTCGAGCCGTTCCGGGAAGTGGCCGTAGCGCAGGCGGACGTTGCCATCCGGTGCATCGATACGCACCGCGAGCCCGGTCTCCGGCTCGATGTAGTTGCCGAGCCACGCGGGCGCCGGGGAGGCGGTGGCGGCGGGCGGTGGGTGCGCGTCGCCCAGCACGGCGGCGAGCAGATCCACCGCGGCGTCGTGCGCGTCCGCCAGGTGGTTGAACATGACGACGACTGAGACGCGCTCCTCGCGCAGGTACATCCGGCTGCTGCGCCAGCCCCGCAGCGCACCGCCGTGGGCGGTTACCGGGCGGCCCAGCTCGGTACCCCGGTTCAGCCCGAAGCCGTAAACGGCCGGGGCGCCGTCGGCGAAGTGCACCGGCGCGGACAAACGGTGGTACAGTGAGCCCGCGTCGTCGCGCGTGGCGTCGATATGGCGCTCCCAGGCGATCATGTCGTCGAGGCTGGCGCCGAGGCCGGCGTCGCCGGTCCACAGGATGCGGTTCTCCGCGGCACGGAAGCCGCTGGCCGGCGTGCCCTCGTAACCCTCGGTACCATCGGGCATGGCGCGCGTGTCGACGGCCAGGAATGCGGTTGACATGCCGGCGCGGTCGAACACGCTGGAACGCAGCAGCTCGGCGAAGCCGCGGCCGGTGCGGTCCTGCACAATGTCGGACAGCATGCGAAAGTTCTGGTTGACGTAGGAGTGGCGGGTGCCGGGCGTGAAGTGCAGTGTGCGGGCGCCGGCGATCACGCGGGCGGCCTCGGCGTCGCCGAACGGGGCCTCGGCGGGCGAGCCGTACAGCATCGCCACCGCCCAGTAGTCGCGCAGGCCGGACTGGTTGTGGCACAGGTGCAGCGCGGTGGGGGCGGGCTGCTCCAGCAGCGGCAGGCGGGCGCGCACGTCGCCATCCAGCACCGACGGGTCGGGGAACGCGTCCAGCACCACCGCGCAGGTGAACTGCTTGGTGATCGAGCACATGCGGAACAGCGAGCGCGGCGTGAACGGGATGCGGCGTTCGGCGTTGGCCCAGCCCCAGGCGTGACGCAGCAGCACCTCGCCGTCGCGCAGGGCGGCGATGGCGCCGCCGGGTCCCGGGTAGCTACGGGGGAGGGTTTCGACGATGCGGTCGAGGCGGGTGGAGAGGGAGGTCATAGAGTACACAGTCGCGCGTGGGGTTGGGGGCGTAAAGACGAATCCTGGCAGAAGCGACATCGCGGCCAAGTTCCGTCACCCTCGACGCGGCGGCCGGGCACATTCCGGCGGCAAGCGCGCGGATCAGTCCGGCTTCCGGCCACGGCTACAGAACTCGGAGACTGCTCGTTCAGTGAGTCCATCGGACATCGTGAACCCGTCCGGTCAGATCATCCCGCTACCCACGGGGCACTCGGGCGTTCGGGCGGGAATGCGACCGACTCGTTGCCGTCGAGGTAGCCGTCTGTGACAGCGACGCGACCGGGTAGGGCTTTGCGCCTGCTGTTTCGGGTGCCGGTACTTTTTTACCGCTGCCGGTGCGGCTGGCTGATCGGCCATCGCTTTCTGCTGCTGATCCAGGTCGGACGCCGAACCGGCCTGCGCCGCCGAACCGTTCTGGAGATCATCGAGTATCGGAAGGAAGGTCCGGAGGCAGTCGTAATGAATGCCTATGGTGCGAATTCAAACTGGCTTCGCAATATTCGCGCAACGCCGAACGTGGAAGTGGTCATTGGATCAAAGCGTCTAACTGTGACCTACCGTTTTGTCGATCAGTGGGAGGCGGTAGGGGTTTTGACACGATACCAACGACGTAACCGGATCATCGCCCCCATCATGCGGTCGGTGTTGAGTCACTTTCTCGGTTGGGACTATGACGGCTCGGAAGAACATGTTCGCCGGCTCGTCGCGCAACTACCCCTGATCGCCTTTCGCGCGCTGCCGTGACACGTCGCGGATGCGCCGAGGACGAGGGTAACCGTGCGCGATATTGCCTCGCTGGTAGAGTCGCTCACCCCGGCACCAGCGGCGCGTGCAGCCGCGTGTCCTGGCAGATGATGCCGCCGCGATCACCGATCGTGATGTCGCCGTAGCACTCGGAAAACACCGGCGGCAACGGCCGCGCGCCCGGCGGCGACAGCCACAGCCGCAGCAGATGGCGCTTGCGCTCGACCTCGGGCCAGTCCTCGTATCCCGTACGGGCGTGCAGGATGGTGTGGTTGTGCAGGAACTGGATGTCGCCCGGCGCAAAATTCATGTCGAGCCGCAATTCGGGCTCGCCCGCGAGATCCGCCAGCATATCGAGCGCCTCGATATCCTCGGGCGTCAGCCGCGGCGCCTCGGGAAACCGCTGCGACGAGCCGATATGCAGCCGGGAATACAGTACCGACACTTTGCCGGCATGCTCGTTGAACACCGGCGCCTGGTAGAACGGCGCCTTGCCCTCCGGCACCTCGCCGCGCCGATCGACCGGGAGCGGCCGATACAGACGCTCCAGCAGATCGGGCCGGCGCGCCAGCATGACGTTGTGCACGGTCATCGAACTGACGATCGCCGACTGCCCGCCCGATTTCGCGCGCCGCAGGCACAGCAGTGCCACGACATCGCAGCGATCGATGTGAAAGTTCTGGCGTTCCGAGGTTGCATAGCTGCGGATCGTGGGATCGGTCGCGCTGCTGCCGCCGAGGTCGTAGACATGCCCGAGCAGATGCCCCTTCGCGTTCTGCGAACGGGCGCTGCCGAAATAGCTGCCGATGCCCCAATAGGCGGCGGCACTCTCGGCGATCGGCCGATCCTCCACTGGCACGCCGCGCAGCAGCACGAAGCCGCGTCCGTTGAGCACGTCGGCGCGCAGCCGGTCGAGCACCGGACCGAGCGTCGGCAGCGGGAAGTCCTCGCGGCGGATCGCGGCGATATCGAGGCCGCGCGCCTGCACCGACTTCAGCGCCGCTTCGATCTCGGCGGCTTCAGGTGGCGACAGGCGATAGCTCCACTCTGACTCGCGCCCGCGCATTTCAGCGCCGATCCAGGCGGAGGGGCCTTCGATGGGCTGCCGCAACGGCAAGGTAGCGGACATCGGACATCACCTTCGATGGGTTTCGCTGCGCGCTCAACCCATCCTACGATCCACCCTCGCAAGCAAGGCGTAGGATGGGCACAGCCGCAGCGAAACCATCGAAGCGTCCGCTACCCGAACCGCTCCAGCCGATAATGCGGATCGACCGCCTCGCCGCGCACCGCATCGGCGGTGATCCGTCCGATGACCGGCCCCAGCGTGTAGCCGTTCGCGCTGACCGCGTTGAAGAACCCCGGCAGCCCCGGCGCCTCGCCCAGGATCGGCGCGCGGTCGATCGACGAATTGATGCCGGTCCACGCGCGCACGAACGACAGGCAACGCAGCACCGGCAGGGCGCGTGCGCACACCCACAGATTGCCCTCGATGTTGCGGCGCAGATTGTGCGATCGCCCGCTCGCCGGATCGAAGCCGCCGAACCAGCCACCGCCGACCAGGAAACCGCCACTCGCCTGCTGCTTCAGCGACAGATGGCGGTTGGCGAGCGCGATCAGGTGCCTGGTCAGCGGCGGCGCCGGCTCGGTGACGATCACCTGCTGCACGGTGCCGGTGACCGGGAGCTCCAGCCCCACCATGCGGCCGATGCGCGCCGACCACGGACCGCCGGCGTTCACCACCCGGCCCGCGACAATTTTCCCCTTCGACGTCTGGACGTGCCACGCCGTGCCCTCGCGCGTGATCGCCTGCACCTCGGCGCCCCGCAGCAGCCGTGCGCCGGCGCGCTGCGCCAGCTTCAGCACCGCCAGGGTGCCACGCAGCGGATCGCCGTAGCCCTCCGCCGGAACAAAATCGGCGCCGACCATGTGCTCCGACAGTGCCGGCGCCAGCGCGCGCAGTTCGTTGGCGCCGAGTACGTGGCTCTCGATGCCCCAGCGCCGCTCCATCGCCGACTTGCGGCGCAGCCACTCCAGCCCCGCCGCGTCTTCCGCCAGCATCAGGCCGCCTTCGGTGCGGATGCCGAGGTCCTCGCCGGCCTCCGCCGCGAACTGCTTCCACAGCGCGATGGAGCGTGGCGCCAACGGCAGGGTGTGCGCCGCCTGGCCGCCGTCCTCCGGTGTCTCGTCGGTGAAGTCATAGGACAGCAGTTGCACGTGCAGGCTGCCGGCGTTGGCGGTGCTCGCCGCCATGCCCGCCTCGTCGCGTTCGGCGAGCAGCACATCGACGCCGTCGCGCGCCAGGAAATACGCGCTGCACAGGCCGGCGAGGCCGCCGCCCATCACCAGCACATCGCAGCGCCGCATCTCCTGCGGCAGCGGCGGCACGCGATGCAGACGCACCGCCGGATTGGGCAGTTCCACCAGCGGCGCCTCGAACTCCTCTGCCGCGAACATCAGCGGCGCGGCCGGCACCGGACGCAGCGGCGCGCGCGGTGCGGCGAATGCGTGGTCGTCCGGCGCGTCGGGGCAGAGCCGCGCGATCGTGGCTGAGCAGAAGCGGCCCTGGCAGCGTCCCATGCCGGCGCGCGTCGCCTTCTTCAGTGCCGGCAGCGAGGTCAGGCCATTGGCCAGTTCCTGGCGCAGGCGGCCGGCGGTCACCTCCTCGCAGCGGCAGACGATGGTGTCGTCGGTCAGCGCGCCGGGGCGCAGGCGGATCGGCCGGAACAGCGTCCACAGCGCGTCCTGGAATGCCAGCGCCCGCCGCAGTGCCGTCCGCGTGGCCGGTTCGTCCGCCCCCTGAAAGCCAAGCTCGCGTGCCGCTGCCAGGCCCGCCAGCCGCCCGCGCGCCATCGCGACGCGCGATCCGCCGAGTGTCGCGCCGTCGCCGGCCGCGAACACGCCGGGCACCGAGGTGCGGCCGTCATCGTCGGTGTCACACGCCAGATGACCGAGTCCGACATCTACGAAGCGCTGCTTCGCGCCGAGCGCGCGCGCCAGACCGGTCTCCGGCTGAAATCCGAGGTTCAACGCAACGACATCGACATCGAAGCTGCGATCGAACCCGTGGCCGGCAATGCGCGCGGACTGCACGCGACCGTCGCCGCGAAGTTCCTCCGCCTGCGCCGACCACAGCACCGGCACGCCGGCACGCTTCAGCTTGAGCAGCATGCCGAAGCCCTCGCGCATCAGGTCGGGCGAGGTGCGCGCCATGGTCCATGCCGCACGCCATGTGGCCGGCGACGGCCGCGGCGCCGCTTCCACCACGGCCAGCGGCCTCATCCCTGCGGCGAGCAATTCGCAGGCGAGCTGCAGGTTGAGCGGCCCACTGCCGGCGATCAGGACGCGTTCGCCCGGGCAGACGCGTTGCGCGCGCACCAGGGTTTGCAGCGAGCCGGTGGTCATCACGCCGGGCAGGGTCCAGCCGGGCAGCGGCACCGGCCGCTCGTGGGCGCCAGGCGCCAGCACCAGCCGGCGGGGACGGAAGGTTGTCGCGCGGCCGTCCACCAGCGCGGCGATCTCGTCGGCGGCGAAGCCGCCCCAGACGGTAGCCTCGGTCTCGATCCGAGCACCGGCCGCGATCGCGCGATCGCGCAGTTGCGCGCCCAGCAGGAACTGCGGATCGGGCGCGGTGTCGGCGTGGCTGTCGGCGAGCGGCTTGGCGTACTGCCCGCCGGTGGCGCTGCGTTCGTCCAGCACCACGACCGAGGCACCCGCCCTGGCAGCGGCGATCGCTGCCGACAGCCCCGCCGGGCCGGCGCCGACCACCAGCACGTCGCACACGCGCTCCTCGGCCTGCGCGCCTTCGGGTTCGCGGCCGAGCGGCGCCAGCGGCAGAGGCGCGTCGCCGGTGACCACCATGCCGTCTGCCACCTTGGTCATGCAGGCGCGCTGGCCGATGCGGCCGTCCACCGTCACCACGCAGTCGAAGCAGGCGCCCATGCCGCAATGCAGACCGCGCGGCGCTCCGCTGGCAGTGTGGCGGAACGCGACGACGCCGGCGGCCGACAGCGCGGCGGCGATGGTCTCGCCTTCGAGTGATGGGATCGGCTGGCCGTCGAAATGGATCGTCACCGGGTTGCCGGTGGCGCGGATCGTCTTGTGGGAGAGGCGCATGGCGGGCCAGCATGCCGGATAAGGTTCGCCACGGCGAGGGAGCATGCCATGCCCGCATCACTGATCCGCAGCCGCGCGATGATCACGCGCGCGATCGATCGTCATCGTTGGGAAGAGATCGCCGACGGCGCGGTGCTGCAGGAGGACGGCACCATCACCGCGATCGGTACCTTCGCCGATCTGCGACGGCAGCATCCGGCCGTCCCGGTGATCGGCACCGGCAACGAAATCCTGCTCCCGGGGTTCGTCAACGGCCACCACCATGTCGGCCTGACGCCGGTGCAGCTCGGCTCGCCGGACATGCCGCTGGAGCTGTGGTTCGTCACCCGCATGGTGATGCGCAACGTGAACCTGTATCTCGACACGCTGTATTCGGCGTTCGAGATGATCGCCTCGGGCATCACCACGGTCCAGCATCTGCACGGCTGGGCGCCCGGGAAGCTGGCCGAGGTAGAGACACGCTGCGAGGACGTGATCCGCGCGTACCAGGATGTCGGGATGCGCGTGTCGTACTCGTTCTCGGTGCGCGACCAGAACCGGCTGGTGTACCAGGACGACGCCGTGTTCGTCGCCAGCCTGCCGGCGGAGCTGCGCGGGCCGGTGCAGCGCTGGTACGACCGGTTCCAGCTCTCGCTGGATGATTTCTTCGCGGTGTTCGAGAACCTGCATGGACAACACCACAACAAGAGCCGGGTGAAGATCCAGTTGTCGCCGGCCAATCTGCACTGGTGTTCGGATGCCGCGCTGACCCGGTTCGCCGATACCTCGCGCAGGTTCGACGTGCCGCTGCACATGCATCTGTTGGAGACGGCGTATCAGAAGGAATATGCGCGCCGGCGCGGCGACTGCACCGCGGTGGAATATATCGACCGGTTCGGTCTGCTCGGGCCACAGATGACGCTGGGCCACGGCGTGTGGCTGAACGAGGCCGACATCGACCGGCTCGCCGCCACCGGCACCTGCGTCTGCCACAACTGTTCGTCCAACTTCCGCCTGCGTTCCGGCGTCGCGGCGCTGAACGTGTTCGAGGCGAAGGGGATCAACACCGCCATCGGCCTCGATGAAGCCGGTATCAACGACGACCGCGATATGCTGCAGGAGATGCGCATGGTGCTGCGCGCGCATCGCGTGCCGGGCATGGAGGACGATGTGCCGACGCCGGCGCAGGTGTTCCGCATGGCAACCTCGGGTGGGGCGAAGACGACGGGGTTCGGCGACCGGCTGGGCGTGCTGGAGGTCGGGCGCGCCGCCGACATGGTACTGATAGACTGGCAGCAGGTGAGCTGGCCGTATCTCGATGCGGAGACGCCACTATTGGATGCGGTGCTGCAGCGCGCGAAGGCGCAGGGAGTGCGCACGGTGGTCTGCGACGGCGAGGTAATCTACGCCGATGGCCGCTTCACCAAGGTGGATCGCGATGGCGCCTTGCGTGCGCTGCACGACGATCTGAACAAGGCGCTGGCGGACGACGAGGTGGAACGTCGAAAACTGTCGAAGGCGCTGCTGCCGCACGTGAAGGCGTTCTACGCCGGCTATTTCGACCCGGCGGCACATGCGCCATTCTACCGGCCGAGTTCCCGTTTCTGACCGGAGGCAGCATATGGCCGACTATGACCTGGTGATCCGCGGCGGCACGGTGGTCACGGCCGCCGACACATATCGCGCCGATATCGGCGTGCGCGATGGCCGCATCGCCGCGATCGGCGAGAAGCTGGAAGGCAAGGACACGCTCGATGCCGGCGGCCTCTACGTGATGCCGGGCGGTGTGGATACGCACTGTCATATCGAGCAGCTGCGTCCGAACGGTGGCGCGGACGAGGAGAGCTTTGTCACCGGCAGTACCGCGTGTCTCGCCGGAGGGACCACGACCGTCATCACGTTTGCCGCCCAGTTCAAGGGCCACGGCATCCGCGATACGCTGGCCGAGTACCATCGGCGCGCGAGCAAGGCGATGGTGGATTACAGCTTCCACCAGATCATCACCGATCCGTCCGATGCAGTGGTGCGCGATGAGATCCCCGAAGTGGTGGCGTCGGGCGTGCGCAGCCTGAAAGTGTTCCTGACCTACGAGCCGTCGCACCTCGACGACCGCGAGTTCATCCGCGTGCTGGCGGCCGCACGACGCACCGGCGCGCTGGTGACGGTGCATTGCGAGAACTACGAGGCGATCCGCTGGCGCACCGCGGCGCTGATGGAGGATGGGCGCAGCGCGCCGAAATACCATTCGTGGTCGCGGCCCAAGGTGGTGGAGCGCGAGGCAACCTATCGCGCCATCGCGCTGGCCGAGATGGTGGACCAGCCGATCCAGGTGTTCCACGTGTCATGCTCGGAAGTGGCGGAGGAGATCGCCCGGGCGCAGGCACGCGGGCTGAAGGTATGGGCGGAGACCTGCCCGCAGTATTTCGTACTCGGCGCCGGCGACATGGACCGCCCTGGTTTCGAGGGCGCCAAGTTCATGTGCAGTCCCAGCCCGCGCGACGCCGCGACCTCGGAGGCGCTGTGGAATGACGTGCGGCGCGGCACGCTCGACATCGTGTCGTCCGATCACAGCGGTGCCAGCTACGAAGGCGAGGGGGGAAAACGCATCCACGGCAACAACGCGCCGTTCCCCGATATTCCGAACGGCGTGCCGGGTCTCGCCGCGCGGCTGCCTCTGGTGTTCAGCGAGGGCGTGTCGAAGGGGCGGATCGATCTCAACACCTATGTGCGGCTGATCGCGACCAACCCCGCAAAACTGTTCGGACTGTATCCGCGCAAGGGCACGATCGCGCCGGGGGCGGATGCCGACCTGGTACTGTGGGACCCGGGCAAGCGGGTCACCATCACCAATGCGCTGATGCAGCACGTCATCGATTACACGCCGTACGAGGGTATGGAGGTGACCGGCTGGCCGGTCGCCACCGTGAAGGGCGGTCGCGTGGCGATGCGTGACGGGAAGGTACAGGCGGAACCGGGCACGGGGCAATTCCTGGCGCGCGGACCGTATGAGATGATCAAGCCGCGTGGGGTATTGCCCGACGGCTTCGACGCATCGCGGTTTGTTTAGATAGCGGCACGACTGTCATTGCGAGCGGAGCGAAGAACCGCAGATGATCTCCGACTCAGGCCGTCCTCAGACCCAGCCGCCGGCGCGCGCTCTCGGCGCCGGCGCAGTGGGCGCGCTCGCACTGGGAGCGCTCGCCATCGGCGCTCTCGCCATTGGCCGCCTGGCCGTTGGCCGGCTCGTGATCGGTCGCGGGAGCGTGCGCTCCTTGCATGTCCGGCGGCTCACGGTGGATGAGCTGAAGATCGGTCGGATCGTCCACGATTAAAGCCAATCGAGTGGCGTCATAACCGACACAACCACGACGGGACACACGCCATGAAGCGAATCCGGGTCGTCCACAGGACAGAATATCACTACCTGCAACCGGTCACGTTCGGTCCGCACCGTGTGATGATGCGGCCGCGCGAGGGGCACGATATCCACATTGTGCGTGGAGTACTTACCGTGGAGCCGGAGGCCAATGTCCGCTGGCTGCGCGACATCTATGGCAACTCGATCGCCATTCTAACCTTCGCCGAACCGTCCAACCGGTTGAGCATTCTGGGTGAGGTGGATGTGGACTACATTCGCGACAGTCCGATCGAGTGCCTGATCGATCCGGCAGCCCGTTACTTTCCGTTCCAGTACGCTCCCGAAGAGCAGATCGAACTGGTGCAATACCGCCTTCCAAGTTACCCATACGAAGGACCGAAGCTCTACGAATGGCTACAGGCGCTGTACCGCCCCGGCCAGCTCATCGAAACCTTCGAGCTGCTCAACAACCTCAATGGCTACATTCATCGATCCGTCCAGTACGTGCAGCGCGAGGATCCAGGTGTCCAGCTGCCGTGCGAGACGCTCAGGCGCGGCAGTGGTTCATGCCGCGACTTTGCGGTGCTGATGATGGAGGCGGCACGGCATTGGGGATTCGGCGCGCGATTCGTCACCGGCTACGTGCAAATGGGCGAAGGGCAGCATGGCGCGACGCACGCCTGGACCGAGATCTATATTCCCGGTGCAGGTTGGCATGGCTTTGATCCCACCAACAACAAAATGGTTGGCGCCGAACATATTTCCGTTGCCGTCGCCCGCGAGCAGGAAAGGGCATGCCCGATTTCCGGCGTATGGGAAGGGCCGGGCAACGCCTTCAACGGTATGGAAGTATCGGTGCAGGTGTTCGAGCTTTGAGCTGAGGAGCATCGCTTGCGGCCGACGATCCGTGGCAGGGTGGCCGCATGTCGGATGACCGGACCCCCATGCGGCGACTGCATCGCGCGGCCGAATCGGACGTGCTCGCGCCGTTGCTCGATGCGGCGACATTGCCAGGCGATCTCGCTGCACGCGTGGACCTGCGCGCCCGCTCTCTCGTCCACGCCGCGCGCGCGGCGCACAAGCCCGGCGCGGATGTCACCGACTTCCTGGCCGAATACGGCCTTGGCACCGCGGAAGGGGTCGCGCTGCTATGCCTGGCCGAGGCGCTGCTGCGCATTCCGGACGCCGCCACCGCGGATGCGCTGATCGATGACCGCATCGCTGCCGCGGACTGGCAGGCCCATGTCGGTCACGGCGACTCGCTCGCGGTGAACGCGTCCGCCTGGGCGTTCATGCTGACCGGCCGCGTGCTGGCGCTAAACGATGTGGCCGGTGTGATCGGCAGCGTCATCCGGCGCATTGGCGAACCCGTGATCCGAGGCGCTTTGCGTCGTGGCATGCGCGTGCTGGCGCGGCAGTTCGTCATGGGCCGCACGATTCACGAGGCGTTGGCGCGCACCGACCGGCGCTCGCGCTACAGCTTCGACATGTTGGGCGAGGCGGCGAAGACGCGTGGCGATGCGGAACGCTACCGGCTCGCCTATCTCGACGCGATCGGTGCCATCGGCCGCAGCTCGTCGGCGAGCGCGTCAGGCATTTCGGTCAAGCTCTCGGCACTGCATCCGCGCTACGAGCCGTTGCAGGCGACGCGCTGCGTTCCGGCGCTGATTGGCACGCTCAGCGATCTGGCGCTTGCTGCGAAAGCCGCTCACATCGGTCTCACCGTCGATGCGGAGGAGGCGGACCGGCTGGAAATCAGCCTCGACATCTTCGCCGCGGTGCTGGCCGATCCGATGCTCGCGGGCTGGAACGGACTAGGTATCGCCGTGCAGGCGTACCAGAAGCGGGCGCTGCCGCTGATCGACTGGGTCGCCGAACTGGGTCGACGCACTCAGCATCGCATCCCGACGCGGCTGGTGAAGGGCGCCTACTGGGACAGCGAGATCAAGTTGGCGCAGGTACAGGGCCATCCGGACTATCCGGTGTTCACCCGCAAGGCCGCGACCGACGTGAGCTGGCTCGCCTGCGCGCGGCGCATGCTGGAATGCCGCGACGCGATCCTTCCCGCCTTTGCCACGCACAACGCGCACAGCCTGGCCTTCGTCCTGGAATGCGCGGGCGACGACGAGTTCGAAATGCAGCGCCTGCACGGCATGGGCGAGGCGCTGTACCACGATGCGACCTATCCGGTGCGGGTCTATGCGCCGGTCGGCACGCACGAGGACCTGCTCGCCTATCTGGTCCGACGGCTGCTCGAGAACGGCGCCAACACCAGCTTCGTGCATCGCCTGGTCGATCCGTCGGTGCCGGAAGAGGCGATCGTCGCCGATCCCGTGGCGCGGATGCGCGCGCTCGGCGCCAGTCGCAATCCGCGCATTCCGCTGCCGCGTGCGCTTTATCCGGATCGCGTCAATTCCGCCGGCGTCGATCTCGCCGACCGTGCGATCGGGCCGGAGCTGCTCGCCGCGGTTCACCGCCACGCCAGCCGCGTGACGCAAGGCACGCGCGAGATCCACAATCCCGCCGATCGCCGCATGCTGGTCGGTGCGATCGACGATGCCGGTTTGCCGGAGATCGACGCGGAACTCGACTTGCTCGCGCGTGGTTGGCGCGAGTGGGACATGGCGGGCGGCGCGCATCGCGCCGGCGTGCTGGAGCGCGCCGCCGATCTGATCGAGGCGTCGCGCGAGGAACTGCTGTTCCTGCTGGCGCGTGAAGGCGGCAAGACATTGCCCGACGGCATCGCGGAAGTTCGCGAGGCGGCGGACTACTGCCGCTGGTATGCCCTGCATGCCCGCCTCGCCTTCGCCGCGCCGCGCGAACTCGCCGGACCTACCGGCGAGCGCAACACCTGGGCGCTCGGCGGGCGTGGCGTGTTCGCCGCCATCTCGCCGTGGAATTTCCCATTGGCGATCTTCACCGGTCAGGTTGCCGCCGCGCTCGCCGCCGGCAACGCGGTGGCGGCCAAGCCCGCCGAGCAGACGCCATTGGTCGCGGCCCGCGGCGTCGGGCTGCTGATCGAGGCCGGTGTACCGGCTTCCGCACTGGCACTGCTGCCGGGTGACGGAACGGTTGGGCAGGCGCTGGTGAACGATCCACGCATAGCGGGTGTCGCCTTCACCGGCGGCACCGAGACCGCGCAGGCGATCGCACGGGTATTGGCCGCGCGGCCGGGACCGATCGTTCCGTTGATCGCGGAGACCGGTGGCATCAACGCGATGATCGTGGACAGCTCCGCGCTGGCCGAGCAGGTGGTGACCGACGTGCTGACCGGTGCGTTCGGCTCGGCCGGCCAGCGCTGCTCGGCGCTGCGACTGCTGTGCGTGCAGGACGACATCGCCGACCGCGTGCTGCACATGCTGCACGGCGCCGCCGAGACATTGCTGATCGGTGATCCGCTCGACCCCGCGACCGATGTCGGCCCGGTAATCGACGAGGACGCACGCGCAGCATTGGAACGCGCGGCGGCACAGCTCGGCACGCCGCTGTTCGCGCTGCCGCTGGCACCCGGCACCGAGCATGGCAGCTTCTTCGCGCCGCGCGCTGTTCTGCTGGAACAGGCCAGTGCGCTGGACGCGGAGATCTTCGGGCCAGTGCTGTGTATCGTGCGTTACGCGGCGGATCGGCTGGACGGATTGATGGATGCGATCGACGCCACCGGTTACGGCCTGACGCTCGGGATCCATAGCCGCATCGAGGCTACGCAGCGGCGCATTGCGGAGCGGCTGCGGATCGGCAACTCCTACGTGAACCGCAACCAGATCGGTGCGGTGGTCGGTGTGCAGCCGTTCGGCGGGCGCGGCCTTTCCGGCTCCGGGCCGAAGGCCGGGGGACCGATCACGCTGTATCGATTTGCCGAAGAACGCGTCTTATCCATCAACACTGCGGCGGCCGGAGGCAATGCGGCGCTGCTCGCCTCGGACGAAGGATAGGGGGAACGATCCATGATCGGCGTCGATTGGGGCACCACCAGCTTCCGCGCCTTCCGCATCGCGAAGGACGGGACCATTCGCGACCGCCGCACCGCGCTGCGGGGCCTGCTCAATGTGCCCGATAACCGCTTCGCCGACACGTTGCGCGAGGAGGTCGGACCGTGGCTCGCTGCCGGCGAGGACCACGTGCTGCTGTCGGGGATGATCGGCAGCCGGCAGGGCTGGCGGGAGGCGCCCTATCTGGCGTGCCCGGTCGGCGCGCCGGAGGTTGCCGCCGGATTGGTGGAGATCGAGTTCGACTGGGGCCAGGTGAAGCTGGTGCCCGGCCTGTCTGCCGCGGATGATGCGAGCGTCGCCGAGGTGATGCGCGGCGAGGAGACACAGGTGTTCGGCGTGCTGGGGGCGATGGGCGGCAGCGGACTGGCCTGCCTGCCGGGGACGCACTCGAAATGGGTGCGGGTCGAGGAGGGCCGCATCGTCGGCTTCACCACGCATATGACCGGCGAAACCTTCGGCGCGCTGCGCGGCCACACGATCCTTGGGCGCATGATGCGCGAGGGTCCAGCGGACGGTGCGCCGTTCGACGCTGGCGTGCAGCGGTGCGGCGATCCCGGCGGGCTGCTGCACCACATCTTCGGCGCGCGGTCGCTGGTGCTGGCGGGCCAACTGGCCGAGACCGATGCCGCCGCCTACCTGTCCGGCATCCTGATCGGCCACGAGGTGCGCTCGGCGCTGGCAGGGCGTCGAGGCGTGGTCGTGCACGTGATCGGTGCGCCGGAGCTGACCATGCTGTACGGGCGGGCGATCTCGGCGCATGGCGGATATCCCGAGCGCCATGATGGCGAGGCTGCAGCGCGCGGCCTGGCTCTCATCGGCGGGCGAGCGACATGGAACTGACATCCTGGCTCGGGCGCTGTCCGCTGATCGCGATCCTGCGCGGGGTGAAGCCGGACGAAGTCGTGGCGATCGGTGCGGCGCTCGAACGGCAAGGCGTCGCCATCGTCGAAGTGCCGCTGAATTCACCGCGGCCGATGGAAAGCATCGCGCTGCTGGCGCGCACGTTCGGCGACCGGCTGCTGATTGGTGCCGGCACCGTGATGAGGCCGGCGCAGGTTGCGGAAATCGCCAGCGCCGGGGGCAGGCTGATCGTCACGCCGCACGCCGATGCGGCGATCGCGCGGGCAGCGAAGCAGGACGGTCTGCTGGCGGTGCCCGGGTTCTTCACGCCGGCGGAGGCGTTCGCCATGCTGGCGGCGGGGGCGGACGGGCTGAAGCTGTTCCCCTCGGAGGCGGCCAGTCCCGCGGTGCTGCGTGCGCTGCTTGCGGTGCTCCCGGCCGGGACCGCGGTGCTTCCGGTGGGCGGCATCGACGCGTCGAATATGGCGGCGTGGCGCGCCGCCGGCGCCGCGGGTTTCGGAATTGGGTCGGCGATCTACCGGCCGGGGGACAGCCCGGAGACGGTCGGCGCCAAGGCACAGGCGTTGATCGCCGCCCTGGCGGGGTGATTTCGGGCGCCGCTATAGCTTACGCGTCACCGGGCAGCAGCCTCTGCGCGAATTGCGTGAAGCCGGTGATCGGGCCGGTGCCCGACGGGCGGTCGAACACCCAGACGAGGTCATAGCGCGCACCGCCGGGGCCCTTCGGCCAGGACGAGGGAACGCCGAGCGTGCCGGAGGTTCCACTACCAGTCAGGATACACCGGCTGATCCCGGGACCGCTGTCCGCGACCAGCGGGATGTCCTCGTGCTCCCAGCAGATCAGCACCACCCCGTCCTTTGCGAGCGCGTCCGTCACCATCCCGGGGTAATCCTTCTTCTTGTGCCTGGTGTCGATTGTCAGCCCAAGCTTCGTCGCCAGCGGGGCGATCGTCTGGTACGGCCGCTGGCTCGGCGTCTTGCCGGCATCGCTGGTCTTTGGGTTGGCCGCGTAGAGATGTTGCGGCACCGCGAGCGTCGGCGTCCTGGGACCCCACGGCGGCGCGAACAGCGTGATCAGCGCGCCGGCGCGCTCCCAGCCGATGGTGACCAGCGATTCCTCGCCGTCCGGGCCACAGGTCGTGCCGGTGGCGTCCACTCCCGAATAGTCCTGGCCGTCGTATCTGGCCGGCTTCTCCGCATGACGGATCACCATGATCTTGGTCGCACCCATTATCGGTTCCTCCTCCCGTTGTCGGCGACGCGCTATGGTAGTGTTCATTGCGGCCAATTGCAGCGGCCAGTTCGCTGTGACAGCTTGCGCGCGCCGGCTACCTTGGAGGACCCAGTGACCGATCCGGTCCCATTCCGCCCGCTCACCCCGGGTACGCAGCCGCCGTATGATGCGCCGGCGTATCGTGGCACGATCAAGCGGCATCCGAAGCAGAAGCTGCATCCGCTGCCCCAGACGATCACCGAGACTACGGGCCCCAGCTTCTCGCCAGGCCACTTTCCGCCGCTTGCCGATATGACAATGAGCGACGGCAAGCCGGCGATCGGCGAGCGCATCATCGTGGCCGGCACCATCATCGATGAGGACGGCAGGCCGGTGCCGGATACGATGGTGGAGATCTGGCAGGCCAATGCGACCGGCCGTTACCACCATCCCGCCGACCAGCACGATGCGCCGCTGGATCCGAATTTCCACGGCGCCGGCCGGGTGTTCACCGACGAGCGCGGCCGCTACCGGTTCCTGACCATCCGGCCGGGCGCCTATCCCTGGCCGAACCACCGCAATGCCTGGCGGCCGAACCACATCCATTTCTCGTATTTCGGG
>DASXNR010000554.1:0-3107 GCA_036494925.1 Acetobacteraceae bacterium
CCGTCGTGCTGACCGCCCTCGGCATTCCCGAGGAGGTCGCCTTCCAGGACCTCACGGCCCAGGAACAGGCGGTGTCGTCCCGCGTCGACGTAACGAAGTTCCAGGATCCGAAGTTCGTCACCAGCATCACCGACCAGTACCTGCTGATCATGCAGCAGCAGGCGCAATCCAGCGCGAGCGGCAGCGGCACCGACCTGACCACGCTGGCGGTGCAGGCCAGCGGTCTGGTGGCGTGACGTCCGTCGCGCCCCGGGCCTGCGGCGAATGCCGGGCAGATTTCGCCCCGCGAGGCAAATACGACCGAGTGTCGGATCGCGCAGCGCCACTGTTCCGGGCGAATCCAGGCCGTTTCATCCTGGCACGTGCGATGCACACGTCATGGACACACCACAACAGGTGACAACCATGTCAATCAACGGCGTCAGCGGCTGCTCGAACTGGTGGCCGCCGCAGAACCAGACGACGGCCGGTGCGACCGCCGCCACCCCTGCGGCTGCAGGTCCGGCCAGCAGCAGCATCGCGAACACCGGCTCGCCCACTGCCAACAGCAACGTGTCGGCGTTCATGCAGGCGTTCTCCGCGGACCTGCAGGCGATGTTCGCGCAATCCGGCAGCAACGCCGGCACGGCCACCACCCCGGCGGCGACCGGCGCCGACGCAACGGCAACCTCCACCAGCCAGACTGCATCCAATCAGGCTCCTGGCGCCGTTCATCACCATCATCACCATCACTCGGATGGCAGCGGCGACGGCGGATCGATGAATGGCGCGGCGCAGCAACTGGCGGCTGAGATCGACCCGATGCTGCAGGGCGGTTCGCTCAGCACGGGCCAGATCAACCAGTCGGCGAGCGTATTCGCCACCGACGTGATGCAGGCGCTGCAGTCCTACGGCACCACCGCACCTACCACGACCGGCACGTCGATCCTGGCCTGACCGGGCGTGCGCGCGAGGTTCCCGCCGCTACCCCACCTCGCGCAGCACCTCGGTCTTCACCGGCAGCACCGCGCCCAGCCACATCGCGTTCACCGTGTGGTCGTCGCGCGGGCGGCCGGACTGCGGATGCACCAGCACTGTCAGCCCCATGCGGTTCATCATCAGGAACGGCACCAGCGTCGGAAACAGCTCCGGCGCGAACGCGATCTGATACATCGCCTGGACATGTGGCCCCACCGGTTCGTCGTGCCAGCTTCCCATCCGCATGACGAACCGCTCCTCCACCCATTGGCGCAGCAGCGCGGCGCGCTGCCTGGTGGACGGGTCATAATAGACGTGGGCGTGGTAGTCCTTGATCGCCGCGATCTCGTTGGGCGCGCCCTGGGTCATCGCACTGCCTCCAGGATCGATACGTAGTTCGCCACCGCCGCGCCTCCCATGTTGAACACGCCGGCGAGATCCGCCTTCGGCAACTGCATGGCGCCCGCCTGGCCGGTGAGCTGCATCGCGGTGATCGCGTGCATCGACACGCCGGTGGCGCCGATCGGATGCCCCTTCGCCTTCAGTCCACCCGACGGATTGACCGGCAACCGCCCGTCCTTCGCCGTCCAGCCCTCCAGCACCGCGCGCGCACCCTGGCCCGGCGCGGTCAGTCCCATCGCCTCATACTCGAGCAATTCGGCGATGGTGAAGCAGTCGTGCGACTCAACGAACGACAACTCGCCGAGCTTCACGTCGGCAGCGTCCAGTGCGCGACGCCACGCCTCCGCGGCACCCTCGAACCGCGTGATGTCGCGCTTCGAGATCGGCAGAAAATCGTTCACCTGCACCGCGGCACGGAATCGCACCGCCTTGCCCAGGCTGTGCGCCGTCTCCTCGTCCGTCATCACCAGCGCCGCCGCGCCGTCGGACACCAGCGAGCAGTCGGTCCGCTTCAACGGTGGCGCGACATACGGGTTCTTCTCGCTGACGTGCCGGCAGAACTCGTAGCCCAGGTCCTTGCGCATCTGCGCATACGGATTGTCCACGCCGTTCCTGTGGTTCTTCGCCGCGATCGCCGCCAGCGCATCCGACTGGTCGCCATAGCGCTGGAAATACCGCTCCGCGATGCGGCCGAACACGCCGGCAAATCCCGCCGGGATATCAGCCTCCTCCTTCTGGTAGCTCGCCTTCAGCAGGATGTCGCCAACCTGCGCACCGGCCGTCGCGGTCATCTTTTCCACCCCGATCACCAGCGCGAACCGGCCGCGCCCCGCGGCCAGGAAATCGCGCGCGCCATGCACCGCCGCCGAGCCCGACGCGCAGGCATTCTCGTACCGCGTGATCGGCCGGAACCGCAGCTCCGGCACGTGCTGCAGCACCAGCGACGCCGGAAAGTCCTGCGCCGAGAACCCGTTGTTGAACAGGCTGACGAAACTCGCCTCGACATCGGTGGGCGCGATGCCGGCATCATCGATCGCGGCGCGTGCGACGCGGCCGATCAGCGCCTCGATGTCGGGATCGTCCAGCTTGCCGAACGGCGAATGCGCCCAGCCGACGATGCAGGCTTCGGTCATGTGGAAATCTCCTGGTCTGCCGGCGGGACCCTAGCCGATCGGCACCGCATTGGCGATGTGAGCGGCCTATTGCACCTGCTGCAGTATCAGCAGCGGGTAGACGCGGACCGTCACTTCATGACGCCGGCCGCCATCGGTCAATCGGCTGACATAGGTGACCGAACCGGGAACTGCGGTGCCGGGCGGCAGGTCGTGCGGATCGATGCCGCGCAGATCGGCCTCACAGGCGAAGCGGAACGCGAAATAGCCGCCGGCGTGGGTCTGAATGTTCGCAAGCGTGACGCCGGCCGGCAGCTTGAAGCGGCCGGTCAGGCTGCTGCGCACCAAAGCGAGCGTCCGAGGGTCTGCGCAGTCGGGCGGCACGACGTTGATGCGCAGCCAGATCGCGACGATGGTCACGAACACCGCCACGGCACCCGTGCCGAGAGCCAGTGTCAGCCGCAGCAGTGGCCTTCTGCGCGGGCGAAACAGTGCACCGCTCATCGCGCGTCCCCATCGTCAGTGCATCTGCCGCCCGACGAAGCGCCCGTTGCCCGGCTGCGCCAGCACGCTCGTGCCATCCCAGATCAGCGCACCTCGCAAATACGTCGCAACAACGCGCGCCCGCATCCTGCG